>JBOGNJ010000221.1:0-12047 GCA_050746905.1 Candidatus Acidiferrales bacterium
GTGGCGCGGAGACGGCGGAAAAAGTGGCGCGAGTCGGATTGCGTGCGCTCGCGGAAGGGAAGAGCAGCGTAATCTCCGGCTTAAAAAACAAGCTGAGCGTCGAAGGCCAGCGCCTGGCCCCGCGCAGCTTCGTCACGCGCGTCGCCGCCGGCATGTTCGACCCGCAGAAATAGCTGTCATTCCGAGGAGTTTACCTGCCGTAGGCAGGCCATGCGACGAGGAACCTGCTGTTTCTTTATTCTGCGCTATTGTGCGGATTCAGGAGGGCATACGAAATGACGCGCCCACGAACCGTTTCGCACGATTTCACCCGCCGCGAATTCCTCTCCGTTTCCGGCGCTTCGGCCTTTGCGTTGGCAAACTTGCGCGCCGCGAACGCGGCCACGCATCTCCTCAAAAATCCCATCGCACAAGCATCGTCCGCCTCGCCAACTCCGTCCCCGTTTCCAAAGAATTTCCTTTGGGGCGCCTCGACTTCCGCGTATCAAATCGAAGGCGCCGCGCGCGAAGGCGGCAAGGGCCTTTCCGTCTGGGACGAATTCGTGCAGCAGCCCGGCAAAATCCGCGACGGCCAAACTGGTGACGTCGCCTGCGATTTCTATCACCGTTACGCGGAAGACATCGCCCACATGCGCGACATGGGCCTCACCGCATTTCGCTTCAGCATTTCCTGGACGCGCGTGCTTCCGGAAGGCGTCGGCAGCGCCAATCAAAAGGGAATTGACTTCTACAGCCGCCTCGTCGACGCGCTCCTCGCCGCGGGCATCGCGCCGGTCGTCACGCTATTTCACTGGGACACGCCGCTCGCGCTGCATCGCCGCGGCGGCTGGCTCAGTCGCGACATGCCGCAGTGGTTCGCCGATTACGCCGTCATCGTTGCCCGTGCTCTTTCTGATCGCGTGACGCGCTGGCTCACCATCAACGAGCCGCGCTCGTTCATCGGCGGCGCTTACGTCACGGGAGTGCAAGCGCCCGGCGAAAAACGCGCCCGCGCCGAGTACATGCGCGCCGCGCACATCACGTTTCTCGCGCACGGACGCGCCGTTCAGTCCATCCGCGCAAACTCGCATCAACGCGCCCAAATCGGCTACGCTTGCGACGTCTCTCCTTCCTTACCCGCCACGGATTCTGCCGCCGACATCGCCGCCGCGCGGGAGTCTACGTTTTCCAGCCCGCTCGACCGTTTCTCCGGCGCTCATTGGTGGCGCGAAAATTCCTGGTGGCTCGATCCCGTTTTCCTCGGACACTATCCCGCCGGCGCGCTCGCCGCGCTCGGCAAAGACGCTCCTGAAATCGTCCCGGGAGACATGGAAACGATTCAGCAGCCCCTCGATTTTCTCGGCGTCAATCTTTACGGCGGCTGGTTGGTGCGCGCCGGCGCGGATGGCCATCCTGAAGAGTTCCATTTCCCCGCTGGCTTTCCGATCACCGCTTTCGGCTGGCAGGTGACGCCCGACGCTCTATATTGGGCGCCGAAGTGGCTTTACGAGCGCTACACACATCCCATTCTGATCACCGAAAATGGCTGCTCTTGCCGCGACTGGGTTTCCCTCGACGGCAAAGTGCACGATCCTCAACGCATCGACTTCACCGCGCGCTATCTTCAGGCTTTTGCGCGCGCCTCGCGAGAAGGCGTTCCGCTGCTCGGCTATCTTCATTGGTCGCTGATCGATAATTTCGAATGGCAGGAAGGCTACACGCAGCGCTTCGGCATGATCTTTGTCGATTTCCCCACCCGCCGTCGCATCCTGAAGGATTCCGCCCGCTGGTACGCCCGCGTCACCGCCACCAACGGCGCAGCCCTCTCTGAGCCCGAAACGTTGTAGGTCCGTCTTCGGCGCAGCAAAGGGTATCGCAGCGGATTCGCAACATCAGTGATAAAATCGCCACATGATGCACTGGTTTGTCGAAAACTATCAGTGGGAAATCATCGTTTTTCTGGCAGTCGTTGCCGTTGTTATCGCTTGGCGTCAGCTACGACAAAAGGAAGCCTCAACCGCGGTAACGAACAGTAGCGCGACGGCCATGCCGTCTGTTACGGGTGGATCCGGAAATATCCAGGCCCCGGTTCAGATTGGTCAAGCCCGTGACGTTCACATCGGAGCCCCTGTGGCACGGCCAGCACCCGCAGAGGCTGTAAGGAGTGCCAGGTCCCTGCCTAACATTCAATACGTTGGTGCTCGACCGGTTTTTCTGGATGGCCCTCTAGACGGTTTGTACGAAAGAATGAACACCCCCGAAAAGAACGCTGTCGTCATTTTATTTGCAAATGAACCCAACCCTGATACTCAGACTGCGAAGGCTTATTTGAGGGCTGTCTTGATCTACTGTGAGGGTGAAAACGAACTTTGTGACATTACGGGAAGCTGGGTCGGTGGAGTCGGCGATATAGAATGCTTTGATGCCGACGGCAGGAGGCATAAACTCATCGCAGGCATTTTGAGGAATCGGAACGCATTCATCGCGATTCAAACGCAGCGATATCAAGAGACGATGGGTTCAGTCTACGCACGTGAGGACCATCTGGTTGATAGTGCTAAGCCAATTCTGGCTGTGCGATTGGTGAATGAGAACAGCGGCGTCACGCTATTTGAAGGGCGATTTGCATTGACAGCAGACCCCCTCACAATCACGCCAGTATTCGAACCGATTGCGTAGCGGCTCGAATTGGTCGGAATTGGACCAAAGTTGTCGCTGCAGCAGGGGCCGGCAATCGCCAGCCCCGCTTCCCATTTGCGCTACGCGTTTTGCTGCGCGGCGCGCTTATGCTGCTGCTGCTCCCACTGGCCGGGCTGGTAGGTGCCGGGGACGGCGCGCATCGCGATGGCGATGCGGTTCCAGCCGTTGATGCCAACCACCGCGATGGTGAGCGCGACAATTTCGGCTTCGGAGAAATGCTTTTTCACTTCTTCGAAAACTTCGTCGGGCACGTGGGTCTCGGAAACGAGGGTGAGCGATTCGGTCCAGGCCAGCGCAGCGCGTTCACGATCGGAATAGAAGGGAGTCTCACGCCACGCGTCCAGTTCGTAGAGACGCTGCTCGGTTTCGCCGGCGGCGCGCGCGTCTTTGGTGTGCATGTCGATGCAGTAGGCGCAGCCGTTGATTTGCGAAGCGCGCGTGATCATAAGGTTTACCAAAGGTTTTTCGAGTCCGGAGTTGCGCAGATAATTTTCCAAACTGGACATAGCCTGATACGCCTTGGGATCCACTTTCATGACGTCGATTCTGGGTTCCATAATTTCCTCCTTCCTTTCTTGGATGCGTGTGCCGCGTGGAACGACCCATCGTTTTTTGCGGAAGCGAATGCGGCGTGTCCCGTCACTATTCTTCGTCGGTGCCCTTTGCGCCGGCGAGTTTTGCGATCACGCTTAAATCTTCGAGCGTGGTCGTGTCGCCGGAGACGCCGCCCTTTTCCGCGACTTCGCGCAGCAGCCGCCGCATGATTTTCCCGCTGCGCGTCTTCGGCAGACCGTCGGCGAAGCGCACTTCGCTGGGCCGCGCAATACTGCCGATCGTCTCTGCCACATGCTCGCTCAATGCCGCGCGCAATTCGCGCGTTGGTTCCATCCCGGCGCGCAGCGTCACAAAACATACAATCGCTTCGCCTTTGATTTCATCGGGACGCGCAACCACCGCCGCCTCCGCCACCGACGGATGGCTCACCAGCGCGCTCTCGATTTCCATCGAACTCAACCTGTGCCCCGCCACTTTAATCACGTCGTCAACGCGCCCCAGCACCCACGTGTATCCGTCCGCATCGAGCTGCGCGGCATCACCGGTGAAATAGACGCCGGGAATGCGCGTCCAGTAATCGCGCGTGAAGCGTTCATCGTCACCATAAATTGTCCGCAGCATCGAAGGCCACGGCTTCTCGATCACCAGGTATCCCGTTTCCCCGGGCTTCACCGGCTCGCCTTTCATTGTGACCACGCGCGAAATCACTCCGGGCATCGGCAGAGTTGCCGAGCCAGGCTTCGTCGGCGTTGCGCCCGGGAGCGGCGAAATCATGATTGAGCCTGTCTCCGTCTGCCACCAAGTGTCGACAATCGGGCAGCGATTCCCGCCAATCACGTCGAAATACCATTTCCACGCCGCCGGATTGATCGGCTCGCCGACCGTTCCCAGCAGCCGCAAGCTCGACAAGTCGCGCTTCGTGATCCAATCGTTGCCCCACGCCATGAACGCACGCACCGCCGTCGCCGAGCTGTAAAAAATCGACACTTTGTAGCGCTCGACAATCTCCCAGAAGCGGTCGCGCTTCGGAAAATCCGGCGCTCCTTCGTACATCACGCATGTTGCGCCATTCGCCAGCGGCCCGTAAACCAGATAGCTGTGCCCCGTCACCCAGCCAACGTCCGCCGTGCACCAGTACACATCGTCGGCGCGCAAATCGAAAACTAATTGCATCGTGTACATGCAGCCGAGCAAATATCCGGCGGAAGTGTGCAGGACGCCCTTTGGCTTTCCCGTCGTTCCGCTTGTGTACAGAATGTAGAGCGGATGCTCCGACTCAAACGCCGGAGCGGGGCACTTCGCCTGTGCTTTCTCTTCCAATTCGTGCCACCACAAATCGCGGCCTTGCTTCCACGCGACTTTTTCGCCCGTGCGTTTCACCACCACCACTTTCTCAATTGTGGGACAGCTCTCAATCGCTTTGTCCGCCGTGTCTTTCAACGGGACCACGTGCCCGCGCCGAAATCCACCGTCCGCGGTGATCAGCCATTTCGCCTTCGCATCTCCAATGCGGTCCGCCAGCGACACCGCGCTGAATCCGCCGAACACGACCGAATGGATCGCGCCAATCCGCGCACATGCCAGCAGCGCAATCGGCAACTCCGGAATCATCGGCATATAAACGGCCACGCAATCGCCGTTCTTCACGCCGATCTCGAGCAGGGCATTCGCAAATTTGCACACGCGCTCGTGCAGTTCCGCATATGTGAACTTCAGCCGCTTCCCATCCTCCGCTTCCCAAAAGAGCGCGACTTTCTCCCCATTCTCCGCCAGATGGCGGTCCAGGCAATTGTGCGCGACGTTCAGCTTTCCGCCGCTGAACCACTTCGCGTGCGGCAAATCCCACTCCAGCACTTTCTTCGGCGGCTCGAACCAGTCGAGCATCTTCGCTTGCTCGCCCCAGAATCCTTCCGGGTCATTTTTTGCGAGTTCGTAAATCTTCCGGTACTCTTCGAGCGTACGCACGCGCGCTCGTTTCTGAAACTCCGCGGGCGGCGGTATCGGCTTTTCTTCCAGTACGTGCGGATCGAATTCCTGCATGTGCCCTCCGTTTCACTGCGTTCCTCTGCGACAACGCGCTTCTAAAGTACGAAACGTCGCCTCGTGCGGTCAAGGTTCCATGTGTGCAACCCTTTGTCATGCGGCGTGTCCCTAACTTTCGACGTGATTTTCTGGAACTTTTCCCCTCTGCCGGCCGAATGCATATACGTAAGGCGCGGCGGATACGTCCAATAAAGTGTATGCCGGACAGGCCCGAACTCCGAGACGAGGAACTGCTGCGCCGCATGCGGACCGGCGACGAAGAAGCATTTCGCTCGTTCTACTTGCGCCATCAGCGCCCGATTTATCGTTTCGCGCTGCACATGACGGGGCGTCCCGAAGCCGCCGAGGAAGTGGTGCAAGAGGCTTTCATGACCCTGATTCGCGAATCCGCAAAATTCGATTCCGCTCGCGGCACGCCTCAGGCCTTTCTATTCGGCATCGCGCGGAATCACGTGCGGCGTCTTGTTGAGTCGAACAGCCGCTTCGTCCCGCTCGCCGGGGACGACGATTTGCAGGTCCGCGCGGGCCAGGCGTCACTCTCCTATGGGCTAGGTGAGTCTTTATCTGACGATCTGGCTCGCGCTGAAATTATCGAGCGCGTGCGCCGCGCGATCCTCGCGCTGCCCGAGCACTATCGGGAAGCGGTAACGCTCTGCGATCTTCAGGGCTTCGATTATTCGACGGCTGCCGCGACACTCGATTGTCCCATCGGCACGATACGTTCGCGCCTGGCTCGTGCACGCGAAATGCTGGTGGCAAAATTGCGGCCCGCGCCCGCAGCGGTAAAAAAGCCTTCGAGGGCTGCCGGAGGCAGATGAAACGCGCTGTGAAAGGGAACCACAACGGAGTAGACGGAGACGGAGAATTGCAAAATGACCTGCGCGGAGTTTGACAGCATTGTTCACGACTTGGCCCGGCCAAATGTGCTCGACAAGCCTGCCACCGTGATGGCTAAATTTCATGCGCAGACTTGCGAACGTTGCGCCGCGCGCCTTGCTCAGGCGCAAATGCTCGCCGGTGCGCTCGGTACCGTCGCTGACGACTCCGCGAATCTCGGCGCTCCCGCACACCTGGAACCCGTGCTTGTTTCCGCCTTTCGTGAACATCATCGCGGCCTCGAACGGACGCGCCACCGGGTGCGCCGCGCGCGATGGCAGCGGCTTGAATGGTCCGCGCTTGCCGCGGCCGCTGCTGTGCTTCTCGTCATCGGCGCGTGGAATTTGTCGCGTCCTCGGATGAACGGCGTGGAAACGGCGGGGGGCGTGACGGATGTCTCGCGCCAGGCTCAAACGAATAGCGCGGCTGAAAGCGCGCAGTCACAGGAAAACGCGGCCGGGACCGCGCAATCAGACGCGACCGCCGATTTCGTCCCCGTGCCGTATGGCGAAGCTTTCGAGCCGGGCGATTCAGGCGTCATTGTGCGTGTCGAAATGCCGCGCAGCGCGCTGGCAGATTTGGGCTATTCGGTGGATGCAACGCGTTCCGCGGATTTGGTCCAGGCCGATTTGCTTGTCGGCGAAGATGGCTGGCCCCGCGCCGTTCGTCTGGTGCCGTGAAAAATAGATCTTGCCAAGGAGTGACACGATGAATCACAAAATGATCAGACTTGCTGCAATCGTAGTGGCGCTCGGAATGGCGGCGGCAATTCACGCGCAATCGGCAGCGCCGCCGGCGCAACAATCCGCGCCTCCGGGGAAAGTATTCTTTTTCACTCAAACGGGAGGCTCCGCCCCAGGTATGCCCGGCGGCACGTTTGCGTTCGAACGGATCATGGGCGGTTTCGACAGCGCCGTGGTCCAGAACGCGCCATTCTCCGCACAGATCACGCGTGAAACGATTCAAGTGCTCGCCGATGGCAATCGCATCGACCACAAGGAAACAGGCAGCATCGCGCGCGATTCCACGGGCCGGACGCGCCGCGAAATGTCGCTTCCCGCCATTGGCCCTCTCGCCGCAAGCGGACCAGTGCCGCAACTGGTCTTTATCAAAGATCCGGACGCCGGCAAGAATTACGTGCTCAATCAAAATAAAAAGACGGCCGTAGTGATGAATATTACTTCTCGCGGAAACGTTCGCACCTACAAATTCGCTCGCTCGCCAATGGGCCACGAAGAGCCTGCGGTCAGCACCGAATCGCTGGGCACAAAAACGGTTGACGGCCTCAGCGTGCAGGGAACGCGCACAACGCGCACGATTTCAGCCGGTAAAATCGGCAATCAGAATCCCATCGTCATCACTACTGAAAAATGGTATTCACCGGACTTGCAAATGACCGTGTCGCTCACGCGCACCGATCCGCGCTTCGGCACCACCTCCTATCAACTCACCAACATCAATCGCGCCGATCCACCGCAATCGCTCTTTATCGTTCCGCAGGATTACACGGTCACGTCCGGCCGCATGATGATGAAGCGTAAATTCGCGAAGCCGGTCCCGCCTCCTCCGCCTGACAGTTTGTGATCGCTTTCTTTTGGGCGCCTCGTGCGTCTAACCAAGCGGGCGACCTGTGGCATTGGAATTGTGATTTTTGTTCGATCTTGTCTTGCGGCTGCGCATCCAGCCGCCAAACAAGTCTCAAACGTGTCCGCACCCCGGCGCGCCAGGGAAAGACAAAAAGGGGCGCGCTCCCCGCGCGCCCCTTTCGATTTTCCTCCGCCGCCGTTTTGCGTGCTCCCGTATTTTAAGCTGCCTGGGTGACTATGGATCGTTGCGGGCTGTCGCCGTCCGCTAACGTTGGTGAGCCATCGCGCGGTCGAGCAATTCCACCACGTGCATTACCTCCTGGCCGGTCGCATGTAACTTCGCCCCTGCGCGCAACTGCAAAATGCAGCCCGGGTTGGCGGTGACAATCGCCGATGCTCTTGTTGACGCCGCATGCTGCATTTTTTCGGCCAGCAATTCCATGGACGTTTTCGTCTCCGTCACGTTGTAAACACCCGCCGACCCGCAGCACTGATCGGCCAGAGGCATCTCGACGAATTCAACTCCCGGCACCGTGCCAATCAATTTCCGCGGCGCCTCGCGTATTTTTTGCCCGTGGAGCAAATGGCACGAATCCTGATACGTTACGCGCAATTTCAATTCGCGCAGCGGCGCCGATAATCCCAGCTCGACGAGAAATTCCGTGACGTCGCGCGCTTTTGACACGAACTGCGACGCGAACTGTGACGCTGATTCCGCCGCTCGCTCGCGCTCTTGAACAGATTGCGCGCCGTCAGCGCCTGCACCCTCCGCGAATAGATGCGTGTACTCCTTCAGCGTTGAGCCGCATCCCGCCGCGTTGGTGATAATCGCGTCAAACGGTTCGCGCAAAAATATTCCCATGTTTTTGCGCGCCAGGTCCCGCGCAACGTCGCGCACGCCAGCATGCGCGGCCAGCGCGCCGCAGCACGTTTGCTCCGCCGGCACGACAACTTCGCAGCCATTTGCTTGCAACACGCGAATCGTCGCGTCATTGAGCGCCGTGAACGTCACTTGCGCCACGCACCCGGCGAAAAACGCCACGCGAGCGCGCCGCTCCCCGCGTGCCGGAAAGGTTCGCCCCAGCCGCGAATAGAAGAATTCGCGGTCGATTCGCGGCAGAAGCGTGGCCCGCTGCTGCAATCCCAGCAATCGCAACACGCCGCTTCCGCGCGCCAGCGTCTCCAGGCCTGAACGCTGATAAAGCCGCACGATTCGCGCCATTCGCGCGATGCGCCGCGAGTCCACCAGCAATCGCCGGTAAACAAAATTGCGAATCGCTCGTGAAGCGCGCGGCCCCTTATAATTTTTTTCGATCTGCGCGCGCGCCTGCTCCACCAGCTTGCCGTATTCCACGCCCGACGGGCACGCTGTCTCGCACGCGCGGCAATCGAGGCAGCGGTCAATGTGCGTGACGAATCCTTCGCCCAATTCCATCCGGCCCTGATCAATCAGCGCCATTTGGCGGATGCGCCCGCGCGGAGAATCCGCTTCGTTGTGCCACAGCCGGTACGTCGGGCAGGCGTTCAAGCACAGCCCGCAATGAATGCACCGCGAATAATCCGCGTACTCCGGCTTGTCGCCCGCCGTGAATCCGCTCAGCGTCTCTGCGAATTCCCGCTGGGCGTCTTCCTGAGTTTGCGGCGGCGCGCCCGGCATTTTCTAAAGCCCTCCCACGAATCGCCCCGGCGCAAAAATGCCCTGAGGGTCAAATGCCTGCTTAACGCGCTGCATCAACGCGAAATCTCCACCCGCCTCGCCCCAGATATTCATTTCGCATTTCAGTTCCAGCGGGCACCACAAAATCGCCGCGCGGTTATTGTTTTTTTTCGCTGCGGATAATATTTCCTTCGCGTATTGCGCGAGTCGCGTCTTTGGCGCCCCGTCGCCATTCGCGGGCAGCAGCGAAAAATAAATCACGCCGACTCCGCGCGCAAGCACAGCGCAAGGCAGGCTGTGTCCCGCCGCAATGTTTTGCAGCGATTGCACAGCCTCGGCCATCTGCGTCGGCAGCGTGGTGACCTTCACAACCACGCCGTCAGCGGACTGTTTCGTCATCAGCGCAGGGAATTCTCGTATCGCCGTCAGCAACGCGCTGGTCGCGGAGCCATCAAGCGCGTTAAATGCCGCTACATTTTCTTTTCGTGCCAACGTCTGCAAGTCATTCGCGCTGCGTTCAAGGACGCGCTCGTTTCCCGCCGCCGAAATCGCGACGCTCCATTCGGATTCGCCCGCCGATTTCTCGCCGCGAAAAAGCGACGCTGCCGCGCGGTCAAAAATCTCCACAGTCTGTGGCGCGAGCGCCGATTTGCGAACGTTCAGCGCAAAGAGAAACGCATCTTCGGCTCGTGTAAATCCCGCGAGCCAGCCGCGCGTCTCCGCTGTCAGCGGAAACGTCTTGAAATTCACGCGCGTCACGATTCCAAGCGACCCAATCGCGCCCAGCATCAACTTGTGCAGATCGTATCCGCTGACATTTTTAACCACGCGCGCGCCGCTCTTCGCCAGCGTGCCATCGCCCGTGGCGAATTCCATCCCCAGCACAAAATCCCGCGCGGTTCCATACATCTGGCGCAGCGGCGAATCGACTCCGCCCGCGAGCGTCCCGCCAACCGTCGCGCGTTCGTGGAAGGGAACTGCGAGCGGCAAAAATTGTTTGTGCTCGGCGAGAGTCGCGGCGAGTTTCGCGAGAGGAATTCCTGCTTCCGCGCTCAGCGTCAAATCGCCGGGATCGTAAGAAATCACGCGGTCGAGCCGCGTCATGTCAATCGCCAGATCGAATCGCGCAGGAGGCATCCCAATGCCGAGTTTCGTTCGCGCGCCCATAGGAATCACTGCGAACCTTTCCGTGGCCGCGAGTTTCACCAACTCCGCAACTTCGCTTGCTGTCCCGGGACGCACCGCGGCGCTCGGCTGCACGCCATCGACGGCGTAGGCCGCCATTTCGCGCGGGTCGTCCGCAAAATTTGCCGCGCCCACAATTTCCGCGGCGCGCGAGGGCATCGTTTTCGCGGGCGTGCTCAAGCGGATTCTCCTCTCGCGCCTGGCGCTCTCGCTCCCGAACCGCGCTGCGGCATGGGACGTATGCGCACTTCGCCGCACCCTTTGCCCGTGGGAAAGATTTTGCCGGGATTCAGCAGGCCCGCCGGATTGAACGCGTCGCGCACGCGCCGCATCAGCGCCAAATCCGCCTCGGTAAAAAGCAGCGGCATCAAACGGTCCTTCTCCATTCCCACGCCATGCTCGCCCGTGATCGTGCCGCCCATCTCGATGCAGAAGCGGATAATCGCGTCCGCGGTCGAGACGGCCCGCTCGAATTGCTTTGAGTCGCGCGCGTCGAAAAGAATAATCGGATGCAGGTTGCCGTCGCCCGCATGAAAAATATTGCCAATCTCGAAGCCATTCTCTTTTCCGATGCGCTCGATCTCGCGCAACGTTTGCGGCAATTTCGTCCGTGGAATCACGCCGTCCTGCACGTAATACGTTGGCGACAATCTTCCAACGGCCCCAAATGCATTTTTGCGGCCCTTCCACAGCAAATCGCGTTCGGCGGCATCGCGCGCTACGCGTACTTCACGCGCTCCGTGCATCGTGCAAACTTCGCTGATGTCTTTCGCGTGCTGCTCGACGGCTTCGCGCATTCCATCGACTTCAATCAGCAGCACCGCCGCGCTGTCCAGAGGAAATCCCGCGTGCACCCAGGCCTCGACCGCACGCAACGTCCAGCCATCTAGCATTTCGCACGCCGCCGGCGTGATTCCGCGCGCCGTGATTTCCACCACCGTTTCCGTCGCGCCGTCGACGCGGTCGTAGATCGCGAGCAGCGTTTTCACCGCTTCCGGCAAACGCGTCAGCCGCACCGTGATTTCCGTCACCAGCGCAAGCGTTCCTTCGGAGCCGACAAACAGGCCGCACAAATCGTAGCCCGGCGCATCCAGGGATTTTCCGCCGATGCGCACCAGTTCGCCCGTCGGCATCACCATTTCGAGTCCCAGAATATGATTCGTCGTCACGCCGTAAGCGAGCGTGTGCGGTCCGCCCGCATTTTCGGAAACGTTTCCGCCGATGGTGCACGCCTTCTGGCTCGACGGGTCCGGCGCAAAATGCAGGCCCGCGGGCGCCACAGCCGCGTTCAAATCGGAATTCACAACGCCGGGCTGCACCACGGCGCGTTGATTCTCCGCGTCGATTTCAAGAATCTGATTCATTCGCGCGAACGAAACGATGACGCCGCCCTCGCGCGCCAGCGCTCCTCCCGAAAGCCCGGTGCCCGCGCCGCGCCCCACGATTGGAACTTTGTACCGGTTCGC
>JBOGNJ010000222.1:0-3234 GCA_050746905.1 Candidatus Acidiferrales bacterium
CGGGATGCCGTTCGTTTTCAACCGCTAATCCCCCGTACCTTTATAGGCCCAAACCCCTGGCAATCCAAATTCCCAGCGCGGCGTAGACGGCGGCGATCCAATCGTCCGCCATGATGCCCCAGCCTCCCGGCAGCGATTCAGCTTGGCGCGCGGGAAAAGGCTTCCAAATGTCGAACACGCGAAAAAGTATAAAACCGAGGAGCAAATATTTCCAGTTGAGCGGGGCGATGGCAAACAGATACGTGAAAAATTGTCCGGAGACTTCGTCGATGACTACAAATTGCGGATCTTTGTTGCGTGTGTATCGGCAAACGCGACTAGCTGTCCAAACACCAAGGAGAGCTAAAATGACAGAAATAACAGCTTGATTGCATGAGACGCATGCGTGAAATGTTGTTGCGGTACGCCCCGGTTCATACGGGCCGTCCTGAATCGAACCGTACCTAATGTTGGCGAAAACTCGGGCTGTAATCCGATAAATTAGAATACCGACGAGCGAGCCCCATGTTCCCGGCGCTTTCGGAAGGTAACCGGCGCCGGCGGCCGTTGCGAAAAATAATGAGAGGCGCGGTTTTCGCGCAGGCCCGGACGACGCTGAGTCAGTTTTGGGATTCATCGCGCGCAGGTGAGTTGTGCGATTCGGAGATTGATTTGCCGGATGGCGGCGCGTCGGGCAGTGATTCGTCGGCGGCGGGTTCGGATATTTTGTATTTCTCGCTGGACCAATTGCCGAGGTCTGTTAAGCGGCAGCGTTCGCTGCAGAACGGGAAATCCTTGTCTGATTCCGAATCGGTCGGCTTCCGGCAAATCGGGCAATGCCATATCATGAGTTTTCTCGTCAAAATACATGCGACAAACGGCGTTAGGCCGGACCCGCAAACTTCAGGGGTTGAACCCCCTTTCTTACTGGTCTTTCGGCACGGTTGTAACCGTGCCCTGACGGAAACCACCAGGAAACAGCTTAGATTAACACGGCATTTGCGGCGGTTGTAGAGGGGGCTTTATTACGCCGACGGTTCTGCGGGATGGCGGGGCGTTTTGGCGCGGACCTGCAAGAAAGAAGGCGGCGTAAAGCCGCCCCTACAAAACCGGCGAATTGCGGAGAGGGGAGTTCTTTATACAAGCTGCAAAGGCTTTACGCGAGGATGGGAAATGGGCGGACTGGAATATTTGCGAGGACCGGCGATGCCTCGCTGGCTGAAATGATTTCTACGGCGCGGGCGATTAAATCGTAATCGCGGGCTTCGGTGATTTCGACGCGAGCCAGGGTTCCCGGGGGCGGCAGTTGGGCTGCGTCCGTCACACCGACGATTTCAGTGATGTAAACTTTTCCGTCGATTTCCGGCGCCATGCCTTCGAGACGCGCTTCCCAGACGAGATCCGTGTCCTTTGAAGGTCCTTCGAGCATCGCCGTGAAGGTTTTGCCGACCTTCGCGCGCAAATTCCGCCGCGAGACTTTCTGTTGAATGGCCATTAGCGTGTCGCGGCGTCGCGCAATCGTTTCCGCGTCCACTTTTCCGTCGCATGCGAAGCTCTTGGCCGTCTCCTCGTCCGAATAGGCGAACACGCCCATCCAATCGAATTCCGCGGCGCGCACGAAATCGCAGAGCACGCGAAAATCGTCTTCGGTTTCGCCGGGGAAGCCGACGATGAAGGATGTGCGCAGCGAGACACCTGGAATGGTGCGGCGAATGCGTTCGAGCATTTTGAGGAACGCATCCGCGTGCGAACCTCGCTTCATTCGCGCGAGAACGCTGCGGCTGGCGTGCTGCAGGGGAATGTCGAGATATTTCACCAGGCGCTCGTGCTGCGCGATGGTTTCGAGCAGCTTCGCGGTGATGCGATTCGGATAGCAATAGAGGAAGCGAATCCAGCGCAGGTCTTCAATTTGCGCGAGACGCGCGAGGAGCAACGGCAAGCCGTCGCGCATGCCCAAATCTTCGCCGTAAAACGTGGTGTCCTGGCCGATCAAATTGATTTCGCGGACGCCAGCCGCGGCGAGATTTGTTGCTTCGCGCACGACGGATTCGAAGCGGCGGCTGCGAAAGCGTCCGCGCAATTGCGGGATAATACAGAATGCGCAGGGATGATCGCAGCCTTCGTTAATTTTGATGTAGGCGGTGTGGCGCGCGGTCGCGAGAATGCGCGGCGTCAAATCGTGGTAGAGGAACGTGGGCGATTCCTCGGATGAATTTTGCAGCTCGCCTTCGCATGCCTGCAAGATTTTCTCGATTTCGCCCGTGCCGATTACCGCGTCGACTTCCGGAATCTGCTCGCGAATTTCGTTGCGAAAGCGTTCGACGAGGCAACCGGCGACGATTAGTTTTTGCGTGCGGCCGAATTTCTTGTGCTCGGCCATTTCGAGAATCGCGTCTACCGATTCTTTTCGCGCCGGCTCGATGAAACTGCACGTGTTGACGACGAGCACGTCCGCATCATCGGCGCGCGGCGTGATTTCGTAACCCGAACGAGCGAGAATGCCCATCATCACCTCGCTATCCACGAGGTTCTTCGGGCATCCCAGGCTGACAAATCCGATTTTCATGGCTTTCATCGGGGAGAAGTTATCTTAGCACATGACTGTAGCTACGACGCTCTTAGCCGTTATGTTTTCAGGGGATCGAATTCAAACGAGTGGCCTTGCGGCTTAATGGGGTGATACGCGAGTGAATCGCGCAGCGGGTCGTCCAAGCCATCGGAGAATCCTCATTACTTGAGGGAACGCGGTTCGTCCTCCTTGCGACAGGTGCCTTAGGCTCGAAACGCCGACGCCAGCCTCTGTGGCAACTTGCATCCAGGTCATTTTTCTTTCGCGGCGTTGCAGGTCGAGCGCGGCAAAAATCCTCTTCGTATCAAAGCGCAAAACGCGGCCCGCGGGAACTACGGGCAAACGCGCACTCACGCTTTCGGCCTGCGGATGGCCCGGAACGAAACTCTCCGGCGTGCGATTGAGCCAGCGCAACATCTGCAGCACGCCATCGCCCTCGGCCACTGCCCGCATACGTGTGCCTTGCACTGTGGATGTGCTGAGCGCGTGAGAAACAGCGGCAGGGCCGGCTGCCGGCGAAAACGGCCGTGCTTTGCTTTGGCCCTTCATCTCGCGCGTCGCTTGGGCCCATGAAAGTCCGCGCGCTCCGCGTTGCGCGTCGAGTGCCTCGTAGAGGGAGCGAAGGCTGAAGTCAGCCGGTAAACCCATGGCTTTTCTCCTTGGTGGATTTACTTCTGTTGCGCGAG
>JBOGNJ010000223.1:0-14247 GCA_050746905.1 Candidatus Acidiferrales bacterium
GGACTCGTGCGTGAATAGTTTTATCATCATGAAACAAAAGCGCTTAATATTTGTACACAATGCGGCCGTTCTGGACCTCGATTTGCTCGCTCCACATAGCTATTTGAACGTTCGTTCTGTGCTCACAAGGGGGTAGTAATGAAAACGCTTTGGGCTCTCGCAATCGGCCTTGTCCTGATCCTGTCGGCGAGTGCTGCTTACGCCACTCCTGACGATCCGACGATTATCCTTCGCGATCCCCCCACTTGTGTCTCCAGTATTTCTGTCACATGCATAGTGGCCAGTGGTCCTTTCGGCTTGCAGCTCGACAACACCGGCGGCGGCAACTTCGTCATTAAGAATAATTCGGGAATGACTTGGACCAACCTCGACATCGGTCTTCTTGCTCCTTCCGGCGCGAGTCTGTTCACTTGCGACGGCTTCACATTCTTTCAGAATTGCTCCGTCGGCATTACGGGGCCGGGTCCGAACGGCACGAACATGGTCGACGCATTTTTCTCCGGCCTGGGTCCCTGCCAGAACGATCAGGCCGATTGCGAGGGCATCCCTGACGGCGGTTTCATTACTTTTCACATGGATACTCCATGCGCTGCGGGCGCGACCTGCGGGAACTGGGAACCGAACTCGATGGCCCTTGTCACGCCAAATTTCATTGCTACTCCCGAGCCGGAGTCCATCGTTCTGTTGTTGACTGGTTTTCTGCCCTTGCTGCCGCTTCGCAAACGGCTCTTTGGTTCCAGGCATTCAGCCTAACGATCCTCAACGTACGAATCGTTGGTATTAGTCTGTTCAGCCGCTTGCGAAAAAAAGCGGTGAGTTGCGGCATACTCCGCTCGACCATCCGCATTTTTCTTCGAAAATCGGCCTTAATGTTTCGGAACTTGGTATTGGGCCATCAAGGTCGAGAAACCCGGCATTTTCCTTAGCTCTCCGAGTTCCGGATCGTTCGCCGCATACTGCGCGGGGAAGTGTTTCTGCAACGCCTCTCGAAGCCCCTTCAACGCGTCGTCTTTTCGCCCGAGTATCGCGTTCACCTGTGCTTCATCGTAAATGTAGATCACATCATTTTTGTCAATCAGCCGTGCTCGGCGCATGAAATCGCTCGCCTGCTGCGGAGTTCCCATCTTGGCGTAATCCAGGGCCAGTTGCGTAAGGATATCTGCATCCTGAGGATTTGTTTGCAGTTCCTTGTAAGCCAGCGCAATCGCTTTTTGGTACGCAACGTGCGCTTTCTCTTTTTGGGCTGACCAGCGATATGCATCTCCGAGATTTCCCATAACCGTTGCGTCGTTCGGGCTGAGTTGCACCGCTTTTTCGTACATCTGCGCGGCGTTCGCATACTGTTTCAAATAGAAGTACGCTGTCCCCAAGTTCGAGTATGTCGACCAGTACGGTTGTAGCTGCAGAGCCTTTTGATATGCCGAAATGCATTCGGCGTACTTACCTTCCTGGCTGTAGAGGTCTCCGATGCTTTCGTATCCGACGGCATTGTCCGGTTCGAGTTGCGTCACCTGCTGGTAGGCGGCCAGTGCCTTGTCGTAATCACCAAATTTGTAGTAAGCATTTCCGAGCGCATTCTGGTCGTACCAATAGTACGGATTGACCTGAACCGCCTTTTGAAATGCCTGGATCGCTTGCGCGCTTTGTCCGCTTTGCAAGTACGCCTGTCCTAACCGCCGGTACGCCTCATCCGAATTGGGCGCCAGCGAAAGGGCGCGTTTCAGCTCCGCGATCGCTTCCGCGTACTTTCCCGTTGCGCTATACACGCTGCCCAGCGTCCTGTGCACCTCGGCCAGGTTATCATTAAGCTGATCCGCCTGTTCGGCTGCCGCCAGCGCTTTCTGCGTCCAGAAGCTATCCTTGGTGGCCTCGTACATTCGCAGGCTGCCGTCGGAAATGCCCGCATACGCCAGGGCAAAACTGGAGTCCTTCTTCAATGCCTGTCCAAAGTAGTCAAGCGCCGCCTGCGTGTTTTTCGGATCTTGCGAATTGCGCAGCGCATTCCGTCCCCTCAAGTAGAGGTCATAGGCCGCCACGTTTTCGGTCGGTCTCGCCTCAGCTTTGGCCATTTCATCATTCGTGGGACTCACGTCGAGCGCCGCCACCAGTTGACTGTAGATCTGGTCTTCCACAGTGAACAGCTCACCCGTCACTCCGTTGAACTCGTGACTCCAGAGCCGCTTGCCGTCCGCCACGTCTTCGAGACTCACATCGATGCGTATCTTGTCTCCCGAAGCCTGCAACATTCCTTGCACAAGCAAGTTCACGCCCAGGGCGCGCGCAATTTTCGGCAACGACTGTTTCTGGTTCGCTTTTCCCGCCTCGTCAGGCGACGTGACGCGAATATCTTTTAACTGAAACAGTTTTGCCGACAGCGCTTCTTCGATGCCTTGCGCCAGATAACCAAATTGCGTTTGATCGCCCAGCACCTGCAGAGGGAGCACGGCCACAAATCGTCCATTCGCAAGCGACGGCACGCCGGCAGGCGGAGCCGGACCTGAACCGCTTGACCGGCTTGGGAAAATCGCATGGCGAACCGGCGGCGCCGCCACAAGCGCAATCAAAATTGCCGCCACACCCGCTCCCACATACCACCAGCGCTTCCCAAGTTCCGGTAGCGCCAACTGAACGCTGCGTCCTGTCGGTGTGGCCCGTCCGGCGTGCAAATCCGCCAGAATCTCTTTCGCGCTCTGATAACGCCGCGCCGGATCGCGCTCCAGGCAGCGCAAAATCACGCGCGACAGGCTGTCCGGCAATTCGGGATTAAATTGCTTCGGATTCGGCGCTTTTTCCTTCACGCGCCGATACATGATTTGCAGCGTCGAGTCGCCCTTGAACGCATCTTGGCCTGTCACCATCTCGTACAGGATCAATCCGAACGCATAGAGATCCGTCCGGTGGTCCACGGGCTTCGCTTCTACCTGCTCGGGAGCCATATAACGCGGCGTGCCCAGAAATTGTCCGGTGCGCGTCATTCCAGACGCGCTGGATTCGAGCGACTTCGCCAGGCCAAAATCCGAAATGTAAACATGGTCATCCTTGCCCATCAGGATGTTCTGCGGTTTCAAGTCGCGATGCACCACGCCTTCGGAATGCGCCGCGTCGAGCGCTTCGCAAAGCTGTTCAGCGATTTTCTGCGCCCGCGCCGTGGGCAATTTGCCTTCTTCGTGCAGCAGGTGATGCAGATCTTTCCCTTCCACATAAGCCATCGAAATGAACTTCACTCCGTTGGCTTCGCCCAGGTCGTGAATGCGCAAAATGTGTCTGTGGGAAATACGGCTGGCAAGCAGCAGCTCTTGCTTGAAACGCTGCATCGCGTTCGGATCTGTGGTTAGTTCTGGTTGAAGCACCTTCAGCGCAATCGCGCGATCCAGCTCTTTGTCGTAGGCCTTGTAAACACGGCCCATGCCGCCCTGCCCGAGCAGCGCCTCGATGCGATAGCGTTCCCCAAGTTCGTCGCCCGGTTCCAGCACTCCGTAAATACTTACCGAGGAGCGCGCGCCAGTCCTGGAAGAGGACGCAGATCCCGCACCGCCGCGCGTACCTCGCGAAGGACCGCTTGGCGATTGCGACGCCGCGTTTTCGGCAGGGGGTGACGAGCCAGTCGAATCCAGAGTCTGGTCCGCGTCAATCTGCAAATCATCGACCTTCAAATCAAACGACGAGCCACACTTCGGGCAAGCTGAGAGTTCGTCATCATTTTCTGTCCGGCAATGGGGACAGATCATGGGCTGAGCCTGCTCTTTCCCGTAACTCGCTAAGTGTTGCGGAATTATGACTCAGCTCCGCCGCGCCTGCAAGCAAACCCCTCCGATTGACAGCCAGATTCCGGGTTGGAATCCCGGAGGTCCGATCATTCACCTCATTCACCGCGAATCCGGTTCCCTCTGCAAGCGAACTCGCGCTAAAGTGGCGTAGGTGGGTCACTTGACGAACGGCGCTGCCTATCCGAAAGGGCCGAAGAGGAATAGCAATCACAAAACCCATTTGCCGCATCTAAGAAAACGAAATGAATAAGCCAAAACAGGCTCTGCCCCTCTTGGCCATTCTTGGAGCGATTCTTGCGGTCGCAGTTCCCGCTCGCGCCCAGGTCGCCGGCCCCATTCCGCCGCCTCCAAAGTTCGAAGTCAAACGGCTTCCGGCAAAGCCCAATCCCGGCGCGCCGCCGCTTCCCGCCGATGAAATCATTCATCGTTTCACGCAGAATGAAGATTTGATCAAGAAGGCGTACGATGCGGGCAGCATCGACCAGACGGTCAAAGTGGAGGAGTTGGCCGACCACGGCGGGCAATTCACCTTCACCGGCCAGGAATATTCCAAGCCGGACGGCCTGCGCTACGAGCGCGTCGTCAAGCCCCCTGAATCCACTTTGCACTTCACGGAATTTTCACTCGAAGATGTGAAAACGTTAGGCGGCTTTCCGCTTTTTTTCCTGACGACCGATCAACTTCCCCTCTACAAGCTTTCCTACGAGGGCCAGGAAAAACTCGATCAGCTCAATACGCTGATTTTTCGCGTTCAGCCGAAAACAATCGGCCGCAAACCGCTCTTCGACGGCGTCGTCTGGATCGACAACCAGGATTTCGCCATTGTCAAAAGTTACGGCCAATTCGTAACTGACGCCGGCAGCGCCCCAAATGGATTTCCATTCAGCATGTTTGAGACTTACCGCGAAAATCTCATTGGACATTTTTGGTTCCCCACGTATATCCGCTCGGATAGCGAAGTCAAAAATCCGAAAGGCAGTGTTCCCATTCGCCTGGTTGTTCGCTCGGAGAATTTCAAAGAGCAGTCATCGGTCCCGTTGCCCGTCCCGCCGAAGCTCGTGAAGCAGCCTCCACAAAACTGATCACGGTCCGCCGAATCTCGAACGCGCAAAACATAGCCTGCCACGCGCCGGCATTCACGCGAAAGGAATCTCGACGCTTCCAATCTCGATCGAACAGGATTGCGCGGAAGGAAATTCGGTGGGGGTCCTGCGAACACTGAAAAAAGCCGCGGTGGAATTCTAATGCGTCTCGGCGGCCAGCGGAATCCGGTCATCGCGCTGAAAATCGATATCGTCAAACGACGCCGCAAATCCGCTCCATCCGGGGACTTCGCAGGCGTCGATGCGCACCACGTGTGCCGCCGTGCGCAACCGGACGCTGCCGCGGCCGAGCGGCCGTTCAATCAGCGCCACTTCCAACTCGATCGCGGTGCCCGGCTCAATCACCCGCGGAGCCAAAAAATAAATCCCCGTCGAACTTATGTTTCTTGTCACCAACGTCACCGGCAGCGCCTCCGCGCAACCGCCAATGCTGGTTAATTGTACGGGTAAGCAGAGACACGCTCTAGGGCAGCGGCGCCGGTCCTCGGCCACACCAATAGCGTGCGTTGGCACGCGCACGAATTTTCGTGGTGGCGGGATCGCGTGTATATTTTCTGCGGGAGATGGAACCAGGCCGGACGACAACTGCCGCTTTAGATTGGAAATTGCCCCCATGAACGTGCCCCCAAAGCCAGCGGACGTTTTTGCTGGGTAAGGCAATATGCCTCGTGGCTCCCCAATCGTCAACCTTGTCAAGCAAAAAAGTGCGCAATATGAAACAACCCCGGTGTGGGCGCCCAAGACCAAAAATGCTCTCGCGTACTCGAAATGTCCCGCCGTTTTGAATGCAAGAATCGGATAGATATCGCCGCGCGATTGGACTATTTTTATCTCCGGATTCAATATTGTAGGAGTCGCGAACGAAACACGCGAGTCATAAAATGACGCCGGCGCACAAAACGAATCGCCTCGACACTCCCGGCCTCTGGCGCGCCGTGCAAAAGCGCCGCCCGGCCGCCGACGGCAGCTTTGTCTACGCCGTGCGCTCGACGAAAATTTATTGCCGCCCCTCGTGCCCGTCGAAGCGCCCGCATCGTGATCGCGTCGTGTTTTTTCGCTTGCCCGCCGAGGCCGAACGCGCGGGATACCGTCCGTGCCGCCGCTGCCGTCCGCAACTCACTTCCTCTTCGTCGCAAACTAAAAGCACCGCCGCGCGCCAAGTGCTCGAAATTTGCCGCAGCATCGAACAAGCGCTCGCCGCCGACCCTGAAAAAAAGCTCACGCTTCACGAATTAGGCCGCTCATTCAATCTGAGCCCTCACAAAATGGAGCGCCTGTTCCAGAAGACCCTCGGTATCACGCCAAAGCAATTCACAGACGCGCAACGCATGGCGCAATTGAAATCGCAGCTTCGCAAAGGAGATAAAGTGACCACCGCAATGTACGACGCAGGCTACGGCTCCAGCAGCCGCCTCTACGAACGCTCCCCCGCGCAAATGGGCATGACCCCCGCCACTTATCGTCGCGGAGGCGCCGGCATGCTCATCCATTACACAATCGTCCCGTGCCCGCTGGGACGCATCCTCGTCGCCACCACCGAGCGCGGCGTCAGCGCCGTCTATCTCGGCGATTCCAGCGCCCGCTCTGACGCGCGTCTCGAAAACGCGCTCGCCCGCGAATACCCGCAAGCCGAAATTCATCGTGACTCGAAGGCTCTCAGCCAGTGGGTCCGCGAAATCCTCCGCCACCTGCGCGGCCAGGAACCGCATATCGACCTGCCTCTCGACGTGCAGGCCACCGCGTTCCAGCGCCGCGTCTGGGACGAGCTTCGCCGCATCCCCTACGGCGCCACGCGCTCTTACACCGAAGTCGCCCGCGCCATCGGCAAGCCCCGCGCCATTCGCGCTGTCGCCCGCGCCTGCGCCACCAACCCTGTCTCCATCGTCGTCCCCTGCCATCGCGTCGTCCGCGAAGACGGCAAGCTCGCCGGCTACCGCTGGGGTCTCCAGCGCAAGTTCGCCCTCCTCGCGCAGGAGAAACACTTCACCCCAGGCGCAAAATAGCGCCTCTACCCTGTCCGCCTTGCCCTGCTCCTCTGGAATCGCCGAGATAGACGGCGCTGACGCCGCGCTCGGTGGGAGCAGATTAGAATCGGCCCGCTTGTCCTGAGAAAACCGGAGGCGCCCGCATCGCGGCCGTTCCGAATGCCTCTACGGAACGCGGGATTTTGTAGCTGCCTCCTTCAGCAGCGCGGCAGGCGCTATTTTTGCATGAAGGGCAAGCGGCGTTTTCTCATACGCCGCAATTGCAACATTGCCCGAAGCGGCGTATGTTTTTTGTCTGGGAAGGTGGCGAAAATTATGATCGTCAAGGCTAGGGTCGCCAAGACTATGTTCGCCAAAACTATGGTCGCCAAAACAGTGACCGCCAGAGCAATCACGCTCCTTCGTCCACTTCAGGTAATCTGCGCCGTTGCTTTTCTCGCAATTTCTGGCGCAACCATGGCGGCAAACGCGCCCGACGTGCCCTCGGTCGATGGCGGCATCGGGAGCTGCAGCGCCAATTTCACCGTCGAAGACGGCGCAAACAAGCCCATCTACAACGCCCAAATCGAAGTACTGCTCCGCTACGGCTTCATGAACCTGCGCAAAACCGATTTGCAGGTCGGCACAAACAGCGACGGCAAGGCCCGTTTCACCGGCCTGCCCAACTTCCCCAAGAAGCCTCTCGACTTCCACATTAAGAGCGGCACCATCTCAAAAACAATCACCGACGACCCCACATCCAATTGCAACGCCAATTACAATGTCGTCCTCACCGTCCACTAAAACGCCGTCCACGGCGTCCACCAAATTGTAGGGGCGGCTTTACTCCGCCTGTTTGGGTGCCCTATCCTGAGCGTCTTCTGCGAAGGGTGGGGATTTTGCGCCGCCGTTTTTAAGAAATTCGATCACTTCGTCGACGCGCTCTTCGCCTCGCTTGTCTTCACATGCTCAGGCCGAAACCCCACGCCAACGATCCGCGGCAAGATTCTCCGCAGCACCGGCCATCGTCGCACCAGTTTCAATGGCCACGGAAGCGCGAGCGGCTTGGTGCTGCTCAGAACCCGCGAAATAATGCGATTCTGCACGAAAATTTGCATCCGTTGCGTGGCCCGAGTCGGAAACGTCCTCCGCTGCTGCACCGCGCGCAAATCGCTTTCGCGCAATGTGCCCTCGATCAGTTTCCTACCCAGAATGTTCGCCGCGGCAACCGCATCCTGAATCGCCAGATTAATTCCCACGCCTCCGATCGGAGACATCGCATGCGCCGCGTCGCCGATGCAGAGCAGGCCAGGCAGAGACCACTGTTTCAATCGGTCCACCTCCACGGTCAGCAAGCTCACATCCTTCCAATCGCGCAACTCATCTACGCGGTCTCGCGGAAACGGAGAAAATTCTGCGATTTCTTGTCGGAACGCGGGCAGGCCCTTTCGCCGCACCTCCTCGCCGCGTCCCTTCGGAATCACAAACGCGCACTGCCAGTAATCTCCGCGATTCAGCATCACCAGCATTTTCCCTGCATCAATGTGCCCGAATGTTTGCTCCGGATCGCTATCTTTCCGGCTCAGCCGCATCCACAGCACATCGATTGGCGCGCCAAGATGGACCACTTCCAGGCCCGCGCGCTCGCGAACCACCGAATGCCGCCCGTCCGCTCCAATCGTCAGTTCCGCGCGCACCTCCAACGCTCCATTTGGAGTTTTCGCCTGCACTCCCGCCACGCGGCCCTCCTCGCGAATCAGCTCCGTTACCTCCGCCTGCATTCGTAAATGAAAACCCGCATAACGCCTTCCTTGCTCGGCAATGAAATTCAAAAAATCCCATTGCGGCATCAATGCAATGAACTTGCAGTGCGTCGGCACGTGCGTGAAGTCCGCCATTGGCACCATTTCGCTGCCGATCTGGCCCGAAGCCTCGCGTATTTCCTGATGCGGCCGCTTCAGAAATTCTTTCAGAAGCCCCAGTTCGTAGATCACTTCAAGTGTCGACGGGTGAACTGTATCGCCGCGAAAATCCCGCAGAAAATCCGCGTGCTTTTCGAGCACCTGCACGTCCACGCCCGCCCGCGCCAGCAGAAACCCCAGCATCATTCCGGCGGGCCCGCCTCCCGCGATGCAACACCGCGTCTGTATCGCTTCGCCCACTCAGGAAATACTACACGAAATCCCGCGCGCGGTATTCGCGTTCAACATGAACTTGCCGCATTTTGCCCGTGCGCCATCGCCATCCTCGCGCTCGAAGTCCATTTTCTTTGCCACAATGTGAACTCTCGGACGCGAGAATCCGTTGTGCCACCGGCGCACGTACTTCAAATTGACGCTTGCACCTTCCTCCCGCGGGAAGATCCATCCTTCCGTGAGGTGAATCATGCGCGACGCGCTCACCATCTCCGCATTCGCCAAACGCTCCGGCGTGCCGTCCAAGACCATCCGCTACTGGGAAGGTCTTGGATTGCTGCCAAAAGCCGCTCGCAGCCACACCGGTTACCGCGTATTTGACTCCGCCGCTCTTCGTTACGTCGCTTTCATCCAGAACTCCAAGGCCATCGGCCTCACACTCGCCGAGATGCACGAGATTCTGCACTTGGCGCGCAGCGGCCGCTGTCCCTGCCCGGAAGTTTTCAGTTGGACGCAAGCGAAAGCGAAATCCGTCGCCGGCCAAATCCGCGAACTCTCCGCGTTGCTGCTGCGGCTCAAGCGAATTCGACGGGAATGGAAGCGCTGCTCGTGCCCACGCGAAAAGTGCGGCGAAGTTTGCAGCCTGATCGCTGGTTTGCCCGAATGCAAATCCGTAGGAGGAAAAAACAATGCGAAAAATACAGGTCATGCTGGGTGTTGTAGCAGTGACGATTGCGGCCAGCGCGCTTGCGGCGCAGGCGGAAACCGATCCGTGCTGTCCCGATTGCCCGCCGGGATGTCCGCATCCCTGCTGCCCGCACTGAAGCGGCGGCGCGTGGCAAATCATCACTGAAAAAACAGCGGATTCGCTCCGATGCATAGGAGCGAATCCGCTGTTACTTACGCTGTCATTCCGAGGCGTCCCGACGATCCTGTCGAGACGACCGAGGAATCTGCTTTTGTTTTCGCCAGCTCGTCGGGCCGCTCTACTTCTTCGCCGACGCGTAATTCTGATTGATCTGCTCCCAATTCACCACGTTCCACCACGCCTCGATGTATTCCGGCCGGCGATTCTGATATTTCAGATAATAAGCGTGTTCCCAAACGTCGATTCCCATCACCGGTTTCGACCCGCTCATCAGCGGACTATCCTGATTCGGCGTCGAATCAATCGTGGCCTTGCCGTCCTTAATCACCAGCCACGCCCAACCTGAGCCAAACCGCTTCGTCGCCGCCTCATTGAATTTCGTTTTGAATTCGTTGAAGCCGCCGAACGTCGACTTGATCGCCTCCGCGACTTCGCCTTTCGGCTCGCCTCCTCCGCCCTTTTTCATAATCTTCCAAAACAGCGAATGATTGGCGTGCCCGCCTCCATTGTTGCGGACGGCCGTGCGGATATTTTCCGGCACCGTATCGATTTTGCGTACCAGTTCCTCCACCGAAAGCTTCGCCAAATCCGCGTGACCTTCCAAAGCGGCGTTCAAATTCTTGACGTAGCCTCCGTGGTGCTTGTCGTGATGGATCTCCATGGTCTTCGCATCGATGTAAGGTTCGAGCACGTCGAATGCATAGGGCAGCGGCGGCACCTGAAACGGAGCAGCCTGCGCGGTTCCTTGAGCTTCTGTCATTTCTTTCCTCCTGAAATTCCCTTCGTGCCTCATAATTATACCCCCGCAGGGCGCGGCGGCGTAAAGTAGGGAATTTCCCGACACACGAGGGGTCCAAACAAGCAGCCCCACGAGCAGCACAAACAAGGAGCGACGCATGCCCACCACCGCCCATCTCGAAAAGCATTTCACCTCGACGGCCGCCGTCCGCGACATCGTCATCGGAATGTCCGACGGCCTCACCGTCCCCTTCGCGCTCGCCGCGGGACTCACGGGCCTTGCGCTGGCCTCCACGCGCATCGTCGTCACCGCCGGACTCGCCGAAATCGTCGCCGGCTCCATTGCCATGGGACTCGGCGGCTACCTCGCCGCCAAAACTGATTCGGAGCATTACGCCTCCGAGATGCGCCGCGAATTTCAGGAGACCGTCGAAATCCCCGACCAGGAACAGGAGGAAGTCGCGAAAGTGTTTCGTGGATACGGCGTCTCCGACAGCGAAATGCAGCCCGTCGTCAACGCCATCTGCTCGGACCAGAAACGCTGGGTCGATTTCATGATGCGCTTTGAATTGGGCCTCGAAGCGCCCGAGCCTACGCGCGCGGGACGCAGCGCCGGCACCATCGCCGCCTCGTACATCGTCGGCGGACTCATTCCCCTCACTCCGTATATGCTCGCCGAGCAGATTTTCACCGCGCTGTGGGTCTCCGTCGGCGTTACGCTCCTCGCCCTCCTGATTTTCGGCTTCATCAAGGCAAAGTTCACCGACGTAGCTCCCTGGCGCGGCGCTCTGCAAACCGCCTTCGTCGGAGGCCTCGCCGCCGCCGCCGCTTTCTTCCTCGCCCGCCTCGTCAACATGCGCTGAGAGAGCGGGTCAGCCTGTTCCGCAGCTCCGCAAACTCGAGGCGTCCGAAAATGGACATCGGTGCGAAAAAAAACGCGAAAATACTCGATTAGAATTGGCCTCCATCGTTTAGTTTGTGTGAGTTGCGGCAAGTTCTAATTCCCCATATTTACTCGATTAGAATTCAAAGAGCGCATAAAAAGCGAAAAGGCCGCGTTCTCCGCGGCCTGCGTTTCTTTTCTCCTTTTTCCGTTCGGCTGGAAGATGCAGCCGAAGTCACTGTTTACCATAGAGTTAACTAGATGTCAAGGAAAACTTGCCGGGGCGCGGGCCGGGGTAGACAGTTGATTTTGTCGGCCAATCTTTTCGGGTGTCATCCCGAGCCGCCATGCGGCGAGGGACCTGCTTCTGCCTCTATACTCTTTTGTAGCTCACGTCCCGCCCCGACGCCTTAGTCGGGGCTGACGTGAGGTTTTTCCGCCGCTCTTCCCGCCGCCTGACACTCGATACCACTTGATCAACTCCCCGATTTGATCAACGATCCGACTTGCCCTGAGCCTGTCGAAGGGTCCGTTCACCATAATGACTCGCTCCGCAAATCCAACCGTCGCGCCGCCCGAACATGATTCCGCATCGCCGCGCGCCCAACTTCCCGCGCCCGTCTTTCACGACCCAAAACATCACATCAAAATCTACCAGGGCGACTGCCTCGAAGTCCTCGCCGCGCTTCCCGTGGATTGCGTCGACTTAATCTTCGCCGACCCTCCTTATTTCCTCTCCAACGGCGGCATCACCTGCCACGCCGGACGCATGGTCAGCGTCAACAAAGGCGAATGGGACAAGCTCCCCGGTCCCGACGTTGGCCCGGTAAGGGCCAGATTTGACAAAGTCCACGAATTCAATACGGCCTGGCTCGCCGCCTGCCGCCGCGTCCTCAAACCCGACGGCGCCATTTGGGTCAGCGGCACCAGCCACGTCATCCATTCTGTCGGCTTCGCCATGCAGCAACTCGGCTTCAAGCTGCTCAACGACATTTCCTGGGTCAAACCCAATCCGCCTCCCAATCTCTCCTGCCGCTACTTCACCCATACCACGGAGACGATTATCTGGGCCGCCAAAGACAAGAAAAGCCGCCACAAATTCAATTACAAATTGATGAAGCAAATCAACAACAACCGCCAGATGAAAAGCGTCTGGGAAATTCTGCCTCCCGCCTCCGACGAAAAACGCTTCGGCAAGCATCCCGCGCAAAAGCCCCTCGCCCTCCTCGAACGCATCCTCCTCGCCGCCTCCAACGAAGGCGACCTCGTCCTCGACCCTTTCCTCGGCTCCGGCACGGCTCTGATTGCCGCTTTTCGTGCCAATCGCCGCGCCATGGGTTGCGAGTTAGAGCTGCAATCGCTGTCGCTTTCCCTGCGTCGCATCTGCTCCGAATTGGTACAGGTCAACATTTCTGTTTCCTGCCTCCAGTTTTCCCTTGATCTGTTTCCCGATCCTATGGATCGATCAAATAAGTTGAAAATGACCTCCGCGCTAAACGCCAAACTCGTTCGCCGCGAACGCAACTATTATTTTGTCGGCTCATCGCGCCGCGAAGTCATTTACTCCGCGCCCGCCGAATCCCTCGAAGAAGCGTGGTCCAAATTCACCCTGAGCTCGCAGGGTGGAACCGAGGTCATCTTCATTATCAAAACCGAAACAGAGATTTATCTGAGCGATGGAACGTGATCTAATGCGCGCATGCCCACTGAGGTCTTGGATTCAACAATAAAGCCCTCCTATTTCCTGGTCTCGGTTTCTACGCGCGAGAATCTTGAGCTATGCATCAAGCATGGTTTGGCCGGATTCCCGAGCGGCGGAAGTGGCGCGTGGACCTTCTGCGAAATCGAGCCGGGAGACTTCGTATCATTTCTTTATGGGGCGCAAGCCCACAACCTCTATCGGGTAAGCAAGCGAGAAGCAATAAGAGATGCGGAACGCTTGCCGCCGTGGAAGCCCCTAACCTTCAAAGAGTCTGGACGGACCTATTCATTTCCGTTCAGACTTGACCTGCAGCCCGTTCGCGCATTTACCGAGGCTCTCGTACGCAGCGAATTTGCGTATGTCGCCGAGAATTTGCTTTTGCGAGGAGGATATCGGAAAACGCATTTCCAGGCTGACCAAACTACCCTCCAAAGCGTTTCAGAAATGGGAACTCCTGCGGAGCGCCCATCGCTCGAACTCTCGATGCCACAGTACTCGACATTCGTATTACGCTTCACGCGGACTCTCGGTCTTGCTAGTCCTCCAGAGACCTGTCGATTCATGGAGACAATTCTGCAATCCGCGATCCGGCGACATTTAGCATCACAGGGTAATCTCGCAAAGCTCTTGGCTCGGCTTGGAATAACGGAACTACAAGACGACGCGCTAGAAATCCTCGGCGAGAAAGCCTTCCCGCAGGGTCACGTCGACCTTCTCCTGAAACAACGCGTGCCGTTAGGAACGGCAATGAAAATCCCCATCGAGGTGAAGGTAAATCGCGGACAACCGGATGACCTACTTCAGCTGCGAGGCTACATGGACGAAATCGGGCGAGAGTGTCCGATGGGGATTCTCATCGCTACCGACTTTGGGAAGCAAACCCGCGAAGCGCCCGATACGCGAATTAAATTCGTCAGATACAAGTTGGCTTCAGACTTAAGGCAGACCCCAACATTCGAAGAGATATATCGAGGCCTAACGCTCGAACCTATGTAAATCGCTCGCCGTCACTCGTCACTGTTTTCACCACTCTAGCCGATGCCTATACTCTCGAACCGCACCTCGCCTCGCTTCATCCCTCGAACCG
>JBOGNJ010000224.1:0-8434 GCA_050746905.1 Candidatus Acidiferrales bacterium
TTCCATTCACATGCTCGCCCATCAAGCTCTTCCGGTTCACCAGCAGCAAAATGAACACCAGCACGATCGGCAGCCATATCCCATTGCCCACCTGCGACAATATCAAGATTTTCACCAGCGGTGCTTTCGGCAGCAGGATAATTCCAGCCCCGGCCACAATCAGCGCCGTGTACAACCCGTAAAAAATCTGCGCATCACGAAACTTATGATCCATTCCCGCCTCGAATCCCAGTCCTTCGCAAATCACATGCGCCGTCGAAAGCGGCAAAATCGACGCGGCAAATAGCGACGCGTTCAGCAGCCCAAACGCAAACAGTCCCGCCGCGAATTTCCCCGCCAGCGGTGTCAGCGCCTTCGCCGCGTCCGCCGCGTCGGCGATGTGCGTGTGCCCCGTGGCATGTAGAGTTGCCGCCGTGCACACGATGATGAAAAACACGATCGCCATGCAGCTGATGCTCCCCACCAGCACGTCCATGCGCGCGTGTTTATACTGCCGAGGACCCACGCGCTTCTCCACGTATCCCGCCTGCAAATAAAAAAATTGCCACGGCGCGATGCTTGTCCCAATCAGCCCTGTGAGCATCAGCAGGTAGGCCCCGTTCGCATGAATATTGGGAACCACCAGCGAACGGCCCGCCAGCAGCCAGTCGGGCTTCGCCAGAAACGCCGACGCGACGTATGACACATAAAAGACGCATGCCACCAGAAATATCTTTTCCACTTGCCGGTAAGTCCCGCGTATCACCATGATCCAGACCAGAATCGCGGCAATCGGCACGGCGATGTACTTCGTCACTCCGAAAATCTGCATCGCCGCCGCCACTCCCGCGAATTCCGCCACCGTGTTCGCCAAATCCACCGCCAGCCCCGCCACCATCACGAAAAATGTCGAACGGAATCCAAACTCCTCGCGGATCAGGTCCGAAAGCCCCTTGCCCGTGACCACGCCCATCCGCGCGCACATTTCTTCGCTGACGTACAGCGCAATCGCAATCGGAATCAGCGACCACAGCATCGCATAGCCGAATTGCGCTCCCACCACCGAGTAGGTGTAGATTCCGCCCGCGTCATTATCAACGTTCGACGTAATCAGCCCCGGCCCCACAACCGCCAGAAACAGCGCCAGTCTCTTCTGCCAGTGCCGGCTCTGCCGGCGCGCGTTCGCGCCCCGGGTGCGCCAGGCGTCCAGTCGTCCGCTGATGGCAGTCCAGTTCATGATTGAGCGTCTATTTCAGCTTCGCGTGCATCCGGCTCACGATGTCATCCACCGTAATCGCGCCAATCGGTTGCTGCTCCGTATTCACTACGGTCAAACTTCGCAGATTGTACTTGTCGAAAAGCTCGAATACCTCTTTTTCATCCGTTTCCGGTTCCACCGACACTAGCGGATCGCTCACCAGCGCCGCCATGCGCTGGTCCTTTTCCGCCAGCATGAGCCGCGTGACGGAAACTGTCCCCACGAACACGGCGTGCGTATCGATCAAAATCACCGTGTCGAGCTGGTCGAGCGGCACGTCGTGGAACCGTATGTAATCCACCACTTCGCCACGCGTCGCGTCTTCGCCCACCTGCACTACTTCCGTCGTCATCATCCCGCCCGCCGTATTTCCCTCGAATTGCAGCAGGCCTTTCACTTCTTCCGCTTCGCGCTTCGGCATCTCCTTCAGCAGTTCGCGGGACGTTTCCGGAGGCAAATCCGCCAACAAATCCGCCGCGTCGTCCGGAGGCATTTCCTCCAAAATGTCCGCGGCTCTTCCCGGCTCGAGCCTCTCCACCAACTGCGTCTTCAGCCGTTTGTCGAGTTCGGCAATCACCTCCGCCGCCGAAGCTTCATCCAGCGTCGCGATCACCGAGCTTCTTTCATCCGGCGAAAGCTCTTCCATCAATTCCGCTAAATCGGCAGGATGCATCTTCGTCAGCTTCGAACTCGTCAGCCGCAACTTCACTCGCCGCAACGGGTCCGGCTCAATCAAGTTAACGAACTCCCACGGGATCATCTTCGGTGGCAATTTCGCCTGAATTCGCCGGATCAGCGCGGGAGATGCTACCCCTTGCAGCAACCGCCCCACCGCGCCCGTCAACCCCACGTCCACCCGCGTAACGCGCAGCTCCACGTTGCCATCCGTGCGCTGCTCCGTCAAATCTACGTCGTTGACACGCACCACCTTCCTCCCGTGCGTATCAATAATCTGCTGGTCCAGCAGGTCCTTCCCAACCGCCAACCACGATTCGTTCGGCTGATAATGCTCCAGTTCCTTTTCTCCCACGATCAGCCGCATCGTCCCCGGGGCCACGAACCCGATCTGGTCGTACCTCGCCAGCAGAGGCTGATACTTACCGCGCGTCAACAGCACTCGGCTCACCCGGTTCCCTTGGTCTGCCGGTTCCAGGTAGAACTCCTTCACCCGCCCCAGGAAGTTCCCTTGCGCGTCATACGCTTCAGACCCCAATAGTTCAGTCGCGTGCAACATGGCTTACTCCTCCTGATTCGCGCGGGCAAAAAAATACCCGCGGCCGGACTCGCTTCCGACCACGGGCGGAGAATCGGCTCCCGCGGAATTACCCCTGGTCGGCTTCGGCCTCCTTGGCCTCAAGCTGCGCCGCCGGACACTCCCCGGACACGCCACGCTTGGCGACCCCCACCCGAGCCCTCCTTCTTGGCTCAGGCAGGCATCGACTCCCCGGATCCTGATTGGACGAACGCTCCAACTCGGTGCGATTCATCTCGGTTCCTTGTTAAAAGCACTTGCAAACTTTGTCAAGCGAAGACTGCACAAGCTAATCATTATTTTGCCTTTTGAAGAGCATGTCTCTCCGCCTTGTCCCTCGGCGTTCGCACTCCTCCAAATACAACTCAAAATACGAAGCCACAATGTAGCCCTTGTCGCTATAGCCCAGCTCCCGCGCCGCCCCATCGATCTCCTTCTTGCCGCCTTCCAGTTCCAAAAACGTCCCAATCGGCGTCTCGTCCAAGTCCAAATGCAGCTCTGGGAACCTCTTCAACCGGTATTTCGTGCGGTACTTTTCATATCGGAACCACGACCGCAGCCCCAACCGCCCAAATAGTTTCTGTATCCGCCCGGCATTCTTCACCCGGTACTCAATCTCCTCGCGCTCTTTGTACTTCCCCCCGCCCGAACCCTTCTTCCCGCTCACCATCCCCTTGTACGTAATCAACCCTCCGCCCCCGTTGGCATTCCTCCCCCGCTTGCGGATCTTCCCCGGCCTCCGCGCCTGCCTCTCTCGACGTATCCTGAGGATCGCCTGCATCTTTTGAAACTCGCGCGTGCTCGTATCGTACAGCGTGTTTTCCTCGTAGACGGTGCCCTCGCATTCGGCTCCAAGCTCCCGCAGCTTCGCGAGCAGCCCAGCCAAACCTTCAACCCGCAGCTTTATTTCAACTTCCCTCTTCTTCGCCATCGCCCTCTCGCAGTGTCCGCCGGGAGCTTCGTGCTTTGCAGTACTGAATACTATCGTTCTCCGACCAAATGGCTCCCGGTTCTCTGTGGCACAGGCTTTAGCCTGTGCGATTTCGCCGCATCGCAGGCAGTCGTGGTTATGTCGTTGTTGCCAAACTCTGCTTCACCCGCGATAATCATCTCGTTCCCCAACCCAAAATGGCTCCCGCATGACCGAACCGACCACGCCGCTGATGCAGCAATATCATGCCATCAAGCGGCAACATCCCCACGCCCTTCTCCTTTTCCGCCTCGGCGATTTCTACGAACTTTTCTTCGAGGACGCCGTCGCTGCCTCGCGCGAACTCCAAATCACGCTCACTTCGCGCAACCGCGAAAAGGGCCAGGCCATTCCGATGTGCGGCGTCCCCCATCACGCCGCCGAAAACTACATCGCGCGCCTCATTCGCGCCGGACACAAAGTCGCCATCTGCGAACAGATGGAAGATCCCTCGCGCACCAAGAAACTCGTCCGCCGCGAAGTCATTCGCGTCCTCACTCCCGGCACCGCCACCGGCTCGCCTTTCCTCGAAACCCGCGAGAACAATTATCTCGCCGCCGTCGCGCGCAGTAACAACGGCAGCAGCAACGCCGTGGGCCTCGCCTTCGTCGAATTCTCCACCGGAGAATTTCGCGCCACCGAATTCACCGGGCCCGCCGCCGAAACGCGCCTTCGCGACGAACTCGAAATCCTCCGCCCTCGCGAAGTGCTGCTCCCGCAACAAACGACTCTTTTCGCGCGCGCCGCCGCTTCCGAACTTGACGGTCTCGGCGCCACCGAAACTCGTCTCGACGAATGGGCCTTCGAATCCTCCTATTCCGAGCGCATCCTCAGCGAACAATTCCGCGTCGCCACGCTCGATGGCTTCGGCCTTTCCGGCCACGCGCAAGCCATTTCCGCCGCTGGAGGCCTGCTCCACTATTTGCGCGAAACCTCCGCCATCTCCGCCACCGATTCCGGCAACGGCACCGCGTCCATGCAGCTTCGTCCCGCCGGCCGCGGCCTCGAGCATCTCGACCGCATCGTTTACTACGAGCAGCAGGACGCGCTGGTCCTCGACCACGTCACCGTTCGCAACCTCGAACTCGTGTCTCCCAGCATCGGCGACGACGATTCCTCAACGCTCCTCGCCTCGCTCGACGGCACCGCCACAGGCATGGGCGTGCGACTTCTCCGCTCCTGGATTCTGCGCCCTTCCATCTCGCTCGACGAAATCTCCGCGCGTCTCGACGCCGTCGCCGAGCTAAAATCCGCCACAGTCGTCCGCGAAGAAATTCGCCGCGACCTCGATCAGATTTTCGACCTCGAACGCCTAACCAGCCGCGTCACTCTCGGTACCGCCACTCCGCGCGACCTCCAAGCCCTTCGCCGCTCGCTTGTCACCGTTCCTTTGCTGCGTGGATTCCTCTCGCGTTTCACCTCCGCGCGTCTCACGGCCCTTCACAAGCAGCTCGACGAGCTCGGCGACGTTCGCGACATGATTTCGAGCGCCATCGCCGAAGATCCTCCCGCCCAACCCACCGAGCCCGGCATCATCTGCTCCGGCTATAACGCCGAACTCGACGAGTTGCGTTCCCTCAGCAAATCGTCCAAGCAAATCATCGCCGCAATGGAAGAACGCGAACGAAAACGCACGGGTATAGGCTCGCTCAAAATTCGCTTCAATTCCGTCTTCGGCTATTACATCGAAATCTCGAAATCGAACCTCCATCTCGCGCCGCCCGATTACGAACGCAAGCAGACCCTCGTCAACGCCGAGCGTTTCACTTCGCCCGAGCTGAAAGATTACGAACGCAAAGTCCTCGACGCCGACGAGCGCATTCTTGAAATCGAACGCCGCCTCTATCGCGAAATTCGTGAATCCATCGCCGCGCAAGCCTCGCGCCTTCGCCAAACGTCTTCCACCATCGCGCAACTCGACGTCCTCGCGAATTTCGCCCGTCTCGCCACCGAGCGCAATTATTCGCGCCCCGCATTCACCGAATCCGATCCTGGCCGCGCAATCGATAACCCTACTAGCCCTCTCATCGATGAGTTGCGTCAGGGCACGGCTTCAGCCGTGCCGAAAAGCACAGTTCTTACCGGGGCTTTAGCCCCTGATGTCGAGCGCACAGGGCAGCAAGGGATTCATCAGACGGCTTGCGGCAATGACGCTGCGCGTCCAAAATCCCGCGGCGAATTGCTCATTGCCGCCGGACGCCATCCCGTCATCGAAACGCTTCTCGAATCCCGCGGCGAACGCTTCGTCCCCAACGATCTTTATCTCGACGATGTTGCTCAACCCATCCTCATCATCACCGGCCCCAACATGGGCGGCAAATCCACGTATCTTCGGCAAGCCGCTCTCATCGTCATCATGGCGCAAATCGGCTGCTTCGTTCCCGCCGCCGAAGCTCGGCTCCCGCTCGTTGACCGCATTTTCACGCGCATCGGCGCTTCCGACAATCTGGCGCGCGGTCGCTCCACTTTCCTTGTCGAGATGAGCGAAGTCGCCGCCATCCTCAACACCGCCACGAGTGCCAGCCTCGTTCTTCTTGACGAAGTCGGCCGCGGCACGGCCACGTTTGACGGCCTCTCCATCGCCTGGGCCGTCGTCGAATATCTCCACGAGAATGCGCGCCCGCGCACGCTCTTCGCCACGCATTATCACGAACTCACCGAGCTCGAACGCCTGCTTCCCGGTGTGAAGAACGTGCACGTCTCCGTTCGTGAAGCCGGAAACGAAATCATTTTCCTCCGACGCGTCGAGCCCGGCACCGCCGACAAAAGCTACGGCATCGAAGTCGCGCGCCTCGCTGGCCTTCCCGCTCCCGTCATCGAACGCGCCCGCGAAGTCCTCGCCGAGCACGAAAAAAGCGAACACAAGCTCACCGAAGAGCTTTCCCCCGGCGCCGCGCCTCCGCCGCAACCCGTAATGTTCGCCGCTGTTGACCAGGAAGTCCTCGACGCCCTTCGTCGCGCCGACCTCGACAACCTGAAACCTCTCGAAGCGCTCAATCTCCTCGACGCGCTCAAGAAGCAGCTTTCGTGACGAGAAGGCATCTCATGACTGGCCCGCGTCGAGGCACGGCTTTAGTTCACCCTGAGGAACGAAGGGCCGTGCCGAAAAGTGCAATCTTTATAAGGGCTTTAGCCCCTGAGGGCAGGTCGTGCACGGCAATGAGGGATTTATGAGGCACGGTTCTAAACCTTCTCGCGCCATGCTCGTCCTCGGCCTGATGTCCGGCACTTCCGCCGACGGCATCGACGTCGCGCTCGTCCGCATTTCCGGCCCTCCCGCTGCTCCGCGCGCGCGCCTCGAAAATTTCGCCGCGTTTCCTTACCCACCCGCCGTTCGCGACACCGTCCTCAGCATCTCCAACGGCGCCACAACCACCACGCGCGAACTCAGCCAGCTAAATTTTCGCCTCGGCGAATTGTTTGCCAACGCCGCCTTGCGCGCTTGCCGCAAATTCCGCATCGCGCCACATCGCATCGCCCTTATCGGCTCGCACGGCCAGACGCTCTACCATCAAGGCGCGCCGTCCCCGTTCCTCGGCGCTCGCGTCGCCTCCACTCTCCAACTCGCCGAGCCTGCCATCATCGCCGAACGCACCGGCATCACCACCATCGCCGATTTTCGCCCCGCGGACATCGCCGCCGGAGGCCAGGGCGCTCCCCTCGTCCCTTTCGTCGACTATCTTCTTTATCGTGATTCTCGTCGCGGACGCGTCGCCTTGAATATCGGCGGCATCGCCAACCTCACCGTCCTGCCCGCCGCCGCGCCGCCGAAAAAAGTCTTCGCCTTCGACACCGGCCCCGGCAACATGATCATTGACGCGCTCGCCGCGCATTTCACTCGCGGCCGCCTTCGATACGATCGCGACGCGCAACTCGCCCGCCGCGGCCATCTTCTCCCTGAATTGTTGAACGAATTGCTCGCGCATCCCTTCTTCCGCATGCCGCCACCGAAAACCGCCGGCCGCGAAGAATTTGGCGCTTCCTACATCGCGCATCTCATCACCATTGCCAAACGCCGCCGCTTGCGTCCCGCCGATTTAATTCACACCGCCACCGCATTCACCGCCGTCTCCATCGCGCGAGCCTTCAAGAATTTTATCTTCCCTCGCGCTCGCGTCGACGACCTCATCATTTCCGGAGGCGGTGCGCGCAATCCGTTGCTCGTCGCCTATCTCGTTGCCTTGCTGCCCTCGCTGGAAATTATTTCCGCTGATGAATTCGGCGTACCAAGCGACGCCAAAGAAGCCTTCGCCTTCGCCATCCTCGCCTACGAAGCCTTCCATCAGCACGCCAACAATCTCCCCACCGCCACTGGCGCAAAACATCCCTCCATCATGGGAAAAATCTCCTATGTCCACGCCCGCTAGGCTTCTGGTAGCGCAGAGTCTCGCCTTTGGAGACTCTGTGGCTTTTTTAGGGGGTCGCAGCTTTAGCTGCGACATTGCTCGCCGACTTTCTCAGGGGTTTCAACCCCTGAAGGCCTCTCGTCTTGCCTTCGCGATCATTGCTCTCATCCTTCTCATCTCCGGTTGTTCCTCGCGCAAATCACCAAACGACTCCTCCAGTCTCAACTTCCTCCTCGAATCCATGCCCACCAATCTCGACCCGCGCATCGGCACCGACGCCTTCTCCGAGCATCTCGACTTCCTCATCTTCGACAGCCTCCTCCAGCGCGACGACCATCTCGATCTCGCTCCCGACCTTGCCGAAAAATGGGAAATGCCCGACGCGCAAACTTACGTCTTCCATCTTCGCCACGACGTAAAATTCTCCAACGGCCAGCCGCTCACTTCCGCCGATGTGAAGTTCACTTTCGACTCCATCATTTCCGGCGCCATCAAGACCCCGAAACGCGGCGCGTACCAACTCGTCGACTCCATCACCGCGCCCGATCCCTACACCGTCATCTTCCATCTCCGCGCGCCCTACGCATCGTTTCCGCTAAACCTCACGCGACAGGCCGTCGGCGTCGTCC
>JBOGNJ010000225.1:0-33257 GCA_050746905.1 Candidatus Acidiferrales bacterium
GAAAAAATCATCGTGGGCGTGAACGATTTTATCGCTGACGAAAAACCCATCGATACTTTGCAAATCGACGAGAGTGTCGCGCACCGGCAGGCGGAACGGTTGAACAAGTTGCGCGCGGAACGGTCGAGCGCGGAAGTCGAGCGCCGGCTGAAGGCTCTCCGCAAAGCAGCGGAAGGCGACGAAAACATGATGCCGCACATTTACGACGCCGTGAAAGCCTATGCAACCCTGGGCGAAATTTGCGACGCCCTCCGCGCCGTCTTCGGCGTATACGAAGAAGTCGCCGTCACTTAGTTCCCTTGCTCCTTTCAATTGTTCGACGCATCATAACCGGCATCTAAGGTAAGGTTAGCCGGAGGTGACACGTGTTCCAGTCGAAGTTTTGTTTTCGCCCCCAACTTGCGAGAACCGCTTCCCTGCTGGCCGTTTTCTTCGTGTTCGTGGCGTTGGCGCCAGGTTCTCAAGCTGCACGAGTCGAGGACGGGTTCATCACGACGTCCGACGGAGCGACAATTCACTACCTTGAGGCGGGGAGGGGCCGTCAGACAGGGCTCAAGCCTGTAATCAGCAAGAGGCCCATGGGCGAGGTGGTGCTGGAACCGCAAAGAATTCCGTCGATACTTTTTGTCCCGGGCTGGACGATGCCGGCGTGGATTTGGCAAAAGCAAATCGACTATTTTTCGAACAATTATCGCGTGGTAGCCATGGATCCACGTTGCCAGGGCGAATCTTCGCAAACGGGCGAAGGCCTCTATCCGGCGGCGCGCGCTCGCGACATTAAGGCGGTCGTCGACCAACTTCATCTGGCGCCGGTGGTCCTGGTGGGCTGGTCGATGGCGGTTACGGAAGTCGCGGCTTATGTAGATCAGTTCGGCACGAAAGACATTGCCGGCCTCGTGTTCGTGGATGACAACTTCGGCGGGCTCGCGCCGGGCGACGGTAAAAGCGACCTGCTTTTCATGGACAAGATTCCTACCGACCGGCAGAAAACCACGTCTGATTTTATTCGCACGGTGTTTTTTAAGAGACCGCAACCGGAAGGCTACGTGCAGCGCGTGATTGATGCTTCGCTAAAGGTTCCGACGGACACGGCTGTGGCGTTGCTGCTTGGCAAATTCGCCGCGGACTATCGTTCCGCCGCGGCGAAGATAGATAAGCCCGCGCTGTTTTGCTACGCCGATTCGCCGTATATGAGCGCCGAGGCGCAGGCGCGCATTCAGCGGAGTGTCAAGGGCTCGCGGCTGGAGGTTTTTCGCGGCGCGGGGCATGCCTTGTTCGTGGATGACGCGGAACACTTCAATTCTGTCTTGGCGAGCTTCATGGAAGGCCTTGCGAAATGATTCGGCACGCGGGAGTTGTTCTGCGCTACACAAAATGCAACGAATTGAAGTATGCTTTCAGCGCGAATGACTGAGAAAAAGATACGCGTGCTGATTGCCAAGCCGGGGCTGGACGGGCACGACCGCGGCGCGAAAATCATTGCGCGCGCGCTGCGCGACGCGGGCATGGAAGTGATTTACACGGGCCTGCGGCAGACGCCGGAAATGATCGCGTCGGCGGCGGCGCAGGAAGATGTGGACGTGATCGGGCTTTCGATTCTTTCCGGTGCGCACAACGCATTGTGCCCGCGGTTGATGGAGTTGCTGCGTGAGAAGGGCATGACGGATGTGACCGTCCTGATCGGCGGAATTATTCCCGAGGCGGACATTCCCGCGTTGAAGAAAGCGGGCATCGCGGAGATTTTTCTCCCCGGCACGTCGACGCAGGACATTGTCGATTTCATTCGCAAGCGCTTCACCGCTAAGCCGCAGAAAGTTTGACGCCGCGTGAACAACTCAGTGATTGAAACCCACATTAAAACCAAGCCTGTCGATTTCGAGAAGAATCGCCGCGCCATCGTTGACCTGTTGACGGAAATCAAAAACGAAGAGGAGAAGATTCGCGAGGGCGGCGGCGCGAAAGCGATCGAGTCGCAACACAAGAAAGGCCGGCTGACGGCGCGCGAACGCATCGACAAGCTTATCGATCCGGGCAGCCACTTTTTCGAGTTGGGTCTCTACGCCGCTTACGAAATGTACGAAGAATGGGGCGGCGCGCCCGCTGCAGGCACGGTCACGGGACTGGCTCGCATTGCGGGGCGGCAAATGATGATCATCGCGAACGACGCCACGGTGAAAGCCGGCGCGTTTTTCCCGATGACGGCGAAAAAAGTGATCCGCGCGCAGAATATCGCCATCGAAAATCATATTCCGACAATTTATCTGGTGGACTCGGCGGGCGTTTTTCTTCCGCTACAGGAGGATGTTTTTCCGGACACGGATGATTTTGGGCGCGTGTTTCGCAATAACGCAGTGATGTCGGCGATGGGAATTCCGCAGCTGACGGCCATCATGGGAATTTGCGTGGCGGGCGGCGCGTATTTGCCGGTGATGTGCGACCACATATTGATGACAGAAGGCAGCGGACTTTTCCTGGCAGGTCCGGCTCTGGTGCAAGCAGCGATCGGACAGAAAACTTCCGCGGAAGAATTGGGAGGAGCGAAAGTCCACGCGCAGATCAGTGGCACGGTCGATTTTCGCGAGGCGGACGATGATTCGTGCATCGCTCGCATTCGCGCGTTGGTGGACAAAATGGGCCACCGGCAGCACGCGCCGTTTGATCATCAGAAGGCAGAGCCGCCGAAATATCCGTCCGAGGAAATCTATGGGATTTTTTCTTCGGATCCCGCGAAGCAATACGACATGCGCGAAATTATTGCGCGAATCGTCGACGGTAGTCGCTGGGAGGAATATCGCGCGGAATACGGTCAAACCGTGCTGTGCGGATTTGCGCGCGTCGGCGGCTGGGCCGTCGGGATCGTGGCGAATCAGAAAATGCATGTGCGAATCGCGGCGGCAGGCACCGGCGAGCGAAGAATGGAATTCGGCGGCGTGATTTACACCGAATCGGCGGATAAGGCGGCGCGGTTTATTCTGGACTGCAATCAAAATCTGATTCCGCTGATTTTCCTTCACGACGTGAACGGATTCATGGTGGGTAAAGAGGCCGAATGGAGCGGAATCATTCGCGCGGGCGCAAAAATGGTGAACGCGGTGGCCAACAGTGTGGTGCCGAAGATTTCCGTGATTTGCGGCGGCAGTTTCGGCGCCGGGCATTACGCGATGTGCGGGAAGGCTTACGATCCGCGCTTTATTTTTGCTTGGCCGACGGCGCGTTACGCCGTGATGGCGGGAGAATCAGCAGCGGGAACGCTGGTCGAAATCAAAATAAAGCAACTGGAGCGCGCAGGAAAAAAGATTACGGAGAAAGACAAAAAGGAGCTTTTCGAGTCGATTCGCGCGACGTACGAGCATCAGACGGACCCGCGCTACGCCGCCGCGCGATTGTGGGTGGACGCCATTATCGATCCCGCGCACACGCGCGACGCGATTATTGAGGCGCTCGAAGCGGCGGCGTTGAATCCGGTGATCGCGGAATTTAAGACAGGGGTTTTGCAGACTTAATGGAATCGGCGTCGATTATTGAATGTCCGCGGGATGCGTGGCAGGGGCTGCCACAAATTCTTCCGACGCAGGCAAAAATCGAATATCTGGGAAGGCTGATCGCGCTTGGCTTCCGGCATATTGATGCCGTGAGTTTTGTGTCGCCAAAGTATGTGCCGCAGATGGCCGATAGCGAGCAGGTGATGGCGGAACTCGCGAAACAGTTCCCTGCTGACATGACGCCGCCGGAAATCATCGGCATCGTCGTGAATGAAAAAGGGCTGGAGCGCGCGCTGACGACTCCGGGCGTGACGACGATTGGATATCCTTACTCGATCTCAGCGTATTTTCGGCGCGCAAATGCGAATATGTCTCGCGCGGAATCGCGCGCGTTGGTGGAAAAACTGCACCGGCGAACGGAAGAAGCGGGGCGGAAACTCGTGGTGTATATATCGATGGCGTTTGGGAATCCTTACGATGAGCCGTGGGGAGCAGAGATTGTGGAAGACGCTCTCGTGTGGCTGAAGGATATCGGACTGCGCACAGTTTCGCTGGCCGACACGGTTGGTAAAGCGTCTCCGGATGACGTGGCGTCGCTTTATCGCGCGGCGAAAAGCTGCGTTGCGGGCGTGGAGTTGGGAGTGCATCTGCACAGCCGTCCGGACGCTGCGGCGGAAAAAATTCTGGCTGCATACGAAGCGGGATGCCGGCGATTCGATGGCGCATTGACAGGACTCGGCGGATGCCCATTTGCGGGAGACGATTTGGTCGGGAACATTCCGACGGAAGCTGTGCTGACGACGCTGGCCGCGCGCGGCGTGCAAACTGGAATCGACGCAAAGTCGCTGGCCGTCGCGTGCGCTCTGACGGGCCAGATTCGCGAAACGTATGCGCACGAAGCGGACGCGCCGAAACCAAACTAAAATAAACCATGAGCTACACGACTCTCATACTCGAAGTGGATGGCGAAGTCGCGACCATTACGCTGAACCGTCCCGATAAACGCAATGCGATATCGCCGGCGATGATTGACGATCTGTTAGGCGCGTTCGATGAAGCGGAGCGCGGGCCGGCGCGCGTCGTGATTCTCACCGGCGCCGGCAAAGCCTTTTGCGCGGGGATGGATTTGGAGGCGCTGCGCGAACTTGCGACGCAAACGCACGAACAGCACGTCGCGGACGCGGAGCGGATGGGCAAAATGTTCCATCGCGTTTACAGTTTTCCAAAACCGCTGATCGCCGCGGTGAATGGCGCGGCCATCGCGGGCGGAACGGGACTCGCGACGCTCGCCGATTTTACGCTCGCCGTGCCGGAGGCGAAATTTGGTTATACAGAGGCGCGCATCGGATTCCTTCCGGCGGTGGTTTCGGTTTTTCTCTTGCGACAGGTGGGAGAAAAGATTACGCGCGAGCTTCTGCTGACCGGGAAAATATTCGACGCCGCGGAAGCTCGTCGTCTGGGCCTGGTGACGCAATTAGTGCCGCAAGAAAAACTGATGGAATCGGCGCGGGAGCTGGCGCAATCGCTGATTGCTTCGAGTCCAACGAGCCTGCGCCTGACGAAACGGATGATTTTGCGCTGGAATGAAAAAGAAATTGAGCGCGACCTGGCTATCGCGATTCGCGAGAGCGCGGAGATTCGACGCACGGAAGATTTTCGCGAAGGCTTGGCGTCGTTTTTGGAAAAGCGAAAACCTGAATGGCGCGGCCTATGACCGTCTCCGGCGAGACCACGGTTCGCGTGCGGTACGCGGAAACGGACCAGATGGGAGTGGTCTACTATGCGAATTTCTTCGTCTGGTTCGAGGTGGCGCGCGTCGAAATGATGCGCCAACTGGGATTCAGCTATAAGAAAATGGAAATCGAGGACGACAGTTTCGTCGTAGTGGCAAAAGCGAGCTGCACGTACAAGCATCCGGCGAAGTTCGACGACGTGCTGCGAATTCGCACCACGGTGACGCAATCGCGCCGCCGGACAATCACTTTTGCGTATGAAGTTTTGAACGAGGCGTACGGGATACTGATTGCGACCGGCGAAACGCTTCACGTGATTTGCGACCGGCACGGCAGGCCGAAGAGCTTGCCGGAAAAGTACCGGCGGTATTTTCCGTTGACGCATGCGGCCGATTCCGTGGGCGCGGAAAGCGCGCATCGATCATGAAGAAATCGCTCACGCTTTCCGGAAACGACCTGACGCTGGGACAGCTTTATCAAATTGTTTTCGAAGGTTTTGAAGTGACGCTGGCACCGGAAGCGCGGACGCGGATGGAGGCGTCGCGAACCGTCGTAGAGAGGCTCTCCACAGGTGACGTCGCTGCGTACGGAATCAACACGGGCTTCGGCGCTCTTGCGACCGTGCGCATCCAGCCGGAGCAGATTCGCGAGCTGCAATTTAATTTGGTGCGCAGCCATGCGTGCGGAGTCGGCACGCCGCTGGCGGAAGATGAAACGCGCGCGATGATTCTGCTGCGCGCCAATGCGCTGGCGAAAGGATTCAGCGGTGTTCGCCCGGTGGTGGTGGAAACGCTGCTCGCGATGCTCAATCGCGGCGTGTTGCCGGTGATTCCTTCGCAGGGATCGGTGGGCGCTTCGGGCGACCTAGCGCCGCTGGCGCATCTGGCTTTGGCGGCGATTGGCGAAGGCGAGGCAATTTTCAAGGGCACAAAGCTATCCGGCGGCGATGCGTTGCAACGGGCGGAGATTGCCCCGCTGGAGCTGGAAGCGAAAGAGGGCCTCGCGTTGCTGAACGGCACGCAAGGAATGCTGGCGCTGCTGGCGCTGGCAATTCACGACGCTGAGATTCTGATCGACACAGCGGACGTTGCCGCCGCGCTTTCGCTTGATGCGCTGCGCGGGAGTCCCGCGGCTTTCGACGAACGCATTTCGCGGATTCGTCCGTATCCAGGGCAAACGGCAAGCGCGCGGAATTTGACGCGGCTGAATCGCGGGAGCGAAATTCGCGAGTCTCATCGTTCAGCCAAAAAAGACGCGCGCGTTCAGGACGCGTACAGCCTGCGCTGCACGCCGCAAGTTCACGGAGCAGTGCGCGACTCCCTGTCGCAAGCGAAGACGACTCTGTCGATTGAACTCAACAGCGCAACGGACAATCCGCTGGTGTTCGCAGACTCGGGCGAAGTGATCAGCGGGGGGAATTTTCACGGGCAACCGCTGGCCATGGCCGCGGACCAAATCGCCATTGCGCTGGCGACGCTCGCGGGAATTTCTGAGCGACGCATCGAGCACATGACCAATCCTCACACGAGCCTGTTGCCTCCATTTTTGACGGCGGACCCGGGCTTGAATTCGGGATTCATGATTGCGCAGGTGGTGGCTGCCGCGCTGGCGAGCGAGTTGAAGGCGCTGGCGACTCCGCATTCGGTGGATTCCATTCCCACGTCGGGCGACCAGGAAGATTATGTGTCGATGGGAATGAGCGCGTCGCGGCGGCTGCAACGGATGCTGGACGCGCTGCGCAACGTCGTCGCCATCGAGCTGTTGGCCGCGTGCCAGGGAATCGATTTTCAAGCGCCGCTGCAAACGGGCGTCGAGGCGCGCAAGGCGTACGCGCTCGTGCGGACTGTTTCGCGCGTAGTTGACAAAGACCGCGCGCTCGCTCCGGATATTGCGGCGGTGGCGCAACTTGTCGCGAAGGGCGAGTTTCAAAATGTACTTCGGTGACGCGAAAAGATCCGCGCGCACCATTTTTCCAACGCAGCGCAGCGAAACGGCTTACTTCAGATTTTTCTGCAGGAATTTGCCGAAGCGCCAGCCGGCGATCCAATTGAATGGGGCTTCGCCGAGCGAATAGTGTCCGCACGGCAATCGCAGGGACTTGCAGGAAACTTCATTCGCAGCCGCGGTCGAGAAAAACTCCTCCGAAAATTCGTCTTGAAATGTGGGGTCGTAACGGCCGCTGATGGCGAGCAACTTTTGGCCTGTTCCGCACAATTTCGCAAGATACGGAATCGGGCTGATGGGCGCCCAGTAGCGGCGAAGTTCCTCCTGCGAGACTTTCGCGCGCAACGATTCCCAAACGTGAATTGTGGTGAGGCCGGTGGCGACCACGTCGCCAAAATAAGAAGAGACGTGCAGGAGCGCGGCGGCGCGAATCAGCGGCTCGTGCGACGCCGTGATACAGGAGATGCACGAACCGAGGCTGGTTCCCAAAATTCCGAGAGGGCCGTAACCGCGTTGAGCGAGCCATCGGAGGCAGCATCGCGCGTCGCAAACAGCCTGACGATTGGCCTGGAGAGTCAGCCCAATATTTGGGCCGACGATGTGGTCAGCCTTGGGATGGCCAGGTATGGCGCGATGGTCGTGATAAGGCAGGCTCAAGCGCAGCGCACTGATTCCCAGGCGATTCAGCCAGCGGCAAATGTTAACGTGGGCGCCGTAATTTGCGTTCCACTACGGCAGGACTACCACGGCGGGGCCGATTGTACCGGCAGGGAAAAAGCGCGCGCGGACGTGATTGTTTTCCTGCCAGGGCGAATAGATGGTGCTGGTGAACGTGAGGACTGAGGCCCAGGGGCCACCGTTCGTTGTGGGGTCGAGTTGATAGTCTAGAGGTGTTTCGCAGGCGAACCAGTCGTCGCTATTCGCAAGCGTTTCGTCGACGAAGCGATTCAGAAATTCGCGCGGATTGCTTTCCTCGACGTCGCCGCCGATGTGCTCCAAGCCCCAGGCAAAGGGCAAGGTGGGACGGTTAGGCTCGGCGGCCCAGCGGCGATGTTCATAGCGGCGGATTGTTTGTTCGAGCCAGGGCATTTGCGGAAACTTAGAAATATAGCGGATGCGGACCGACAAAACAAAAAGCAGATTCCCTGCCACGGCAGGCAAGCTCGTCGCGTGCCCCGCCTGCGGCAGGTACACTCCTCGGAATGAGAACACTGAGGGGTGGCGCGTTAGGCATCGGGCACGGGGTTTGTAGGCGTTATTGAGGCTCGCGCGGGGTTGTGGCACAGTCGAATCGTGCCCCCGACAGAATTCATCGCGGTATTTGCGTTTGTACTCGGCCTGATTATCGGCAGTTTTCTGAACGTGTGCATCAGCCGGCTGCCGCACGGCAAGTCGGTGGTGCGGCCGTCGTCGCGGTGCCCGAAATGCGGAAAGTCAATCAAGCCCTACGACAATATTCCCGTGCTGAGTTATTTTTTTCTTGCAGGCAAATGCCGCGCATGCAAGATGCGCATCTCGTCCGTTTATCCGGCGGTCGAACTGCTCACCGGCCTGCTTTTCCTGGCGTGCTATGCGGTCTTCGGCAATTCCGTGGAGACGATAAAATGGGCCGCTTTTTGCGCAATTCTAGTGGTGTTGATCTTTACCGATTGGCGCGAACGGCTGCTGCCGGATACGGTGAACTTCACGGGCCTGGCGATTGGGCTGGTTATCAGTTTCTTCGTGCGTCCTGACGACGGGACGGCGCTCTGGATTGCGAATCGTCTTTTCGAGTTTCCGCCACCGGCGCCGGTGATCTCTTTTGCGGATGCGCTGATCGGCGCGGCTGTCGGCGGAGGCCTCCTGTGGCTGGTGGGCGAGGGATATTTCCGGTTGCGCGGACGCGAAGGCATGGGCCTCGGCGACGTGAAAATGATGCTCATGGCTGGAGCGTTTCTGGGGCTGCGGCGGACAATTCTTACGATTCTGATCGGCTCGGTGCTCGGCGCGATTCTAGGTGCGATTTTCATTTTGTCTTCGCGCAAAGGTTCGGATTACGAACTTCCCTTTGGCACGTTCTTGGGAACGGCGGGGCTGCTCGTGGTGTTTTTTGGCACGCCGCTTGTGACCTGGTACCAATCGTTCTTCGTGATGCGGTAGGTCCGCGCCATGGGCATCGCGCCGGCACATCAAAACTTCAACTTCGAATTAGTCGTTACGCTTGCTTTGGTGGCGCTGATTTTCGCGGTGATGATCGGCGGTTTTATTTTAATCCGGCGATCGCTGCGGGAAGACCGGCGAAATGCGAAAGGGCCCGCTGATTCCTTTCGCGTCAACGCTGAAAATCCATCGGCGTTTATGACCGCGTCGATGCAAGGCGTGATTGCGCGGCTCCGCGAGCAGGAACAGGAACTGGCGCGCCTGCATCAGACCGAAAAGGAACGCGCGCAGGAAACGGAACGGCTGAGCGAAGCGGTGACACGCAACATGCCCGCAGGGCTTCTGCTGGTGAACGCCACCGGCGCGATAAGCTCGGCGAATCCCGCGGCTGAAAAAAACCTGGATATTCGCGGATTGCAATACCGCCGCTACACGGAAGTTCTTGGCGAAAATTCGGCGCTCGCGGACATGCTGACTGCGTGCTTGCGTGATGGGCAGACTTTTCAGCGCGGCGAAGTGCCACACATTACGCCGACCGGGGAACTTCGGCATCTGGGGGTCACGATTTCGCCCATCTACCGGACGGTGCGCGATACCGTAGCACAGGGACCCACTGCGGCGCCCATGCAGAAAATCGCCGGGGCACTATGCCTGATGAGCGATCTGACGGAACTTGCCACGTTGCAAAAACAGATGCGCTGGAAGGAGAATTTGGCGGCGCTGGGCGAAATGTCCGCGGGAATCGCGCACGAATTCAAGAACGCGCTCGCGACCATTTCGGGCTATGCGCAGATGATTCGTGGCGAAGCAGCATCATCCGAGACAGGCGAATGCGCCGAGAAGATTCTTGACCAGACTCGGTCGCTCGCACGCGTCGTGACGGAATTTCTGAGGTTCGCGCGGCCTCTCGAACTGGCGCAGGAGGATTTTGAGGTGGCTCAAGTAATCGAACAGGTCGCCGACGAGATCGGTACAGCGATTCCCGAGGCGTCAATACGGATCGAGGGCATTTTTGGCGAAATCTCCGGCGATGCCAGCTTGCTTCGCCAGGCCCTGCTGAATCTGACGCGCAACGCAGCGGAAGCGGCATCTTCCAACGGTCATCATCGAGAGGTGGTGATCGCGGGCGCGCAGGAGGGGCGTGCCGGAAAACACTGGCTGTGCATCGCGGTGAGGGACAACGGGCCCGGTATCGCGCCCGGCGATATCGACAAGATATTCGTGCCGTTTTTCACTACTAAATCGGCAGGCACCGGCCTGGGTCTGGCTTTGGTGCAGAAAATAGCGTTGCAGCACGGCGGCCGCGTCGAAGCCCATAACCAGACCGGCGGCGGCGCGGAATTCGACCTATGGTTACCTTTGCGGTAGCGAGCCAACCCTGTCCGATTGCCTGACGCTCCCGCCGCATCTAAACTAGGGGAAATAGGTATCCGAACCAGGCTTCCGAGGTGAGGCTATGCAAAAAGGAATTTGTCTCGCTGCATTGGTTGTGATTTTCGCTTCGCCGCGAGTCTCAGTGGCGCAACAAACGCAGCAATCGGGCCAAGCGCAGGAGTCCGCGCAGTCGAAAACTCAAACTTCCCAAACGCAGCCGGCCAAGAAGTCTGACCCGCTGGTCGAAGCCGCGCGGAAAGCACGCGAAGCCAAAAAGAACGAGTCGAAGCCACCTGCTGTTTTTACGAATGACAATATTCCGACCACGCCCGGCTCAGTATCCGTGGTTGGCAACGCGGCAAGCACGTCATCGAGTTCCACCGAGCAGAGCGCGCAAGCGGGCAAGTCGAGTTCCGCAGGAAAAAATGATGAAGCAACATGGCGCAAGAAATTCGCCGATGCGCGCCACAAACTGCAACAGGATCAGAATGAACTTTCCATCCTGCAGCGCGAATCAAATCAGCTCCAGCTCCAATATTATCCCGACCCAACCAAGGCGCTGATGCAGTCGGTGGATCGCAGCGACATCATCAAGAAGCAAAAAGCAATCGAGGATAAGCAAAAGCAGATTGACGCCGACCAGCAGGCCATTTCGACGCTCGAGGATGCACTCCGCAAAGCAGGCGGCGACCCCGGCTGGGCGAGAGAGTAGCGCGGCACAATGGAAGCAATCCTCCTCGTCGAGGATAAACCGGAGCTGCGCGCGATGCTGCGCAAGGCTCTCGAGAGAGCCGGGTACATAGTCGATGAAGCTCCCGACGGTGCTTCGGCGATCGATAAAGTCCGCAACAAACGTTATCTCACCGTCCTTACTGACCTGAAACTTCCCGGCGCGTCCGGCCTGGATGTCCTGCGCGAGGCGCGCCGCGCCGATCCGATGATTCCTGTGATTCTCATTACGGCGTACGGGTCCGTCGAGGATGCCGTGACAGCGATGAAGGATGGCGCGTTTGATTTCATCCAGAAGCCGGTTGATTTGGAGCATTTGAAATTGCTGATCGCTCGCGGGGCGCGGCAGCAGGAGCTGCTGCGCGAAAATTTGCTGCTGCGCGAGGAGTACGCCGAGCGTTACGGCTTTCCGCGCATCGTAGGGGAACATCCTTCGATGCAGGCGGCAAGCCAAATGGTCCAGCGCGTCGCGCCGACGGATTCCACTGTGCTGCTGCTGGGAGAAAGCGGCACAGGCAAAGAGCTGTTCGCCCGAGCGTTGCATCATTTGAGCCGGCGGAAAGATTGCACGTTTGTGGCATTGAACTGCGCGGCGATTCCCGAAGGCCTGGTCGAGAATGAGCTTTTTGGCCACGAGCGCGGCGCGTATACCGGCGCGGGCGCGCGCAAAATCGGCAAGCTCGAATTGGCGCATCGCGGGACGATTTTTCTGGATGAAATTGGCGAATTACCGCTCGCGATTCAGAGCAAGCTGCTGCGTGTTCTGGAGGAGCGGCGCTTCGAGCGCGTTGGCGGCACGCAAGCAATTGATGTGGACGTACGCATACTGGTGGCGACGAACAAGAATCTTCAGGAAGCCGTGGAGGAGAAAACGTTTCGCGAGGACCTCTATTTTCGTGTTTCGTCCGTGCCCATTACGATTCCGCCGCTGCGCGAGCGCGGGGACGACGTTATCTTGCTGGCCGGGCACTTTCTCGAACGCTTCCGCCGCGAGTTTCGCAAGCCCGCGCTGGAATTCAGCGACGCATCGCGCGCGCGGCTGCGCGGTTATCAATGGCCGGGAAATGTGCGCGAGTTGCAGAACAGTATCGAGCGCGCGGCGATTCTGGCGGACAAGAATGAAATCAGCGTGGGAGACTTGCAACTGCCTTTGCCGCGTCCTGCCGCCAAGGAAATCCCCGGTGGAATGCTGGATGAGAATTTTCTTTGGGATGGCCCGCTGGACGAAGTGGCGCAGCGCGCTGTGCAGCACGTGGAGCGGTTCAAGATCGAAGCAGCCTTGCGCGAATCGAAATGGAACAAGTCGCGAGCCGCGGAACAGCTCGGCGTATCGTACAAGACATTGCTGCACAAAATTCGCGCGCTGGGACTGGAGAAGACAGTCGATAGTTGACAGTCGATAGTCAAAAGTCAAAACAGAATCGCCGCGCAGAAACGTGCCGCCGATCGCGTGCGGGGGCTTTTGGTTTTTTGCTTTCGACTTTCGTCTATTAACTGCGCCCTGCTTTTACTTGCTGCTTTTCACCGCACGATGGAGGGCGACGATTCCGCACGTCCAGCGTTCGAACTGGACGCTCGCGAAGCCAGCCGCTTCCATCCATTCTTTGAGTATCTGGGGCTGAGGAAATTTCCGCACGGACTCCGGAAGATAGGAATACGCTTCGCCGCTGCCTGAGATTGCTCTGCCGACCCTTGGTAGAACACGGCTGAAATAGAATTCATATATCGCTGCAACTGCTCCGCTCTTCGGCTCGCAAAATTCCAGAATGCCCAGTTCCCCGCAGAGGCGCAGTACGCGCGCGATTTCACGCAACCCGCCTTCGTAGTTCACCAGGTTGCGAAACCCGAATGCCGTGGTGACGAGGTCGAAGCTCGCGTCGGCGAAGGGCAGTGCGAGGGCATCGGCCGCCAGAAAGGCTGCGCGTTTCTTATTTTTGCCTTGCGCCAGTTTTAACATCGGCAGCGCAAAATCCGCGCCGAAGAAATTCTGCGGCGCCGCCTGAGATTCATTTGCGCGGGAGTTCGCGGCTTCGCGTTCGAGCGAAAACAGCAAATCGCCCGTGCCGCAGCACAAATCGAGCACTTGGGCATCAGGGCGGCGCAAAACGTGGGCGAATCTCTTTGCCGCACGCCGCCGCCATAGCTTATCGAACGAGCCGGACAGGAAATGATTGAGGAAATCGTAACGCGGTGCGATCTTGCTGAACATGTCGCGGACGCGCTGCTGCGCTTCGCGTTCGTCGCGGGCGCCTTCCGGGCGCGTGCCGTGCGAAGCGATGCCATTCGCCGAATCGTCTTGATCGCTGACGCGATTCAATTCTGCAAGCTCCGCCTGGCCCTGGCAAAGAGTTCCGGCGATTCGCGCCAAGCCATTGCTACCAGCTTTTCCGGCACATCGACTCCGATTTCGGCGACGCCGACGCTTCGCGGAAGTACCCAGCGGACACGCCCGGCGCGCGATTTCTTGTCCGCGGCAATGGCGCGCAAAAGCGCCACCGGTGAGATTTGAGGCAGTGCGGGTAAAGGCCCGCAGCGCACAATGAGTGAAGCGATGCGGCTCGCATCGTTTTCATTCAAACGTCCGAGTCCGACGGCAATCAGCGTTGCGCCCAGCATTCCCCAACCGATGGCTTCGCCGTGAAGAAATGTCTTGTATTCGGTCAGCGACTCGAGGGCGTGGCCAATGGTGTGGCCGAAATTCAGAATTTGACGCAAGCCCGACTCGCGTTCATCGCGACCTACGACCTGAGTTTTAGCGCGAACGCAACGCTCAATCACCCATTCGAGCACTGACATGTCCATCTGCAACAATGCGTCGAACTTGCGCTCAAGAAATCTGAAGAGTTCCTTGTCGCCGATCACGGCGTACTTAATCACTTCATAGAAACCAGAGCGAAATTGGCGCGGCGGCAGAGTACGCAGGAACGCCGGATCAACGAGCACCAATTGAGGCGGGTAAAAAGCGCCGATCAGGTTCTTGCCCTCCGGCAAATCGACGCCGGTCTTTCCGCCGATGGCGCTGTCAACTTGCGCGACGACCGTGGTCGGCACGTGCACAATTCGGACGCCGCGCAGATAACTCGCCGCCGCGAAACCGGTAACGTCGCCAGCCACTCCACCGCCCACGGCGACGAGGAGCGCCTGGCGATCGGCGCGCGCGCGGACGAGTTCGCGGCAAATTTCCTCGACCGTTGCGAGGCGTTTCGCCACTTCCCTGTCGTCAAACAAAATGGCGCGGTCGCGAGGCACGCCCGCGAGTTGGCGCATCACGGCACGGCCCCAGAATTTCCAGACGCGAGGCGATGAGAGGACAAAAACTTCGCCGGCGCCGCGCAGGCCATCGACGAGATTGCGCAATCGCGCGAACGAACCGTGGCCGCAAATCACCGGGTAACTCGACGACGCCGAACGCACATGAATTGTTTTCATTGGAAATGGCAGTTATAACACCGAAGTTTCGGCGGCGTTCACCACAATCACGACGAAGATTACGTATCCCGTGCCCAGCGTCACCGCGACAATTTCTTTTCGAGTTCGGCGACGCTCGCCAAAACCACGTGGCCGACGATTGCGAGGCTTTTTGGGCTGATTTTGTCCATGGTGTCTTGCGGAGTGTGCCAGTAACCTTCGTTAATATAATCGTTCAGATCAATGATATCGACGGCCGGGATTTTTTTCGCGAGAAATGGGTCGTGGTCGTCATCGACAGGTCCTGACTGCGAGACAAAAACATTCTGATAGCCCAGCGTCGCCGCAGTCGACCATATCAGGTCGGTGAGCCACGCCGTGGACGTGCTTTCTTTCGGAATGTGCAGACCCTTTTGACCGATCATGTCGACCAGGATTACGGCCTTGACGTTCTTGGACTGGCCCGTGAGCTCGAGATTCGCGGCCATTTGACGGCTGCCGTACGTGTGGTCGTCGTCGCCCCACTCGGGATTTACCGCTTCCTCGCCGTCCAAAAAAGCCATCCAAATCGAAACGGGCTGCTTTTTGCCGCACAGGAGCCGCGCCATTTCCAGCATCAAGCCCGTGGATGAGCCGCCGTCCTCCGCGCCGACGAAATCAGCCAAGCGCTTCGTGTCATAGTGCGTCAGCAGGAGAATCACGTCCTTGCCGGCACCCGGCACTTTGGCGACAATATTCTTCATCGCAATGTTGCCGACGGGCGTCTGAGCGTTGAAATTGTCCGCGTCGATTTGGCAACCGTCCGCGTGCAACTCACCAGAAATATAACCCTGCGTTTTTTTGATGGCGTCCGAGCCGGAGGGGCGCGGCCCGAAGCTGACCAGCTTCGCCGTGTAATCGTACGCGCGCTGGCCGTCGAAGCCTCCCGTTTGCTGCGGCGAAGGCGCTTTGTCCTGAGGAGCTATCGCCGGGCCCGACGCCGCGACGCCGCCGGACGTGCTTGCATTTGACTTATTCGCCCCGGCGCCGCATCCCGCAACGCACGCCAAAGCCACAACCGCCAATGAAATTCGAGGGCCACCTAACATCTGTACACCATTTTGCACCTCATTTTCCTCATCCGTTATGATGATTCCGCCGCTTCTATTGGTGCGCGCCTTGTTCGGCGATTTCATCTTTCCGCTTTTTCCGGAACACCATGTACGACACGCCAATCCCGAGAAAATACAGCGCGAGCATTGGCGCCATAAACACGAGCATCGTGGTTGCGTCCGGCGTGGGCGTAACAATCGCGGCCACGACGGTGATTATCAAGATGGCGTAACGAAGATTCTTCCAGAGCCATTGCGGCGTGACAATACCAAAAACCGAAAGCACGAAAATCAAGACGGGCAGCTCGAATATCGCGCCCAGTCCGACCATGACGATGAGAATCAGGTCGAAATACTCGCTAATGCTGATCAACGGCTGGAAGGGGCCCTGCGGACCCTGAAAAGTGATAAGGAACTTAAGTACGAACGGCAGCAAGATGAAATAGGCGAACGCAATGCCGCACAGAAAAAGAAAAACGGAGGACAAAATAAAGGAAAGCACTGCCTTGCGTTCATGCTTGTAGAGACCGGGCGCGACAAACAGCCAGATTTGGTGGAGTATCACGGGCAGCGCGATCACCAGACCCAGATAAAATCCAACTTTGATGAGGAGGTTCACGTACTCGGCGGGACCTGTAAAAATCAGCTTGTCAGGATAATGCGCTTGCCGCAGCGCGTTGACCATCGGCTGAGCAACGAAGTTGATGACCCATTTGGCGACGGAAAATCCGATGACGAAACCGATGGCGATGGCGACTGCCGAATAAAGCAGGCGCTTGCGCAATTCGATCAGGTGCTCGATCAGCGACATTTTGTCGCTGGTGTCTTCTTCTCCGCGGATTGGTTCGGGCAGCGCGGGCTGACTAGGAGTCGCCATCGCCTGCCTTCTCTGGGACGGTCTGCTGGGTTGGCGGATCTGAATGGCTTTCTTCGCCGGCGGCGGGCGCCGAAGTCGAGGGGAAGTCCGGGGGCGCGATGTCTGGCGCGGCATTACTTGGAGGTTCCGGTAAAGCGCCTGCTTGCGTCGCCGCTTCGGATGGCGTCTGTCTGGGTGGCGGGTTCGCCTGCTGTTTGGTTGCTTCTGAAATGCGTGTCTCGCGCTCGAGTTCGCGCATGTGCTCTTCGAATCCGGCCCGCAAGTCGCCCGTCGCCCTCCTGAACTCCGCCATCGCTTTTCCGAAAGTTCGCGCCAGTTCAGGCAATTTTTCCGGGCCGAATACGAGCAGGGCCACCAAAAAGATAATCACAAGATGGGGCAGACTTAGCATTTTTCGAGCGCGCGATTGCTTTCTTTTGCATCATAGAAGAGGCTGACAGGCGTGTCAAACCGCCTGAAAATGTGTGCTATACTGCGTGTGAGACGCATCGAGGGACGCATGGAATCGTACAAACGCGGGGCCTTTCTCTTAGCATTCATCCTGATTATCGCGGCAATTTTGGGCGGACTCTATGGCCCGTCGCTCAAGGCGACGGCGGCCGGCGCGACCGATATGCAGGAATCCGTACAGTCTTTCGCTCGCGTGCTTTCCATCGTTCAGCAGAACTACGCTGAACCGATCGATACCGACAAGGTCGTCTACGACGGCGCTATTCCCGGGATGCTTCATGTTCTCGACCCGCACTCGAATTTTTTCGATCCGAAGCAGTGGGCGCTGATGCTCGAAGAGCAGCGCGGCAATTATTACGGCGTGGGCATGCGCATCGTCCCGAACGGCAACCACATTGAAGTCGTTTCGCCCTTTCCCGGTGCGCCCGCGGACAGAGCAGGAATTAAGCCTGGCGATTTCATTGAGAAAGTCGACGGCAAGAACTGCACGGGATTTACGACCTCTCAAGTGGCCGACCTGCTGAAGGGGCCCAAGGGTACAGTGGTGACGATTACCCTCAGTCGAGAGGGATGGCTGAAACCCATCGTTGTTAACGTGATGCGCGACGAAATACCGCAATCTGCCGTGGAGTTCTCGACGTTGCTCAAGCCGGGCGTCGGCTACGTCCATGTCGTCGGGTTCAGTTCGGAGACGACGGACAGCGACCTTATGGCTGCGTTGAAGAAGCTCGACTACTCTCAGCTCGACGGGCTGATTTTGGATTTGCGCGGCAATCCGGGCGGATTGCTGATGCAAGCAGTCGGTATGTCCGATCTTTTCTTGTCAAAGGACCAGCTTGTTGTTTCGCACAAGGGGCGTAATTCCTCCGAGCGGCGCTATTACGCGCTGCGCGGCAACAACGGAAAAGACATTCCAATAGTAGTGCTCGTGAATGGCGGCAGCGCCTCGGCCTCGGAGATCGTCGCTGGCGCGTTGCAGGACCATGACCGCGCGCTTGTGGCCGGGGAGCGCAGCTTCGGCAAGGGTCTTGTGCAGACGCAATTCCCGCTCAGCGACAACACCATGCTGCTGCTGACAACGGCCCGCTACTACACTCCCAGCGGCCGCCTGATTCAACGCGATTACAAGGACGTCTCGCTCTACGATTATGAATACAACCGGCAGCCGAATAAGGAACCCGAGGTCAAGCTGACGGACAGCGGGCGGAAAGTTTATGGCGGGGGCGGCATCACTCCGGACGTGGCGGATCCGGCTTCCAAGCTGGATCCCTTCCAACAACTGCTTTACGGGCGCGGCGTGTTTTTCCCAGCGGACCCGTTCTTTGTATCATCGTCGCCCATCGGTGTTGGCGATTTCACTCGCTACTTCATGGGCACACATCCTACAATAAACAGGGATTTCACGGTTGATGACGCCGTCATGAAGGAATTTTTAGGCTTCCTGGACAAGCAGCACATCCGGTATACACCCGAATTGATCGGTGCGAATTCAGAGTGGATCAAGAATCACATCAAGCGAGAAGCCTTCACTTATGCTTTGGGGATTCCCGCCGGCTATAAAGTCGCCGTGGATACTGACGCGCAAGTGCAGAAGGCCGAGGAACTGATTCCGCAAGCCAAGGCTCTCTACGATAACGCGAAGAAAATCGTAGCCGAGCGTCAAGCCGCCGAGCAGTAGCCTCGTCGAACGCCGGAGAAATCGTCAGCGTTAAGTGAATCGCGGACGCAAGAGGCGCTTCGAGGCTTTTCTGCGCCACGCAAGCTTCAAAGCCTCTTCGAGCATATCCGGCGCCACTTTTGCTAAGCGCACCCTTGTGGAACCCTTTCGTCCCCATCCGCCGGGAACCGGGGAAAAGATCGCAGGTGCGTCTCCGACCATTCCTGCCTGTTGTTCCGGCGTCAGCAGCAGCACTCCGTAACCTTCTTTTTCTAGGGCGAGTGTGGCAAAGATTTTCCCGCCCACGCGGAAGTCGGGACTCCCGAAATGATGGCCCTCCACTGCTTCCGGCATCCGAAGAGCAAGCCGCCTAAAACCGGCTGCGGTCACAATCGGTCCTCCCCTCCCGCAACAATACATCGTCGATCTAACTAATGCCGCGAACCCCGCCAGTGCGTTACTGGCTCGGCGGAATCGTTTCTCCCTTCACCAGCACGCGCTCGAAAAAATCGGCCGTAGCACCATAGGCGCGGATCCAACTCTTCCACATCAGGAAGCCGTGAATCTCATCGGGTAAAACAATTTGTTCAAACGGAACGTGTTCGGCGCGCAACCGCTGCACCAAATCCACCATTTGACTGAAGGGGACATTGCGGTCGTCGTCGCCCTGAATCAGCAGCACGGGCGATTTCCACGTGCCGACGGAAGCGTCCGGCGAAGAGTTGAATGCGAGTTTCACCGCGTCTTTCAGGTCGGGCGCGCCTTCGCTCTGCCGCTCCCAGCGCGACAGGAATGCGGACCAGTCGTGGACACCGTGCATGTCGACGCCCGCCTTGTAGATGTCGGAGTTCCGCGCGAGGCCCATGGCAGTCAAAAAACCGCCGTATGAACCGCCCCATAAGCCGATTTTGTTGCGGTCGACAATCGGGAGGTTCTGCAAATATTTCCCGGCAGCGACGATGTCTTTGTATTCGGACGCCCCGCGCCATCCGCCGTCAGCCGGTTCGCGAAATGCACGCCCGTACATGATGCCGGTGCGATAGTTCACGGAGAGCACGACGAATCCCAGGTTTGCCAGGTACTGATTTTCGGCGTACGCATTGTGGTAATAGTCCATTGTGTGGAAGCCGAGCATCATTTGCCGCATGGAGCCGCCGTGCATGAAAACGACTGCGGGACCAGCCGCCGTTCTTCCCTGCGGAACGAAGAGCTGGCCATGAATATCGAGGCCATCTTCGCTCTTGAATATCACTTGCTTCGGCGTGACGAGCTGACTCGACGGAAAATCCGACGGCAATTCGTCGCGTGCGATCATCTCGCGGCCGCGGTCCGTGATTCGATATGGCATCGCGGGTGAAGTCGCGCTTGAGCCGAGACAAAGCATAAATTTGCCGTCCCCTGTCTCGACGGGAGCCCATTCGATTGTTTCGCCCTTCGTGAGCGCTTGCGGTGTGCCGCCATTGACGCTGACCTTCCAAATGTGCCGGCGATCAACGTCATTTTGATTCGAGTCGTAAAAAAGCGTCTTGCCGTCGAAGCTGAGGGTGACGTCCTTCGTATCGAAATCACCGGGAGTGAGAAGCGTCGCATCGCCGCCATCGGCAGAAACGGAATAAAGATGATTGCGTCCGTCTTTTTCAGACGCGAAACTAATGCGGTTATCCGCGGCAAAATGGAATGACTCCCCTTCAGTCAAATTCGGAATCGAATCGCCCATCGACTCGCCGCTGCGCCACACTTGATGCGCCGCGCCGGTTGCGGGATCGCCGACCCAGATCGACCAGGGCTGAGGGCGCAGCGGAATCAGCGGCAGGCCGCGTTCGAGCCCATGCGTTTTGACGTAGGCGATCTTTGTGCCGTCGGGCGACCAGCGCGGAAGACTGTCGCGATCGACGCTCGGGTGCAGGTATTGCAGGGTGTTTTTGTTGAAATCATAGATGGCGATGAAATTGTGATCGCCGCGCTCGCTGGTGAAAGCGATTTTGCGCCCGTCGGGAGACCACTGAGGGTCAATATTATCGCCGCGGACATAACAGAGTTCCTTGACAGGCGTCGCGCCGGAAATTGGCGCGATCCAAATTTTGTCCTTAGCGGCCCAGACAGCATTTTGTCCGTCAGGTGAAATGACAATGTCCTCGCAGCCTTCGCGAGCGCAATCCATAGCGCCGAGAAGGCGCGGCTGCCCGCTTTCCACATCCGCGGCCCACACCTGCTGGTCAGGCTTCTGCACGCTGCTCGTGGGATCCGCAACTTCACCCGTGGAATTCGTTTCGCTGCCGCGCGCGTAGACAATTGTTTTGCCGTCCGGCGTGAGTCGCAAACTGGCAATCGCCTGCCCGTCGTCTTCGGTGTAGTGGGTGACCTGGCGCGCCTTGAAATCGGGGCCGTCGGCGACGAACACGTTGCGAACGCCGCGAATATCGAATACCCACGCAATGCGTTCTCCGTTGCGCGCCGCAACAAGCTCATCGGGAAACGGAGAGCTCATCACTTGCTGGAGCGTGAATCCCGATGGCGCAGAATAAGCCGCGCCACAAACGGCGAGCGCAAAAACGATGATGCCCGCAGCCAATATTCCGCGAAGTTTAGCGAAATGCGAATCACGATTCATGGGAACCCCCGCGATGAAATTTGCGCGTGCATGATACGCCCGCGAGACTCCAAATAAAAGGCACGTTTATGGTCTGATGGCGCGGCGTTCGGCGGGCGGAAACCTGAGTGTAGAGCAAGTCGTTGGCAGGTCGCGCCGCTCGATTTAATTACGATGTGGAAGAATGAAGATGACGCATTCGGATGCGCCGATGGAACAAAGATTGCCTGCCTTAATTCACAGGGGGTCGATCCGGCGCGGTGGCATTCCCCATCGTCGGCAGCAAATCCGTGAGCAGAACGTCGATACGCCGGACGGCTTCATCCACGCCGCGCAGCCGTTTGTCCCGGTCGTCCAGAGTCGCCGATTGCTCGATCAAATTCAGGGCGCCGCGAATACGATAGTTCATTTCCGCGACAAGCTGCATTCTTTCCTTCGCCCTCGCGTAAGCCTGATTTTCGTAACTCGCCGACAGAAAGAACAGAATCAACAGCGCCCCAACGAGGCCAATCGCCAGATGATTGAATACCCTTGCCTGCGCGGGCGTACCGATCCAACTCAGAATAATATCCGTGAGGAAGCTCGCCAGGAAAAGGATCAGGCCCGATAGCAGGGCGGGCGACATCCGCTCAAACGACAGCCAACGCGGGAGAGGCTTCTTAAGACGCATGGAAATCCTCCTGAGGGAAGTAGCGGAGAGTATAGCGTGATTGACGCAAATAAGGAAACGGCGAATGGCGCGGACGACGAGCCCCTGGCCTCAGTCGTGAGGCGGCAAAGGCCCCGGAAACTGCACGACGCCGAAGCGGCCGTTCGATTCGCGAACAAGGGTCGGCGCATACAGACCCAGCAATTTACGCGTCCACCAATTCCCCGTCTGGCGCTTCACTTCAAGACTCGTAAACCAGTATTGCCAGATGACCGCGCGAATTTCCTGCGGCGGACCATTGGGAAATGGATCGCGCGCGAAGAGCGAAAGGACTTCGGGACTATTGTCGAGAAGGGCCTCTTCCGTGCCGACGACGAATTGATATTGGCGCCAGCTTCCGAGCGAAGCAAACCACAGATTCCAATCGAAACGCGGCTGATACGGTGCGTAAATTCGCGGCGCTTCATTTAACGCCTGCGGTTTGTAACGAAAGGGATACGCGGTCCACGTTTTACCCCCATCATTCGAGCCTTGAAATTCGATTTCATAACGGCCGCGCGTCATCGAGCCGAACAGGCCGTACTGATTGGCGACGCGAAAAGGATCAATCGTCTGCACGGGCCATTGCGGAAGCGGAGAGCCGGGAAACAACATCCAGGCGAGTTGCGCCGATGTGGCATAAACAATCCAGGCGAGGCAGATGCCTGCGATTACCATGCGAATGGGGACCCAAATGCGGCGGATCGTGCCCGCCTTGTCATTTGCTCGTGCTTGTCGTGAAGGAGTCGCGAACTGAACAGAATCTTTCGACGCGAGCGCGGCATTTTCGTGCGGCTTTGATTCTGAGGCGGTGAAAAGAGAAATTGGCTTCGCGGATTCCGCAGCAGATTCTTCCGCACTGTCTTCCGCGCGCATGGCCACCACTACATGGTATTTCGGGAACCATTTGCGCGGCGCAATGCGCACAAGGAACTGGTCGTCGAGAAGCAAAACACCTAGAGCAAGGACTAGATAATTCAAGAACGCGTAATTCGCGGTGAGGATTACGCCAATCTCCCATGGCGTGACGATAAAAAAACAGATGAGCCGGAGGCGGCGCGGAAGGAACAGCATCAAAACGACGCCGAGCTCCATGACGAGCGTCGCGAGCGCCGTCAGCCAATGGAACCAATGCGGCGCCTGCTGCACGTACCAGCCGATCCAAGTGGGCAGCGGGCCATTCTGGTAATACTCGTACATCGCGGTCAAATGACGCCATTCGGGATCGCCGCCGAGAATTTTCGCCAGGCCCGATTCGAAATAAATCCGGAACCATTCCCACAGAAGCAGCCACAGACAGGCGCGCGAAGGCGGCGAGAGTTCGCCCCAATGCGGACGCAACCCGCGCGGCGCGAAAAACAAACAGAGGAAGCCCGCGGCTAAAAGCATCCCGTCGGACTGATAGCTCGAGAAATCCTGCAGCGTGGCGATGAATGACAGAAAGCAGACGAAGCAAATCGCCGTCATGGCGCGCGGCCAACAATTCAGAACGAGCAGAATCCCCGCAGCCATGCCGATCCAGCAAACGGCAACGAGCGCGCGATCAGTGGAACTCAGCCAGAATAACGACGGAACAAACCACAATTTTTCGAGGCCGTGAATGGAGTGCCCAACTGCGCTCAGATAAAAGTTCGCGGGGAGAATCCCGTTGGGCCCGATGAGGCCTTTGGCTTGAAACACGAGCGAATAAAATGCGGAGAAGAAAATCAGACCGAGCGCGCGAAGGAAAATCCAGCGCGGGCCAAGATGGCCGTGGGCGCCCGACTCAGGGCCAAGGAACCATTTCGCGATTTGCCCGGCGCGACGCAGCATCGCGGCATTATACACACGCGGGTGCCGCGAATTGCGGCATGCGAGCTTGTCGAGGGATGGCGGCACCGGGAAGCGAAGTGCGTATGCGTATCCAGGTGAGTTACTGCGATGAGACGGAATTGGTGGACGGCAGGGGATTCGAACCCCCGACCCCCGCGTTGCGAACGCGATGCTCTCCCAGCTGAGCTAGCCGCCCACCGAGGGAAATTAGTTTAGCAAACGCGGCGGCCAGCGCCAATGACGAAGGAGCATGCGTTGTTTTAGAAGCGCGTTCGCGCGGCGCTTACCACACCATCAAGCGCTGATGTTTCGGGCACGGTTCCCTGCGCGAAGAGTTTGCTGCCGCCTCCTTTGCCGCCGACGGGGGCGAGGAGTTCGCGCAGGAGTGCGCCCATGTCGCCATCGAGACCCGTCGATTGCGCGAGAACGATTGCCTGCGCCGCGCGGCTGGCGAGGATGACTTGCATCTTGGGAGTTGCGACGATTTTTGCGGCGAGAATCGCAAGATAACTCGCGGCGGCATCGTCGGAGACGAACACGATAGTTTTCTGCGTGCCATCCTGAGAAGTTTCTGCATTTCGCGAGAGCAGGTCCACGGCTTCGAGTTCCGCGAGGCGTTCGGTCAATTGTTTCGCATCGCGCTGGCTGGAGCGGCACCCTTCTTGGATTTTGCGCACATTTTCCGGCAGCTCAGCCATGCCGCAACCGAGGTGTTCGGCGGCTTGTCGCAATGCCGCGAAATCCGAGCGCGCGGCGGCCAATGCGCGCCAGCCTGCCACGAATTCAACGCGCCAATTTTGTTTTTGACGTTCGCATTTGCGCGTGAGAAGCATTCCGGCCTGGCCCGTGCGAGTTAGATGAGTGCCGCCGCAGGGCTGACGATCAAAATTGTCTATGTCGATGACGCGCAGTGTGCCTTCACGCTCAACTTTCTTGCGAATGCCTTGCGCGGCGAGTTCTTCAGCGGTTCCGTAGCGCACGGCGATGGGGCGGTCGTCGAAAATGATCTCGTTTACGCGACGCTCCGCCTCTTCGAGCTGGCGAGGCGTGACGGACGGCGCGGCAAGGTCGATGGTGGAAATTTCGCGGCCGAGGTGGAACGACACAGTTTGAAATTTGAACAGCTCGATAAATGCGGCGGAGAGCATGTGCTGCGCGGTATGCTGCTGCATGTGATCGAACCGGCGCGGCCAATCGATCGCGCCGTGAATCGCGCCCGCGGCGACGGGCTGGTCCGTGAAATGCGCGATTTCGTCACTTTCGGCGTCGAGGACTTCCACAACTCTGGCAGCGCCCAGGCGTCCCGTGTCGAACGGCTGGCCGCCGGAGGTGGGATAAAACGCGGTACAGTCGAGTCGCACGCGCCAGCGCGCCTTGGCGGGTTCGCACGCAAGCACTTGCGCGTCGAATTCGCGCAGGAATGAATCGTTGTAGTAGAGCCGCTCGGTCATCGATCCAGTACGCCTTCAGGGTTGAAAGCCCTAGAAAAAATGCGAGACTATTATGTCGTGGCTTCCTGACCAAAAACGTCGGGACGCAAACAGCGCGAAAGCTTGGCCGCGACATGCAGACTGCGACCGCGAAGTGCTTAGAATCCGCCTCGAAAATCCCTCACTGCCATATGCGACCAACCTCAGGGGCTAAAGCCCCTGTAAAGACTGCGCTTCTTGGCGCGGCTGAAGGCGTGCCCTGACGAAACCCACTTGTGAGATGGCCTGGCTTCTAGTTATTTTTGAGCGCTTTTTGCCAGGCTTCATTGTATTTGTATCCGCAGCCTGTATTGAATAGCACGACTGTGTCGTCAGGCTTGATCCATTTTTTCTCCGCGAGTTTGCGCGCGGCGACGACGGTTGCTCCGCCCTCGGGCGCGGCATAGATACCTTCCTTCGCGGCAAGCTCCTTCGAGGTAGCGAGAATTTCCTCGTCGTCGGCGGCGACGGCTGTGCCTTTACTTTCGCGAATAGCCTGGAGAATCAGGAAATCGCCGATCGCCTTCGGCACGCGCAAGCCGGATGCAATCGTTGCAGCGTTTTGCCACATGGGAGCGCTATCGATGCCCTTCTCGAATGCGTCCACGATAGGCGCGCAGCCCGCCGCCTGCACCGTGACCATGCGTGGCCGCTCGCTGCCGATCCAGCCCATCGCTTGCATTTCCTCAAACGCTTTCCTCATGCCAATCATGCCGACGCCGCCGCCGGTGGGATAAATAATCACGTCGGGAAGCTTGCCGTCCAATTGCTCCCACAGTTCGAGCCCCATGGTTTTTTTTCCTTCGATGCGATACGGCTCTTTGAGCGTGGTGACTTCGTACCAGCCGTTCTTGTCTTTATTTTCGGCGACGTATTTTCCGCAGTCGGAGATCAGGCCGTCGAGCTTGCGCACGTCGGCGCCAAATGCGCGGCATTCCATTTCGTTGGCGAGAGGCGTGTCGGCGGGCATGACGATTACGCACGGAATTCCAGCCTGCGCTGCGTAAGCGGCGAGCGCGCCTCCCGCATTTCCAGCCGTGGGTGTCGCGAGAGCTTTAACTCCCAATTCTTTGGCGCGGCTGACGGCGGCGGAAAGGCCGCGCGCTTTGAACGATCCCGTCGGATTGAGGCCTTCGTCCTTGATATAGAGATTGCGCAAGCCGATGGACGCGCCGAGGCGTTTCGCGTGGAGCACCGGCGTCATGCCTTCGCCGAGCGTGACGGGCTCGCGCGACGGCAGCAGCTCTTCGTAACGCCACATGTTTGTGGGACGCGTACGCAAGGCTTCGCGCGTGAGCGTCTTTGCGGCTGCCTTCAAATCGTAGCGAGCCAGCAACGGACCGCCGCAGTCGCAAAGATTCTTCAGTTGATTGTGAGGGTAAGTTTTGTGGCAACGAGAACATTCCAGATGCGTGATGGCGGTTTGCAGTGGTTTGGTCATAAGCAAAAAAGTTTAGCACACCTGCAGCAACAGATGCGCCGCGGCAGCAACGGGCGCGATACAATTCATGGATGCCCGTACGCTTGATTGCCATGGACATTGACGGCACGCTGCTGGATAGCCGCCACGAATTGCCCGCCGCAAATCGCGAAGCGATCGTCGAAGCGCGTGCGCGCGGCATTGAGATTATGCTTGTCACGGGGCGCCGATTCGATTTTGCGAAACTAATCTCCGAGCAGCTTCCGTGTGAATTGACATTGGTAGTCAACAATGGAGCGCTGATTAAATCGAAAGCGGGCGAGACTCATTTGCGTCACCTGCTGCCACGCGCGCTGGCGCGCGAAGTGCTTGCCGCGACCACTGACTTTCGCTCCGGAGCGGCCGTCGTTTTCGACCGTATGCGCGAGCGCCAATTGGTTTTTGAGCGTATTGACTGGAATGATCCAGTCAGCGGAGGATATTACCAGCGCAACCGCGAATTCATCGCCGAATGCGTGCCGCTTGAAAACAGTCTCGACGAAGATCCGATCCAGGTGATGTTCGTAGGTTCGGTTGTTCGGATGCGCGCTGCTCATTCGGCGCTCAGGTCCATGACGCGCGTAAGCGATTTTTCGCTCGCGCTGACGGAATACGAGCAGCGCGATTTGAGCATTCTCGACGTAATTCAGCGCGGATGCTCCAAGGGCGCGGCGCTCGCAGAATGGGCGCGGCGGCGCGGCATCCGTCGCGAGGAAATCATGGCGATCGGCGATAACTCGAACGATCGCGATATGCTCGAATTCGCGGGCTTGCCGGTCTTGATGGGCAATAGCGCGGCGGAGTTAAAATCGCTCGGCTGGGCTGTTACACTCTCGAATGACGAAGCCGGTGTGGCGGCAGCGATTCGCTCGCATGCGTTTGGTGAGGCAGTCAAGAGTTGATGGGGCCAGTTGAAAATTGAAAGAAATTGGCACCCGAAAGTGACCGGCGGCAGCATGCAACGGCGGAGCGGAAAAGTGATTCAAAACCAATGAGCGAAATGAAAGTTAATCCGAATGCAATCTTCCGGCGGCGCGTCACAACCGCGACGCGAGTCCCGTTGGCGCAGGCGGCTTTTAGACGGATTATTTGCGCGGTGATGTTCGTTGCGCTGCTGACTTTCGCGCCGCCGGCGCGCGCGGACTACGCCGTGTTGCATTCGGGCGCGCGCCTGCATATCACGGGCTATCTTCGGCAAGGTGAAAGCGTCGTACTTTACGTAGTCGGCGGCAGCGTGGTTGTGCCGTCGAGCGAGATCGTGCGGTTCGAACCCGAGGACGTGTTTCCCCCGTCCGGGAGCACGCCTGCGCTCGACGTGCCCTTCGCGAAACAGATACGAGCCGCGGCGGCGCGCAACGGCGTGGACGAGAATCTGATTTCGAGCGTCATTTTCGCGGAGTCGAATTTCGCGCCTCGCGCCGTTTCGCCGAAGCGCGCGATGGGCCTGATGCAGCTCATGCCCCAGACCGCCAATCGTTATGACGTTCGCAACGCTTTCGATCCGTCGCAGAATATCGCGGGCGGCACGCGTTACTTGAAGGAATTGCTTGACCAGTATCACGGCGATTTGCCTCTCGCCCTTGCCGCGTATAACGCAGGGCCGCGGCGCGTCTCACGATATGGCGGAGTGCCGCCATTCCCTGAAACGCAAAATTACATCAGCCGGGTGACTAAAAAGCTGAAGAAATTGAAGGCCGCCCAATTGCCAGAACAAACGCCAACGCAACCTCGTTGATGGCGGAGATACTTCGATTCAGAATTTTCCCGCTTTGTTCATGCTCGACGGTCAATCACTGCGGCTACTGCTGTTGAGGGGTTTGCGGCAACTGCGGAGGCTGAGGTTGCGGCGGCTGCGGCATGCCGAACGGCACAGTTCCCTGTTGCTGCGTTCCGGTCGTAGCCGGGCCCGTTGACACACTCCCGATCGTCTGGATTTGCTCGAGTGGATTAAAGATGAATTCCCACTCCTTATAAGTGGTACCGCCCTTGTAAACTTTGATCGATGATTTGTCGGACTTCCCTGCCACGCCGATGATGAAGCCGCCAATCACCGGTCCCGTTCCCGGCGAATCAGAGGATTCGCTGACACTCATTCCGGGATTCGTTCCAGTCATCGGCTGCAACCCTTGAGAAAAGAATGGCTGCACAGGTTTCTGGCCGCCCTGCGCACCGAGGATTCCCGGCGGCGTATTCTGCGGCTGGCCGTTCTGTGGCGTCGAGTCTGATGACCCTGGCGGCGCCGGCAAATTGCCGGACGCAACACTGGAACCGCCAAGCACTCCGGACTGCGCGGTTGGCTGACCCCCTGTTTGTGCGGCAGACGTGCCCGGAGCCTGCTCATTCAAGCCCTCCACGGGCGCCGGTGCGCCCGCCGCAGTTCCTCCCGCGCCCATTCCAGTGGAAATCCCCATTTGGCGCTGCTTATCGAGAAACGCCATTTGCTGTAGAGACGTGTAGCGCACGCTTCCGATGAGCTGGCCGGAGGGCGTGACGTATACGAAGCGCCACGAGCCGTCTTCCTTGTTCATGAGATTCTTGTACGGCTCGCGTAGAAAGCGAATTCCATTCTGCGCTTTCACAAGATCGTCGACATTTGAGGGGAAGCGTCCGAATTTGCGGTAGAAAAGTCCGATCGCGCGCTCATATTGCTCGCCCCGCCAAATCGTTTCAGATTCCTTTTGTCGCCGGCCTTCGGTCAACCGGTTCACAAGGACCACAGAGCTGCCCACAATCAGAAGTGCAACGAGGAAAAGCACAAAAATCAGGGCGAAGCCCCGTTCCCCGCGGTATGCATTGACGGACCGCGCGTTCATTGTTGCCCTTGCTGGGGCGGTTGTTCCGTCGCGCTGTTTGGCTGCGCAAGCACCAACGTCGTGCGCCTGCCGGAAGAGAGTTCTTCCAATTCGACCGAATTGTTGCTGATCGTCACGATGCGAAATTGATTGAGCAGCGTTCCACCCTCGGGAATGATGTACACATCATCCGCATTCGCGGAAAAGCAGGCGCGCTTCCTGCCTGTATTCAAATCAGTGACGATGCCATAGAAGGTTGCCGGTACCGTCACGGGTGGCGGCGGTGGCGGTGTCGCGGGGCCCGTAGCCGCGACTTTTTGGTCCCTCAATACTGAGGGAGGAGGAGGCAGCGGTTCAGCGCTGAATATATTGCGGTGCTGTCCCTTGTATTCTTCTCTCTGGATGCGATCCAGTAAATCGAGACGCAGGGATGGATCGGATACGTCCAGCGCCGTAAATTTGCCGCTTGCGCTCGCCCCGGTAAACACGGAGACGTGCGAGCGGCTGGAATACGCCGCGACAGCGAGGAGAATCAGCAGCGCTCCCAACACATAGATTTCGTATCTGGCCTTTTTTGTCATCGCGTCAAATGCGGAAATACGTCCGGAGCGACACATTCAGCCTGATGTTGCCTGATGTTTCAGACGCCAGCGTCAAGCCGTCGAGCACATAGAAGTGCGGCGAATGCTCGAGACTGTTGATCAGCCGAATCAGGCTTTGATAATTCCCCTGCACGGCCGCCGATATCTTTACTTCGCTCAACCCGCGATCTTTTACGGCAGTTTCGTGGAGGCCCACGACGCCGATCTGAACGCCCGTTTCCTTGCCAATTTGGCCGATGTCAGAAATCACAGCCAAATCGCCGGTAGACGCCGGCAGTAAATTGCTCTGATAGAAGGCATCGCACTCCTTCCCGACGTCGGGAAGGTGCTTCTCGATGCGGTGACCTTCTGCGATGTCGTCAGCGAGCAATTTCTCCCTCTTCGCCAGGCGGTCACGCTCCTGAGCCTGCGATTGCGGGGCCTGGCTCGCAATATGCAGATTGGCAAAAATCAGTGCACCGTCGAGAACGAGCAGACAGGCCAGAGCAATCTTCACAACCAGCTTCCATTTCCGTGAATTGTTTCTGGATGTCATATGGTCGCGTAATGCGCCTCAAGCGCAAGCATTACGGCGTCGGAGCTTCCCGTCGCCACATTTTCCGGACGGCTTTCCTGGGTCACCTGGACATTGGAAAAGGCCCGCGAGGACACCATGGAAGTCAGGAACTTCATTTTCTGCTCGTCGTTTGCGGCGCCCACTACCAGCACCACTTTCACTCGGCCCTTTTTATCCATTTGCGGGGCGATGCTGACCACGCGCACGCCGGGAGGAAGAATCCGTTCCAGGTCAGCAAACATTCTTGTCCACGGGAAGGTCCGCTGCTCGATAAGATTGTTCAGAAACTGGGCGCGATTCATCACCTCGACAGTCTTCGGGTTCTTCAGCGCCATGCGGAGTCTCTCCTGCTCCCGCTGGGATGTACGAATCTGATCTTCCAGCCGGCCGATGTCCGCGCGGATCGCTCCATTGGTCCGGCGCGCCCGCACCGCATGAAAGGAAAGAAAAAGCAACGCCGCCGCTGCAATGATTCCCAACGCGCCCGCGCCGGCAATGAACCGGCGGTTATTTTCGAGCGGCGACGATGCGAGATTGAAACGAGTCTTCACGCGATTGCAAAATTCTCCTTTTGCCGTTAGGCGCCGCGGTTCAATTGCCAACCCACCAGCGACTCGAGTCCTTGCGCGACCAGCGACCTCGCTTCGGCCGAGAATTCGCGGGAGGCCGCCAGAGGCTCGGCGGGACACCCGATTTCGCGTCCCAGCATTTCTCGCAGGCCTTCCTCGCCCACGCCGAAACCCGCGATACGTAATTGCTCGACCTTGTCGTTCCATGTGTCTTGATAAAACGCGAGCGCCGGAAACACTTCGTCAAAAACGGACTGCGGTTTCAGTACATCAGTCTCGGCGCCCAACTCCGTTGAACGATAGACGCAGAGCGTTTCGCCGCGAACGATTACGGTCGTTAAATTGCGGCCGCCCATTCGCGCCAGCAGCGTGGCGTTTTTCGGGTCAAGCAGCGGCAGAGTTGCAAGCGTCGAACTCTGCAGGACGCCGGCGAACAGACCCTCGGCCTCGAGCGCGGACTCATATTCGCGCGTCACCTTCTGGCGCGCCACGGCCGCCACGATTTCGATTTTGCCTTCGCGGCCTGATTGCCGCATCCACGAGATGACGGCCTCTTCCGCGTCGAACGGCAGGCTTTTCTTCAGCCGCCAACGCAAGAGAGGGCGCGCTTCTTCCGCCCGCCGCGGAAAGGTTTCGAAAGGCAAAATGAAAACCCGAATCACGGCGTCGGGAACGAGCAGCGCGATTTCCTCGCCGTGGGCTGGCACGCGGGAGAGCACGCTGCGGATCGCTGTACGCAGAGCGTCCTGGTCCAAAATATTTTGCTGAATAGCGGAGGGAACAATCGCGCCCTCAGGCAAGGATTCGGCGGCAAACGAAGAAAGATGCGCTACACCGCGACCCCATTTCGCGGCCGCCACGTGCGTCGCGGCAATCTCCAGCACAGTGGCCGGATGCGGCATGGCATCGAGCCAACCGAGGCGACGCCGGCGCGGCACGCCGCCGTGATCCGCAGGTTGAATGGTCGTCAGACTACTCAATGAACGTCACCTTGTTGATTTCGCGCAGGGTGGTCATTCCGGCACGGACACGCGCGAGCCCGGATTCCCGGAGAAATTGCATTCCCTCTTCTTTTGCCGCACGCTTGATTTCAGAGCTCGGCCGCCGGTCAATGATCATCTCGCGGATCCGGTCGGAGAGGTCGAGCAGCTCGCAGATAGCCGTCCGCCCGTGATATCCGCTGCCGGAACATTCGAGGCAACCGGCGCCCTCATACATCGGGACATCCGCCCATTCTTGCGGGTCGAGGCCGGCTTCTTGCAACACCTCAGCCGGTAGCTGAACCGGCTTTTTGCAATTCGGGCAAATCACGCGCACCAGCCGCTGAGCCAAAATGCAGTTCAAGGCGGAAACGAAGTTGTATGGCTCGACTCCCATGTTAATGAAGCGGCCAATCACGTCGGTCACGTTATTCGCATGGACGGTTGTAAACACCAAGTGCCCTGTCAGCGCCGATTGAATGGCGATTTGTGCCGTCTCCTGATCGCGAATCTCGCCGACCATGATTTTGTCCGGGTCGTGACGCAAAATGGAACGCAGGCCCCGAGCAAATGTCAGCCCTTTCTTTTCGTTCACGGGAATTTGTGTGATGCCGCGCACCTGATATTCGACGGGATCTTCGATGGTGATGATTTTGTCTTCGTCGGTCTTGATTTCGTTGATTGCCGCATAGAGCGTGGTCGTCTTGCCGGAACCAGTCGGGCCGGTGACGAGCACCATTCCGTACGGCTCGCGAATGTAGCGCCGGAATTTGCGTACATCTTCTTCGGCAAATCCCACGACGTCGAGGTTCAGAGTGCGGAATTTCTCGCTCAACGTTTCCTTGTCGAGGACGCG
>JBOGNJ010000226.1:0-20441 GCA_050746905.1 Candidatus Acidiferrales bacterium
GCAAGCGTCATACCAGGATGGTGCGGTTTCATATAAAATGGTTGGATTGCGCGCGCGGATAGTTGATACCGTGCAGCCTTTCGAGGACAATTCATGTTCCTGGACACAAACGAGATTCAGAAAATACTGCCGCATCGCTATCCGTTCTTGATGGTGGACGCAATCATCGAGATGGAGCGCTTGAAGCGCATCGTGGGAATCAAGAACGTCACAATCAACGAGCATTTCTTCGCGGGCCATTTTCCGGGGCAGCCGGTGATGCCGGGCGTGCTGATCGTGGAATCGATGGCGCAGACGGGCGGTTTTTTGCTGCTGCAGGAAATCCCGGAGCGCGAAAGCAAGCTGCTCTACTTCGTGGCCATCGACGAAGCACGTTTCCGCCGCCCCGTGGTCCCCGGAGATCAACTGCGCATCGAAGTGGACGTCGTCTCGTGGCGCACCACCTTTTGCAAGCTCGCAGGCAAGGCGTTTGTCGGCAACGAACTGGCCGCGGAGGCCACGCTGATGTGCAAGACGGTGAATCGCAATCCATGAGCGAGATTGACGCCCGCGCCAGCGTTTCGCCCAGCGCTCGAATCGGCGACGGCACGCGCATTGGCCCCTTTGCCGTCATTGGCGACGAAGTGGACCTCGGCGCGGGCTGCATCATTGAATCGCACTGTGTGATTCACGGCCCTGCGCGCATTGGACGCGAGAATCGCTTTGATTCGTTCACGGCAATTGGCGGCGACCCGCAGGATCTAACGTATGCGGGAGAGCGCGTGGCGCTCGAAATCGGCGACAACAATTTGTTTCGCGAATTCGTCACCATCAGCCGCGGCACGAAAAAAGGCGGCGGGACCACGCACATCGGCAGCCACAACATGTTCATGGCCTATGCGCACGTGGCGCACGATTGCCACGTGGGAGATCACACAATCTTCGTGAATGGCGCGACGCTCGCGGGCCACGTCACGATAGAAGATTACGCGACCGTGGGCGCGTTCTGCACCGTGCATCAATTCTGCCGCGTGGGGCGCTACGCCTACATCGCGGCGCTCACGGCAATCACGCAGGACGCGCCTCCTTTTTCAAAAGTGGTCCAGTCGCGCGATGTCCGCTGTTTCGCCGTGAATTCGATTGGCCTCGAACGCCAGGGCTTCACCCGCGACCGCATCCAAACCATCGAGCGCGCCTATCGGCTACTCTTACGCTCGAAGCTGAACACCTCGCAGGCCGTCGACCGCATGCGCAAGACGCTCAATGGCTCGGAAGATGTCTCCGAGCTGATTCGTTTTATCGAAGCGGCCGAGCGCGGCCTGATCAAGTAGACGAACCATGGCGCCGCAAAACGAAATTCCCTCGATCGCTGGCTGGGGACTCATCGCCGGCAACGGAAAGTTTCCATTTTTGGTTTTGGAGGGCGCACGCAGCCGCGGCATCGAAATGACCGTGATCGCGATACGCGAAGAAGCGTCCCCGGAACTGGAAAAAGTCGCCCCGCGACTCCACTGGGTGAGCCTCGGCGAATTGAGCCGCACCATCGAGTTGCTTCGCAAGGACGGCGTCACGCAAGCGGTAATGGCCGGGCAGGTGAAGCACAACAAAATCTTCAGCGCGATTCGGCCCGATTGGAAGCTCGCGAAGCTCCTGCTTTCGCTCCCCAAGAAAAACACCGATTCGCTGATCGGCGCCGTGGCGGCCTTGCTCGAAGAGGAAGGCATTCATTTGGTGGACTCGACCGCTTTTCTGGCGCCGCTGCTGCCTGAGCTGGGAGTGCTGACGCGGCGTCAGCCCGACGAGAGCGAATCGGCTGACATCGGGTACGGTCGCGAAGTAGCGCAGCGCCTCGCGGAGGTTGATCTGGGGCAGACAGTGGTGATTTGCGAGCGCGCCTGTGTGGCCGTGGAAGCGATGGAGGGCACGGACGAAACCATCGAACGGGCGGCGCGTCTTACAAACGGGAAGCGTTTGGTCGTGGTAAAGGTCAGCAAACCCGAACAGGACATGCGTTTCGACGTGCCGGTAGTTGGCTTGCGGACAATTGAAGTGATGAAGCGCTCGAACGCCACGGCCCTCGCGGTGGACGCGGGACGCACGCTGTTATTTGACCGGGAGCAATTGATAGCCGCGGCCGACGCCGCCGGCATCGCGATCCAAGCGTTTGCACCCCTCGGCGCAAAACCAGCATCCGACAAGACGGCGGCGAAGAAAGGGAAGCGGTGAGCGACAAGAAGATACGTGTGGGCGTCGTAGGCGTCGGCGATTTCGGACGCAATCACGTACGTGTGTTTCACGAACTTCCCGGCGCGGAACTTGTGGGGATTCACGACGCTGACCCCGAGCGCGCGCGGCAGGTTGCCGCCGAATTTGGCACGCAAGTGTTTTCGGATATCGGTCAATTGGGCGAACAAATTGACGCTGCCAGCGTCGCTGTTCCCACTGTTCTTCACGCGCAAACCAGTTCGCAGCTCTTGCAGCGCGGCGTCGACGTGCTGGTGGAGAAACCGATTGCCTCCTCGCGTGCGGAAGCCGATGAATTGATCGCGGCCGCGAAAAGCGCCGGACGCATTCTTCAGGTCGGTCATCTGGAACGTTTCAATCCCGCCGTTGTGGCCGTGCAGAAAATCGTCACGCGGCCGCTGTTTTTCGAGGTGCATCGTCTTGGAGTTTTTTCGCCGCGCAGTCTTGACGTGGATGTGGTCTTCGACGTGATGATTCATGACCTCGATATTTTACTTTCTCTCGTTGATTCTCCCGCACGGGACATTCAATCTGTGGGCATTCCCGTCCTGACGGACAAAGTGGACATCGCGCACGCGCGCATTGAATTCGACTCGGGCGCCGTGGCGAATCTCACCGCGAGCCGCGTTTCCACGGAGCGCGTGCGCAAGCTGCGCTTTTTCCAGGCGCGCGAATATATTTCCGTCGATTACACGCGCCAGGATGTCACGCGCATTCGCGTAACGGGCGAAGGCTCCGAGCCTGCGATTGATTTCGAAAAATTGCCCACGCGGCCCGAAGAGCCGCTAAAAGCCGAATTGCGCGCTTTTCTTTCCGCCGTGCGCGAACGCACAGTTCCGCTCGTGGATGGAGAGGCAGGCCGCCGGGCACTCGACCTGGCGGATCGAGTGATGGCCGGAATTTTGGAACATGCGCGCCGAGTGAAACCGGAGCTTGCAGCAGCCCCGCACACAAGATGATCCCCCGGACCCTGGTTCCGCTGAAAATTTCGCGCGTCGATCCCAACGCACCGCCTGAAAATGGGACGCGGCGCACTTCGCAGCTCGATTCGCGCATTGTCGTTCCGTCTGGCCCGTCTTCCGCGCCGCTCGATACGCGCACTTCCATCCCGTCGCACCTCCCGCTGGATGTTCTTTCCAGCCGCATTTTGATTCCGCGCGACATGCCCGTGAAACCGATGGACCCGTCCGCCACGGCGATTCCTTCGCATGTTCCGATGGCAGTGCTCGAAACGCGCGTGGTCGTGCCGCAGGAAGCGGTCCTCGAAGAGTCGTTTCGCCCCACTGCGCCGGCGTCCTTGCCGGAGGGAATTTTCGACGACATTATCGAGCGAGACCTCTTCAACACCGGCGAAGTCAATTTGCTCGCCTCTCCGGAGGATTCCAGGAAGACAGACTGGGGCTGGGTGGCGCGCTCGTTTTCGTTGCTCGTGCACGTAGGAGTCATCCTGTTGATTTTGTTCGCGCCCAAACTCTTCACTTCCAATGCTCCGGCGCAGCAAGTGGAGACGGCGCGCGAGCAGTTGTCCCACGTATTTCTACCGCCGTCGGTGAAAAATGTCCCGAAAGAGCCTCCGCCACAGGAGCGGCCGAGCGCGCGCATGCGTCTGGATCCGCGCATGTTGAAAAAACTGGTCCCGCCGCACCCGCCCGCGCCTGAGCCTATGGCTGGACCCAAGACTGCTGCCCCTCCTCAGCCGGAGCCATCGCACGCGCCTCAGCCGCAGCCCCCCTCGCCTCAGCCTGCAAAGCCGCAGCCCGCTTTCAAGCCGCTGACGCAAATGGAGACTCCGCCGAAGCAAAAATTCAATCTCGACCTTCCGCGCCTGTCGCCCGGCCGCGAGCTTCAGCAGAATGCCCAGCAGGCCTTGCAGCATCGCAGCAGCTCCAGTTCCGCGTCTTTCTCCGAGCCTATGCCGTTGAGGCCCGGTGCGCCGCTGCCAAGCGGGCAGGGAGGCCAGGGACTGCTCGGTAGCGGCGTGCAAATACTCACTCCAACCGAAGGAGTGGACTTCTCGAATTACCTCGCGCGGTTACTGGCGCGTGTGAAGCAGAACTGGTACTCCGTGATGCCGATTTCGGCGCGCATGGGCGACAAGGGCGTGGTCGTTATGCGCTTCCACATCATGCGCAACGGCGACATGCCCAACACCGAGCCGGCGCTCGAACGCACATCTGGCAAGGAGCCGCTGGACCGCGCGGCTGGCGCGGCACTGACGGAATCGAATCCGTTCGAGCCTTTGCCCCCCGCATTCACCGGCCCGTACATCGAATTGCGAATCACCTTCCTTTACAACCTGCCCCTGGACTATAACTTCGGACAGTGAGACTGAATCGGACTCAAATTCTGGGCGCGCTGCTCCTGGCGCTGGCCGTGCTGATCTACCTCATTTTGCGTTACGGAGTGTTTCACGCATGAATGCGCAGCGCCGCCTTGTGGTGATCCTCGGCCCGACGGCCTCCGGCAAGTCATCACTGGCGATTGCGCTGGCGGAGCGGCTCAACGGCGAAGTGGTGGCTTGCGATTCCACCCAGGTCTACCGCTATTTCGATATTGGCACGGGCAAAGTTCCTGCGGCGGAGCGGCGCGGAATTCCGCATCACCTGCTCGACTTGCTTGAGCCGGACGAAGTTTTCACGGCAGGCGAGTATCGGCGTCGGACCACGGAAGTCCTCGATGCGATCTGCGTGCGCGATAGACTCCCGATCTTGACGGCGGGGACGGGCCTCTACTTGCGCGCATTGTTGGAGGGGCTGGCCGACGCGCCCGCGCGTTCTGAGGAACTCCGCGCGCGGTTGCGTCAGCGAGCTGCCCGGCGCGGCCCAGCTCATTTACACGGTGTTTTGAGGCGACTGGACCGGGATTCCGCGTTTCGAATCGCGCCCCGCGACACGCAGAAGGTGATTCGTGCCCTCGAGATCCGTTTACTGTCGGGCGAGCCGGCTAGCGCGCTCCATCAACGCGACCATGCGGGTCTCGCGGGATACCAAGTCATCAAGATCGGCCTGATGCCGCTGCGCGCGGCGCTGTACCGGCGCATTGAACAGCGCGTCACTGGTATGCTCGCCTCAGGCTGGCTCGAAGAGGTCAAGCTATTGCTAAACAAGGGGATATCTCCATCAGCGAAACCGTTAGAGTTTCTCGGCTATTCACAGCTTCGAGATGTTCTCGCCGGCAATATGCAGCTCGATCAAGCAATCAGGCTGATTCGGCAGGCGACTCGCCAATATGCCAAACGGCAACTCACTTGGTTCCGTAAAGAGCTGGGTGTTCATTGGATTGATGGTTTTGGGGACAATTCGTCAGTCGTGGAAGAAGCCTTCCGGCGCGTCGTCGCAGCCTAAACACCCATTCAATACGGAATGGTATTGACCGCGCACGGAATGCCCGGTATGCTGTAGCGACCATACTGTACCGTATGTATTCGGGAGATGTCCCATGCCAACTCGTCGCGTTCATGCCGGTACGTTGGAGCGTTCCGATTGGGTTCGCGCGGCCACGGAGATGTTAGCTACAGAGGGGAGAGATGCCGTCCGCGTTGAAAACCTGGCGAAAAAGCTCCGGATCAGTAAGGGGAGTTTTTATTGGCATTTTCGCGACCGCGATGACCTGCTGGCGGCAATCTTCGAGGCATGGGAATCAGCCGAAGTGGACTGGAACGTCGAAGAGGCCGAAGTTCATCGTGATCCGGCGGGGCGATGGGCGGCCCTCCTCGAGCTGTTGTCGCGCCAAAGCCGGAGAAGCCTGGACGTCGCGATTTTCTCGTGGGCGCGCGAGGATGAAAAACTGGGCCGCCACGTTCGAGAAGTCGAAAAGCGCCGCGCCTCGCATCTCGAACAGGTTTTTCGGGAAATCGGGTTCACGCCCGCGCAGGCGCAAGAGTGGTCCGACGCGGCCATGTTCGTTTATCTCGGTTGGGTGGACCGGGTCACACGCGACGCCGGATTTCGGCAAACGGGTGCTTCGCTGGGAGAAGTCCTTTCCCGTTTCGTCCTGGCGGCCTCATGCTTGGCCAGTCAGGAAGCGCTCCAGAAATAACACGTGGACGGCGTATAATGGCGTCAGCATGAGCCACAAGTTCCCCGAGCCCCGCGCACGGTTTTTTCCATACGCATGAAAGCCGCCTCTCCCCTGGACAATTCCGAGCGCGTGCTGTTGGTCGGCGTTGCGCTGAAGCGCGCGCCGCGCGCGGGCATCATCTCGAGCGGCACCGCGGGTCGCGAATCCCTGGTGGAGCTTGAGGAACTGGTGCACAGCGCCGGCGCGAAAGTTGTAGGCAGCCGCCTGCAAATGCGCGACACCCTGGACTCGGCGACGCTGGTCGGCAGCGGGATGTTGGCGGAATTGAAGCAAGAGGCCGCGCGGCTGGACGCGGGTCTGATTATTCTCGACCGCAATTTGTCGCCCGTTCAGCACCGCAATATCGAGCGCGGCGCCGATTGCCGCGTCATTGACCGCACGCAATTAATCCTCGATATTTTTGCTCGCCACGCGCACACTCGCGAAGGTCAACTCCAGGTCGAGCTTGCTCAACTGAACTACTCGCTTCCGCGGCTGGCCGGGAGCAAGCGCCAGCTTTCGCGACTCGGTGGCGGCATCGGTACGCGCGGGCCTGGCGAACAAAAACTCGAAACCGATCGGCGCCGCATTCGCGAGCGCGTCGCCAAAATCGAACGCTCCATCGAGGTGGTGCGGCGGCAACGCGCGCTGCGGCGCAGGGTGCGCCAGGCAGTTCCTCTCGGCACTGTCGCGCTCGTCGGATACACGAATGCCGGGAAATCGACGCTCTTCAACGCGCTCACGCATGCCGATGTTCTTGTTTCGTCGAAAATGTTCGCAACGCTCGATCCCACGATTCGCTCCGTGCGTCTGCCGTCTCGGCGGCGCGTTCTGCTGTCCGATACAGTCGGGTTCATCCGCGACTTGCCGGCGGATTTGATCGCGGCGTTTCGCGCCACGCTTGAGGAAGCGCAGGAATCGGCGGTGATTGTGCACGTCACCGATATTTCGAATCCATCGCATGCGGAGCAGGACGTGGAAGTCGAGAAGGTGCTCGAGTATCTGGGAGTCGCCGGTCGTCCGCGATTGCGCGTCTTCAACAAAGTAGACCGCCTCTCGCCGGAGGAATTCGAGGAGCTGCAGAAATCTCGCGAACGCGATTTTCCGCACGGAAGCGGTTCGTCGCCGGTAAGCAATTGTTATCCGGGCGTGTTTGTGTCCGCGCATACGGGACGAGGACTCGACGAGCTACGCCGGTGCATTGATCAGGCGATGCCCGTCGATCCTATTGTCGCGCGGCGCTTGAATGTGCCGCTGGCTAACGGCCGCGAGCTGGCGATGATCTACGCGTGCGGCCGCGTTCTGCATTCAGAGGTGCAAGACGGGCGCATCTGCCTGGATGCGGAGTTGCCCGAGTCTCTAGCAGCGCGCCTCGAAAATTTTGGCGAGTCTCCGGAAAACAATCAGCGCAGCATTTGACCTCTTGCGCGAAGAGCGTCCCCCGACCGGATGATTACTTCGCGGTTAATTAACGCGAGGGGATGCGGAACATCCTTCACCACTGCCGATACTGTGGAAATCATTGTGGAAATTGCGCTTAGGGAATTTCAAAGATCCGACTCCGTCATATTCGCAGACCTTGGGCAGCGAGTTCTTGGTGGCCAATAACTCCTTGTTATTCAATCGCTTGGCGGCAGCACCCCGCGATTTGCTCGGGAAAAGCGTTTCTTGGCCGGACAATAGTGTTGTTGGTCTAATTTGCACAAGTTGCACGCACCGGAAAACCAAAAAGTAAATATCCCGTTTCCTCCGTCGCTTCTTGTGGGCGCTTTAAAAAGGCAATAAAACAAGGCATTTTTTTCTCTCTCTCCATCAAGACGGCGCCATTTCGGTTGTCGGATCGTCCGCTCGCGTTCACGATGTCGGCGCCAGAGCAAAGTTGTTGGCCCTGTCGTTTGACTCTGCCGCAACGCCGCACTATAGTGGCTGCATCACCTGCGACCAGCGTGATTTGGCTGCGGGGCTGCATGGGCCGAGGCCGAAATGAATCTCCCCAACAGCCTGACGATTCTCCGAATTTTCTTTGTGCCGCTCCTCGTCGTTGTGTTGTTGACGCGAGAGCCTAACCTGGAATTCTGGGGTTTGCCATTCCACTTCGAGATCTGGGGTGTTTTGATTCTGGCCGTCGCAGCCACCACCGACGCCTTCGACGGATATTTTGCGCGCAAGCGCGGCGAAATCACCACGCTGGGAATCCTGCTCGACCCCATCGCCGATAAATTGCTCATCTCCGCAGCATTCATTTCTCTGGTCGCCATGGGATTAGTTCCCGCGTGGATGGTGGTGATCATCATCGGACGCGAATTCATCGTCATGGGTCTGCGCAATATCGCTTCCGCCGAGGGCTTGACGATTCCGGCTTCCCCTCTGGGCAAGACAAAGCTGGTGCTGCAAGTGCTGGCGGGCTGCATCGTTATTTTTTCCGCGACGCATCCTTCGTTCCACACGCTCGCGCTCGTGCTCATGTGGCTGGTGGTGATCAGCGCAATCGTTTCCGCCGTGCATTATTTCTTGATGTTCTGGAATCAGGTCGACGACCGCATCAAGCAGCGGCAAAACATTCAGATCGTTCTCGATCGCAAGAAAAACCCGCAAGATGTGCCCACTCGCTAGCGAAGAAAAAAAAGCTCTCCTGGACATTGCTCGAAAAGCAATCGCGTTGGCTGTTACCGAAAGGCGGCAGTTGGAGGTGGCCACGCCGCATGGGGCGTTGGCAGCCGGGGCTGGAGCGTTCGTCACCTTGCACAAGGGACAGCGCCTTCGCGGGTGCATCGGGCGGTTGTTTGCGGCGGACCCCCTCGCGAACGTCGTGGCCCAATGTGCGGTGGGCGCGGCGACGGAAGACCCGCGTTTTTCGCCGTTGCGCGCGGATGAACTTGGCGAGCTCGGAATCGAAATATCGGTTCTCTCCGAAGTTCACGGAGCGCGCCCCGAACAGGTGGAAGCGGGTACGCACGGGCTCGTGATATCGCGCAACGGTCACAGAGGTGTGTTGTTGCCACAGGTTGCGCGCGAGCACCATTGGTCGCGGGAACGTTTTTTGGAAGAGACGTGCCGCAAGGCCGGGCTCAGTCCTGACGCATGGAAGGAACCCGAAACGCAGCTCGAAATCTTCACAGCGGAGACGTTCTCAGAAGCGGATTTCCAAGGCGCCCGCCCTCGAGGCGCAGGCGCCGCGGAGAAGTGAAACGGTTATTCGATTTCGCAGTAGTCGCCGTCGTAGATCTGTTTCAGGCTGTAGGTGATCAGCACGGTGGAAGAATTCGGCGTTGTACGCAGCACCACGCCCTCACCAACGATTTCGCGCGGCAAATCTTTCAAGGAGTAGTGATTCGGTGCCGACCCGTATCCCTCCACCGACGTACCCATATCGTATGTTTGATAGACGGTTGAGTTTCCGTTGTCCTCATGCCGGTAAATCCGCAAGTAGTCGCCGACTTTAGCGCCCTGCTTCGCGCCCAGGTTCACGTAGACGATGCTGTCCGGACCCGCTTGCATCGTGAAGCCCTTACCCACAACGATCATGGCTTTCTTCTTGCCGCTCGCTGGCGCAAAACGGTCGAAATTAACTTCTTGCTTAAGCGTGGGCACGGGACGCTCCGCGAACGGCAGCACCACGTCGCCGCGTTGCACGTAGCCGCACGCGTCCGTCACTTGCGCGACAGAGACGCCCCTGTGCGCGACCACCACTTTTAGCCGTCCCTCATCCTCCCAGGCTTGGCCCATGGCGCTCATCAGACGATCTTGTCCCGTAAAAAAGTCGAGATGTGTTTCATTGCTCACCGGCCGCATCACCAGGAACGTATCCCCCGCCTTCACACCCTTATCGGATCCCCGGTCGATGTAGACGTAAGCGCCCTCTCCGAACGTAACTCGGTAGTTCGCTTCTTCGCCGGAGACAACTTGGACATCGTTAGGCACATGTTCGGTCGTGAACATTCCCGAGCAGTAGATGTCTTGCTGGGTTGTGGTCGGCGGGGCTGCGGGACTCCGCAGGCCATTGTTCTGGGCCAACGCGCCCGACGACAGGAATGCTACCGACAAACCAAGTATCAGAATATTTCTGCGCATTTCTTTTGCTCCTTGCCAAGCGATTGCCGGTAGTCCGGCGCTTCGACCCAATGAATCGACCGTAACAAACGCCTCTGGGAGCGTCAAGGCAATGTCCCATTGCGTTTTACATATTGGGTAACGCATCCTATGTGGCTCCTCACCTGTACCAAGGGACAGCATGGCGAAAGAAATTTTCTTTGGCGAGGACCGTATCTGCGCGGTGATCGCGGCTCGCACTTCGCGCGAAATGTGGCGCCAACTTTGCCACGCGCTGCGGCATACGCGGACTCTTGAGCTGCGGCTGGACTGGCTGGAGAACGGTCGTGAGTTGCAGAACTTTCTGGTTCGGCTGGGACGCGCGAAATTCAGCCGCAACGTCGCCTTGATTGCGACCTGCCGGCGCACAGAGGCGGGAGGCCGCTTTCCCAAGAGCGTCACAGCTCAATTGGCCCTTTTGCATCGCGCGATCGCGGTCGGTTGCCGCTGGATTGACCTCGAAATCGAAAGCGTGGAGGCCGGCTCGGCGTTCACGCGCAACCTTTGCACCGCCGGAGCGCGCCGGATTCTTTCGTTCCACGATTTTGCGGGGACGCCGAAAAAATCAGAACTCCCTCGACCGTCGCGGAAACTCGAACGGACCATGCGAACCGCCGGCTTCGACGTGCTGAAAATTGCAACGCGATGCGATTCGCTTCGCGAAAGTTTGCGTGTCCTAGAGTTGGCGCGCGGCAAGCAAAATGTGATTGCCGTGCCCATGGGCGAAATCGCGGCGCCCGCTCGCCTTCTGGCGTTGCGCGAAGGCAGTGCGCTTGCCTATGCGCCGCTAGACGTGGCGACAGCGCCGGGTCAAGTTCCACTCGCCGCGATGAAAGAACTCTATCGAGCAGGCAAGCTCGATCGCCGGACGCGCGTCTATGGCGTGATCGGTGATCCGATTGCCCACTCGCTCTCACCCGTTCTGCACAACGTGGGATTCGCTGCGCGGCGCGTCAACGCCGTTTATCTCCCATTCCTTGTGCGTGACCTGAACGATTTCATCGCGGCCATCGCGCCGCTGGGAATCCAGGGCTTCAGCGTCACTCTTCCCTACAAACAGAGCATTCTGCGCCATCTCGATGATTGCGATGCATTGGCCGCCGAAATCGGCGCGGTCAACACAGTGGTGGTGCGCGGTCGCGGCAAGCTCTTCGGCTACAATACCGACTATGTGGGAGTGTTGCGCGCGCTCGAGCGCCGAACGCCGATTGCCGGCAGCCGCGTGCTGATTTTTGGCGCCGGAGGAGCGGCGCGCGCCTTGGCCTTTGCGCTCGCGCGAGGCGGCGCGTCCGTATCGATTTGCGCGCGGCGGCCAGAACGGGCGCAAAGACTGGCACGCGCGATTCGCGGCGAAGCCATTCCGCGCGCGGCTTTGCGGCATGAATTTTTCGACGCCATTGTGAATGCAACGCCGGTCGGAATGCATCCGCAGGCGGGCGATTCTCCTCTCCAAGTGCGCGAACTGAATTGCCGGCTCGTGTTTGACGCGATTTACCGCCCGCGCCAGACCAAATTGTTGCAACTGGCCGCGCGGCGCGGCATCGAAACAGTTTCCGGACTCGAAATGTTTCTCGCGCAGGGAATCGCGCAGTGGGAAATCTGGATGGGCGAACGCGCTCCTGAAAAGGCGATGCGGCAAGCCGTCGTTGCAGTATTGAAACGCGAGGAAGGAACACGCGGCAGGAAACAAGGACGCGGCAAGAAATGATCCAGCCGGATTACAAAACATTTCGCAAGCTGGCCCGAAAAGGGAATTTCGTTCCGGTCTACGACACGATCACCGCGGATTTGCTTACGCCCGTCGCCGCGTATCTGAAGCTGGCCCGCGATGCGAAATATTCTTGTTTGCTCGAAAGCGTCGAGGGCGGCGAGAATATTGCGCGCTACACCTTTCTTGGCGTCGATCCCGCGGAGGTGTTTCGCTCGCGCGGACGCTCGTGCAGCATAGAAATCGGCAATCGCACGGAAAGAATCGACGCGAATCCCATCGATTTTCTGCGCAGCCGCGTAGGACGCTATCGTCCCGTAAGGCTTCCTGGCCTGCCGCCGCTGGTTGGCGGAGCCATCGGATATTTTGCGTATGACATGGTCCGGCTCATCGAACGAATTCCATCAACGGGCGAAGATGAGCTGAAGCTCGACGACTCGGTTTTGATGTTTTTTCACGGCTTGGTCGCGTTCGACCACGTGCAGCATCGCGTGTGGATCGTGCGCAACGTGTTCACCGACGGCCCCTGCAGTTTGCGCGCAAAATACGATGCCGCCGGCCGCGAAATCATGCGCATGCGGCGCAAGCTCGAACAGCCGTTACCGCGCTTGCCGCAAGCCAAGAGCCGCGCGGCGTTGCGCATCTCTTCGAATTTCACGAAGTCGCGTTACATGGACGCGGTTCGCCGCGCCAAGGAGTACATCCGCGCGGGCGATATTTTTCAGGTCGTCCCCAGCCAGCGGTTCTCCGCGCGCACGCCCGCGGATCCGTTCGAGATTTATCGCGCCCTGCGCGTCGTCAACCCGTCGCCGTATCTTTATTTTTTGCGTCTCGGCGATCTGGCGGTGGTCGGAAGCTCGCCCGAGATGCTCGTAAAAGTGCAGGGACGCGACGCGTTTTATCGCCCCATCGCCGGCACGCTGCCGCGCGGCCGCGACGAGCACGAAGACAAGTCGCTCGAAAAGAAGTTGCTCGCCGACCCCAAGGAACGCGCCGAGCACATCATGCTCGTCGACCTCGGCCGCAACGACCTTGGCCGCGTCTGCGAATACGGCACCGTGAAAGTCGACAAACTGATGTTCGTCGAGCGCTATTCCCACGTCATGCATCTCGTGTCCAGCCTGCGCGGCAAGCTGCGCGAAAACGTCGATTGCCTGGACGCGCTGATGGCCTGCTTTCCCGCCGGCACGCTCAGTGGCGCGCCCAAAATCCGCGCCATGGAAATCATCGACGAACTCGAACCGACGCGGCGCGGCATCTACGCCGGCGCGATTCTTTATCTCGATTTCTCCGGCAATCTCGATTCCTGTATCGGGCTGCGCACTCTCGTCGCCAAGGACGGCAAGATTCACATCCAGGCCGGAGGCGGCGTGGTCGCAGATTCCGTGCCCCAGAAGGAATACCAGGAGTCGGTCAACAAGGCGCGCGCACTGGTGGTCGCCGCCGAAATCGCGCACCAGGGCAAGCAGCGCCCGCGATGAACAAGTGACTCGCCGCACTATAACGAACTTGTGGGAACGTAATGATGAGCCCATCGCACTCCAGCTACGTGAACATCGTCCCGAGGTTTCTGACAGCTCAGGAGACGGGGTGGGTGCGAGAAATTGTTCTGTCTAATCCCCAATGGGCGGACGTCGAACTTACAGATCTTCGCGTCATGGCTGAGTGTACTTGCGGCTGTCGTTCTGTCGTGATCGAAGAGCCGGTTCGGGCGCAAAACTCTAAGCTCCTTGGTCACCAAGGCTTGGTCGGCTCGATGGACTTGGGGGTTAGACTAAACGACCATGAAGGTGTCATCACGGTGCTGCTTCACTTCGCCGACGGTAGTCTTAGTCTCTTGGAAGTAGTCTGGTACAACTTTCCCAAGCCAGTTCCGCGCTCGTGGATCGAGATCGGTCGAACCATTTCCGTCGGGTAGAACTGCTCGCAAGGGAGGTCATAAATTTCGGTTCCAGGCGCCGAGGCTAGTAAAATAGGGATTGCTCGATTCACGGGGCCGATTTCAGCGCCAAGGGCTCTTGGAAATGATTTTGCTGCTCGACAACTACGATTCTTTCACCTATAACCTGGCGCAGTACCTCGGCCAGTTGGGGCAGCAGCTCGCGGTGCGCCGCAACGACGAAATCACTCTCGATGAAATCGAAAAGCTACGTCCCGAGCGCATCATTATTTCCCCGGGTCCGTGCACGCCGCGCCAGGCGGGCATCAGCGTGCCGCTGGTTCAGCGTTTCGCGGGGAAGATTCCCATCCTCGGAGTTTGCCTGGGGCATCAGGCGATCGGCGACGCCTTCGGCGGCAAAGTCATCCGCGCCAAAAAAATCATGCACGGCAAAACCAGCAAAATTCACCACGACGGCAAGACAATTTTCCGCAAGCTGCCGCAGAATTTTGAAGCCACGCGCTACCACTCCCTGATTGTCGAACGCCGCTCCCTCCCGCGCTGCCTCGAAATCTCCGCCGAAACCGCCGAAGGCGTCATCATGGGCCTCCGCCATCGCAAATTCCCCGTCGAAGGCGTGCAGTTCCATCCCGAATCCGTCCTCACCTCATCCGGCTTCTCCCTCCTCCGCAATTTCCTCGAACTGTAGTTCCCTTTCGACGATTCCGCTCTTCTCGATTGCGCGGCTCTGCGTCAGAACACCCATCTGTCATTCCGAGCGAGGATGCGACCAGCATCCGACGAGGAATCTGCTTTTCGCTTTTTCCCTTACGTTCCACATTCGCCAAAATATTCCCGCAGTCGCCGGTTTCACTCCCGTTCAGGCGTCCGTTTGTCAAAATACGGGCGCATTTTTTCTTTCGCAGCAGGAGAGTTGGTAATGGAGCGTAAGTACTTCTGCACTTCCAAAGCGTCGTACTTCTTATTAAGCAAGCGACGAATCTGAAACTCGGCATCCGATGCCCCATCACGCGCCCCGGCCGATGCGGCTGGCGTGCCGCTTGCTATAAGAGGACACCTTCTCTCGAGATTTGCAGCGTGAACCGCGACACAATTCCACCAAAACGCTTCGTACGCTAGCGTGTAGCGGACTGATTCCGACTCTCCGTTTGGCGGTGGATTGGACGGCGTTTTCCTATATCCCTTGGGTACCGTCACGCGGCAGCGCAGGCCGATACGACGGATGGCGGACTGAACTGTTCCGCGATAGCGGGCCGCTTTACTCTCCATCTTGCTTACCGCTGCGGCTGGAATGTAGAGAGCTATCACCTGCAGCTTCTTGGGGTCGGGAGAGCCTGCCTTAGGGTATCTGAATCTGTATTCCAAGTCATACTCCGTAACATCGTGTCCCGTGTTCTCCCAATCAGCATCCCAACTGCGTACCTCCACGCTGGGTTTCTGAGTTTCGTTCTCAGTCTCCTGCCAGCCTCGAACCAACGATGACGGAGTTTGCGGATTTAGGAAGTCATGCCGAAGCGGCTTCCATCCCTTGTTACCGAGCTTGGCTGATACGTAGCGCAACACCCTCTTGGCCGGATATTCGACATCAATGGTGTACACAACTTGCTGTCTGCCGTCCGGATATTTGCGAAATTGTGGATCGTGGGCATTCGGAACCACAATTAAAGAGTCTGAGTATCCTCCCGCCTGAACAACGCTTTGCGTGGCTCCAGGTACCGCGAGGAAGCCAGAAGCTAGTAGTAAACCCGCCGCAATGGCGGTGCTCCCCCAAGCGGGTCGGCTCCAGTGCTTGGCCATTACTTCCACTCTAAATTTGCCAGAATATTCGCGTAAATCTCGATCCCTCGCCACAAATTCCCCACGCGCAAATTCTCATTCGGACTGTGTTGATTATCGTCGAAATTCGCAATGGGCACTCCAACCACGGGCAGCCCGAGGTCCGCGAAAATGTACATCGGCACGCTCCCGCCCAGCAGCGGCAACTTCACCGCAGGCTCGCCCGCGCCTTCATCCACCGCGCGCATCAGCGCCTGAGACACCGGCAAACTCATCGACGTCCGCGTCGACGGATACCCGTGGTCATGCGTCACCTCCGCAATCCGCGAATATTTCAGCCGCTCCTCCATCGTCGGCGCGCGATCAATCACGTAATAGCCCTGCTTGCGAATGTGCGCCACCAGCCGCTCGAACTCCTGCTCCGGGCCCGCGTTTTTCACCAGCCGCATGTCCAGCGACGCCGTCGCCTCGTCAGGAATAATCGTCTTCGCTTGCGCGCCTGTCCACCCGCTCTCCATTCCGTCGATATTCAGCGAAGGCTCGTTCAACAGTTCCAGCAAACTCTTCCCTCCGCCATCCGGCGCCGCCAAACCAAAATCGCGCAGCAGCCGCGCGTCATTATCAGGAGCCTCCGCAATTGCCTTCTGCTCCGCTGGACCCAGCGGTACCACATGGTCGTAAAATCCCGCCACCCGCACGCGCCCATTCCCATCTTTCATGCTCGCCAGCAACTGCGCCAGTCGCATCGCCGGATTCGGCGCCCAATTTCCATAATGTCCGCTGTGCAGCGGATGCAGCGGCCCAAAAACCGTGACGCGCACGGAAATCACGCCGCGATTCCCAAAGAAAATCAGCGGTCGCCCGCTCTGATCCACAGGCCCATCCGCAGTGATCAGCACATCTCCCTTAAAGAGATTCTTGTGAGCATCCACCGCTGCTTCCAGATGCGGGGAGCTGTCTTCTTCCTCACCTTCAAACACCACCTTCAAATTCACCGCCATCGGAATGTTGTTCGCGTGCAGCGCATCCACGGCGGCCATCACGCCAATGATCGGAGCCTTGTCGTCACCGCTCGCCCGCGCGTAAATTCGCCAATTGTCTTTGTAGCTGTCGGGCCCGCCCGGGAAGGGAATCAGTTTCCCGCCTGCGTCAATCGAATTCGTGCGCAGCGCTGGCACAAACGGCTTGGTGCCAGTCCATTTCGACGGATCCACCGGCTGGCCATCATAATGCGCATAAAAAAGAATCGTGTGTCGTGCGCCCGGCGAATCCAATTCGCCGAAAACAACCGGCCCGCGACTCTCCGCCGTCGGCAGCAACTCCACGCGAAACCCGCGCGACTCGAGCATCGTTTTGATCAGCGCCGCGTTCCGCTGAATATTCGCCGCGTCCGACGCCACATTCGGAATCGATAGCAGCTTCACGAACTCGTCGACGATCTGCGCCTCGTGCGCCACGCGATAGGCGCGGACCGCAGAAACGACACGGCTCGCATCGGTTTTGTCTTGAGCTGCCGCGGCCGTGGCAAAGAACATCACCGCAAGTAACAGAATCGCAATGCGTTTCATCCGACCTCCTGAAGAACTCAGCCTCGTCGATATACCTTCGAGCGGCGAGCTTATAACGCTTTGCTCCCGTCGTCAGACGATTTTCCGCCCGCAGGCTCGCGCAAGCGCGTCAAGTTGCGGTAAAATCAAAATCAATTGACATTTTCGCCGGTCCTGCGTAAAGTTTTTGAACGCAACACGAAAGGGCATGTCGCCCATGAGAATCATTAAGCCTCTCCTGTAACTCCTGGCCGCAAGCGCAGCATTTTCGCGCGCCGGCGCTCCATTTTCAGTTTTCCCACTCAACGACTCTGATTATTTTTTTGCCGGACATGCGCGGCACAGCTAGGGAGAACTCTAATGAGCAACTTTGCTCTGGAAGTCGAGAATTTGACGAAAGTGTACGAGCGGCGCCGCAAACCGGCCGTTCGCGCGGTGGATGGCATCAGCTTTTCCGTCCCGCGAGGCGAAATTTTCGGCCTGCTCGGGCCCAACGGCGCGGGGAAAACAACTCTGCTGAAAGTGCTGGCGACGCTGCTTCGCCCGTCAAGCGGTGCGGCCCGCATCGAGGGTTTCGACGTGGTCGCGCGCCCGCTCGAAGTTCGGCGCCGCATTTCCATGGTGCTGCAGGAAACGGCGGCGGAGTTGTTCTTGAGCGTGCGCGACAATTTGCTCACGTTCGCTCGCTTCCACGGGCTGCCCGCAGCAGAAGCGCGGCGCCGCGCCGGCATCGTCATGGAAAAATTTCAAATTTCCTCGTACGCCGATCAGAAAGTCCAGGATTTGAGCGGCGGTTCGCGCCGCCGCGTCCAAGTGTCAAAAGTCTTCATGGTCGAAACGCCCGTGATTTTCCTCGACGAATTTTCCACGGGCATGGACCCGATTCTGAAGCGCGCCGTCATGGGCTACTTGCGCGACGAATCGGCGAAGGGCCGGACAATCGTTTTGACCACGCAGATCCTCAACGAAGCCGAAGAGCTTTGCGACGATATTTTGATCATGAATCGCGGCCGGCAAGTGGCGCGTGGCGATTTGAACGCACTCAAACTTCTCTCTGCGGATGTATACGAGATTCTGCTCACGTTTGATCGTTTGCCTGAAACCATTGCGGAAGACGTAGCGCAACTTGCGCCGTTGCGTTCGCATATCGACGACAACACGGTCGAGATCGCGCTCAAGGTGGAAGAAGCGCAAGTCCTCGACATTGTAAGCGCGCTGTCGAAGAAGGGCCGCGTGCTGCGCGTCGAAGTCAGCGGCGCAAGCCTGGAAGATATTTTCGTCGAGCTGACGAAGGAGGCATGAGCATGGGTCCTCTAAGAGCGATCATCTACCGGGAAGGGAAAATCCGCGCCACGAACGTGACGTTTTTGTTTTTTGATTTGTTCTACCCGCTGCTCTATTTGCTGGTGTTCGGCATCGGCGTGAACGCAGCGCTCGGCGCGCCGGCGCTTGGCGCGAAAATCGATTACGATTCGTTCTTCCTCTCGGGCGTTTTGGGCATGGCGAGCCTGGGCATCGCGACCACCAGTTCATGGTCGTTTTTTCTCGACCGCGACAACGGAATTTTTTTCGAGATGCTCACCTATCCCATGCGGCGCTCCCAATACCTGCTCGGGAAAGTGCTCTTCAATATTTGCATCGGAATCGTGCAGGCGGTGATCACCGTTGCGGCGGGCTGCCTGCTGCTGAAAATTCATTTGCACTGGAACGCGCTCCCCATTGTGGCCGCGGGCGTGATCGGCGGCACGGCTGGTTGGTTTCTTTTCTACGCCACGTTCGCACTGAAGATTCGGCGAAACGATTTGTTCAACGGCGTGGTGAACGTATCGTACTTCGTGCTCCTGTTCGCCAGTTCCATGTTCTATCCTCTCGCGCCCTTGCCTCGATGGTTTCGCATCGCCGCGCTCGCAAATCCTATCACCTGGCAAGTCGATTTGCTGCGTTACGGCTCGATCGGACTCGGCGCACCGCGTCAAATCCTGATCGAAACAATCGGCTTCGCAATTTTCGCGCTCGCGAGCTTTGCCTACGCCGTCCGCAGCCTCCGCGACCAAGGATAGGACAGAAGAAGAACGCTTTATCCGGCCGCAATGGCGTCTTGGCCGTGCGAAAAGCGGACCAGGGCATCCAGTTTTTCGCGTGCGGCGCCGGAGTCAATCGATTCAGCGGCCAGGCGCACGCCATCAATAAAATCTGTTGCGCGGCCCGCTGCAACGAGCGCCGCCGCGGCGTTGGCCGACACAATGTCGCGATGCGGGCCGCGCTCGCGGTAAAGCATTCCGCGCCCGAAAATTTTGTGAATAATTTCCGCGTTGTGTTTCGCGTCCCCGCCGCGCATCGCCTGTGACGGCGCGCGGCGCAAGCCGAAATCCTCGGGCACCACCGTGTAGCTGCGAATCACGCGATTGTTCAGTTCCGTGACGTACGTTTCTCCGCTCAACGAAATCTCGTCCATTCCATCCGCGCCGTGTACCACGAAGGCGCGTCGCACGCTCAACTCATCCAGCGCGCGTGCGACAAGCTCAGTGAAATTTGCGCTCGACACGCCCACGACCTGCGCCGAAGCTCCCGCTGGATTCGTAAGCGGGCCCAGAAGATTGAACACGGTCCGCATTTTCAATTCACGCCGCGCCGGCATCGCGTGTTTCATCGCCGTGTGCAGCGCGGGAGCGAAGAGAAAACCAATCCCAACTTCATCAATGGCGCGTCCGACGCGTTCAGCGGTCTGATCGAGCGAAATCCCAAGTTGTTCGAGCACGTCCGCTGACCCGCAGCGCGAACTCACCGAGCGGTTGCCATGTTTGGCGACGCGCGCGCCCGCGCCGGCAACCACAAACGCCGCAGCCGTCGAAACATTAAACGTGCAGGAGCCGTCGCCCCCCGTCCCGCATGTGTCGACAAGCATTTCGTCACCGCGCACGCGGCCGGCGGGAAAAATCGGGGTGGCGTGCCGCCGCATCGCCGTGGCGAAGCCGACAAGCTCATCGACGGTCTCACCTTTCATCCGCAGCACGGTCAGCAAGCCGGCGATCAGCGCGTCGGAAGCGTTGCCGGAAAGGATTTGCTCCATCGCGGCCTCGGCTTCCACGCGTGAGAGATCTTCGCCCGCGATAATTTTTTCCAGCGCCTCAAGCATCAT
>JBOGNJ010000227.1:0-9775 GCA_050746905.1 Candidatus Acidiferrales bacterium
GTGAAGGCATTCAAGGAAGCCAGTTCAATTACTGCTTTGGCGCGGTCTTCGAAAAGAACAGGAAGTACGATCACGTTTCGTGGCACAGCTTCGAACAAACCGGAGCGAATCGGCACTGTGTCTTTCGGCAAATCGGTGATCAGCATGCGCCGCTTTTCCGCAGCGCATTGTCCCACCAGACCTTCGCCCACTTGCAGGCGCTGACGATGGCCGTCTTCTCCATCGTCGGCAAACGCCGACAACAGCACCATGCCTTCCGACTCTTCTGTTCCCACTTGATAAATCACGCCCTGTTGAGCGTTGACCAACGGCGCCAATTCTGACAACAGCATGCGTCCCACAGTCGTCAGATCCCGCTGGCCCTGCAACATGCTGGTGAAGCGCGCGAGGTTGGTCTTGAGCCAGTCCTGCTCGGTGTTGCGGTCGGTGGTCAGCCGGAGGTTGTCGATCATGGTGTTGATGTTGTCTTTCAGCTCCGCGACTTCTCCACTGGCCTCCACCTGAATCGAACGCGTCAAATCGCCCTTGGTTACGGCCGTAGCGACCTCCGCGATCGCGCGAACCTGGTTTGTCAAATTGTCAGCGAGCAGGTTGACGTTTCCGGTGAGGTCCTTCCAGGTTCCGGCAGCTCCGGGCACGTTGGCCTGGCCGCCGAGACGGCCTTCCACTCCCACTTCGCGCGCCACAGTTGTCACCTGGTCGGCAAAGGTAGCGAGCGTGCCGGTCATGTTGTTGATCGTCTCGGCCAACGCCGCGACTTCGCCTTTCGCGTTAACCGTCAATTTTTGCGTAAGTTCGCCGTTCGCGACGGCAGTCACCACTTTTACGATTCCGCGGACCTGCTCCGTGAGGTTCGCGGCCATGACGTTTACGTTGTCGGTAAGGTCCTTCCACGTACCGGCCACGCCCGGCACTTGAGCTTGTCCGCCGAGCTTGCCGTCCGTACCCACCTCGCGCGCCACGCGCGTCACTTCGGAAGCAAACGACCGCAACTGATCTACCATCGTGTTGATCGTGTCTTTCAGCTCGAGAATTTCACCCTTCACGTCCACGGTGATTTTGCGCGACAAATCGCCGCGCGCCACAGCGGTAGCCACTTCCGCGATGTTGCGGACCTGGCCAGTCAGGTTGCTGGCCATGAAGTTTACGTTGTCGGTGAGGTCCTTCCACGTGCCCGCCACGCCGGGAACTTGCGCTTGGCCGCCCAGTTTGCCTTCGGTACCAACTTCGCGAGCCACGCGGGTCACTTCGCCGGCGAACGCGTTAAGCTGGTCCACCATGGTGTTGATGGTGTCTTTCAGTTCAAGAATTTCGCCCTTCACGTCCACGGTGATCTTGCGCGACAAGTCGCCGCGCGCCACGGCCGTCGTCACCTCGGCAATGTTACGCACCTGGCCGGTCAGGTTTCCGGCCATCGAGTTAACCGAGTCAGTCAAATCCTTCCACGTGCCGGCCACGCCGGGCACTTGCGCTTGACCGCCGAGTTTGCCTTCGCTGCCAACTTCGCGCGCCACGCGGGTCACTTCTCCCGCGAAGCGGTTCAGTTGGTCTACCATGGTGTTCAGCGTTTCCTTGAGCTGCAAAATCTCGCCGCGCACGTCGACGGTGATCTTGCGTGAGAGGTCGCCCGTGGCAATAGCCGTGGCTACTTCGGCGATGTTGCGGACCTGGCCGGTCAGGTTGCTGGCCATGAAGTTTACGTTATCCGTGAGGTCCTTCCATGTGCCGCCGACGCCCGGCACTTGCGCCTGGCCGCCGAGTTTGCCTTCCGTTCCTACCTCGCGAGCCACGCGTGTCACTTCGCCGGCGAACGCGTTAAGCTGGTCCACCATGGTGTTAATGGTGTCTTTCAGTTCAAGAATTTCGCCTTTCACGTCCACCGTGATCTTGCGCGACAAGTCGCCGCGCGCCACGGCCGTCGTCACTTCGGCGATATTGCGCACCTGCGCTGTGAGGTTTCCAGCCATCGCATTTACTGAGTCGGTCAAGTCCTTCCACGTGCCGGCGACGCCAGGCACCACAGCCTGTCCACCGAGTTTGCCGTCCGTACCCACTTCGCGGGCCACGCGCGTCACTTCCGATGCGAATGAACGCAACTGGTCAACCATGGTATTGATGGCTTCCTTGAGCTGCAGAATTTCGCCGCGCACATCGACGGTGATCTTGCGCGACAGATCTCCACTAGCCACAGCCGTGGCCACTTCGGCGATGTTGCGCACTTGGCCCGTTAAGTTGCTGGCCATCGAATTGACCGAGTCGGTAAGGTCCTTCCACGTTCCCGCAACTCCGGGAACCTGCGCTTGCCCGCCGAGCTTGCCGTCCGTGCCCACCTCGCGGGCCACGCGCGTCACTTCGGCGGTAAAAATGCCAAGCTGCTGAATCATGGTGTTAACGATATTTGCGGAACGCAGGAACTCGCCTTCCAATGGCCGGCCGTCAACGTCCAGCCTCACAGTCTGTGTCAGGTTTCCTTGGGCAACGGCCGCAATGGCGCGAGTCACTTCCGTGGTTGGCCTCAGCAAATCCTCAACGAGCATGTTGACGGAAACTTCCATCTCGCCCCAAGCGCCTTTCGACTGGTCGAATCGCGTCCGCTCTCGCGTTCGCCCTTCCTTGCCGATTACGTGCCCAACGCGCTTTAGTTCCTGTGCCATCTGCTGACTTGCCGCGGCAATCTCATTAAACGTGTCCGCGATTTTTCCTTCCACGCCCGTCCAAGCGCCGGGAAGACGCACGGAGAAGTCTCCGTCTCGCATCGTTTGCAAGCACGCCAGTATGACGGCGAGATCGGCGCCGCCCGGCGTTCCCTTTCCGTACCCGTTATTTTCCAATACCGCCTGCGATTCCCCGCTTGCAGCGGGGATTGCAGGGCTATGGTCGTTTTTTTTCATACCAGTCTCCAAACCGAATGCGTGGTTGGCGATGGATCATCCCAGCCCGCTTTGTCTACAACCTTTAGGGCGCTATCTGGCCCATTTTAACAAGGAAGTCTAACTTGGTACCACGAAAGCCGTCCGCGTGGCATACAGGGATTCCTGTATAAAAATAGGGAACAAAATAAGATTTCCGCCCTAGTCATCCCCTGCTTTTATGATGTAATCTCGCCCCATATGGCTTGGCATAGGGCTCGTTTGATCTCATGGTAGCCGTTCGGATTTTAATCGCCGACGACCACGAATTCGTCAGGAGAGGAGTTCGCGCGCTCTTGGAGTCCCGGGACGGTTTTGAAGTGTGCTTTGAGGCTTCCAACGGTCAGGAAGCTGTTGAGAAGGCACGGGAGCTGAAGCCCGACCTGATCATTTTAGACATCACCATGCCCATTTTGAGCGGTTTCGATGCTGCTCGAAAGATCAAGGAATTCTCTCCACAGACTCCCATCGTGATTCTCAGCATGCATCGCGATAAAGAATATATGGAGGAGGCTCAGAAGATAGGCATACAAGGCTACGTGCGCAAATCACAAGCGGCGCTGACCCTGGTTACCGCCGTGGACGCTGTGCTTCAGGACCAGACTTTCTTCCCCGCCGAATTGTAACCGCCGCGTTTCCAGTTTTCGGGCCACTCTTCTCTTTCGCCTTTGCCCTCGTAGGGGCCGACTAAAGTCGGCCCGCAGCCTCGGCGAAACATCCTGTGAGCGGCAGTCTGCCCGCCGTGCCGGGCTCCCCGGCTTCAGAAGGCGTAACGCAAGCCGAATTGCATTACGCGATTTGAATTCGGCACGACGCTGGTCCAGTTGCTGAAGTTCACTGCGGGCAGGGTATTTATCGCCCCCGGAATTCCCCAGCCGGTGCGGCTGAAGTCCAACCCCGCGAACTCCTGTGTATTGGACACGTTGAACACTTCCCAGCGGAACTGCAGGGTGTGGTTATCGTTGTATGGCATCGTCCAAGTCTTGCCTAACCCGGCATCGAGGTCAATGTAGTGAGGCAAACGCAGGTAGTTGCGACTACCAGTGTCGCCCGGGTACGAGCTGCGGAAGCCGACGAACGCCGAATTGAGGCAGTTGCCGAAGAACTTCGGCGTTGCCGTACCACTCCGCGAGCTGCAACCATTGACCGGCACAGCCTTGGGATCTGCCGTGGTGTAGCTCTGCACCTCCCAGTTGGTAGCCCACTGCGCGGCATCGTAGGGCACTCCCAGCGGCAAACCGCTGTTCCAACGGAAGATGTTCGAAAGCTGCCACCCGCCGATCAAAGCATCCAGGAAACCGCCGGCATCGCTGGCGAACCTCTTACCCTTGCCGACCGGAAGCTGCCACACGGAGTCGACCGTGATCACATGCCGTAGATCAAAGTCAGAGGAAGTGTAGTTGTCCTGCGGCTGGAACGGGTTGAGGATCAGAGCCGAGTTGCTGTAGGAGCCTGCGGCCTGCAGCCCGGAGGCGTCATCCATAGAGTGCGAGTAAGTGTAATTGAAGTCAAGAATCAGGTCGTGCAAGCGCTCCTGGTAAGAGGCCTGCAAACTGTGATAGTTCGAGTAGGCAACGGTTGACCACGCCACCAGGGCACCGTATTGCCCCTGGTAAAAGGCGTGCGCACCGAGAGTCGAAAGATTCTCGAAATCGAGTTCCGTCGTCGTCCAGTCGTTGGTATTCCCCAAGGCGTCCGAATACCACGCTTGGGTGGCCGTGGTGCACGTTGGAGTTGGACAAATGCTCTGGACATTGGCGAGCGGGAAGAAATGCTCGAAGAACGGCTGCGGGGCAACAGTGCCCCCGGACACGCCCACTTGTGCAAGCGGCACACCGGCTTGACGAGCCTTTTCCAAGATGGTACCCGCCTGGTACATGGTCTGTCCACTTGCTGGATCCTTCAGGTCGATGGGGGTCGCGGCATCGCGCTGCGCCAGCAAATTGCGGGCAAAGCGGCCAACGTAGGAGACCTGAAATTTGCCGTTCTTCCCCACTTCCCGCTCGTAGGTCAAGCTGACAACATAGTTTTTCGGCGTCGTGAGTCCCGAATCGAGACCCTCTTGGATCTGGGTCGGAAAAGAGACTTCCGGCAGTTGCAACGGGAACACCAGCGGCGAGGGCGCGGGAACCAAAGGCAGGGAGCGCACCGGCTGGGTGAAGCTGGTAAACAGCGGACCGGGGTTCGAAGTGCAAGTGGCCAAGCCGTTCCCCACCATCACATAATGGCCACAGCCAACGTTGAAGGTATTCACTGGGATGGAAGTGGACGCGGAAAAACCGAGCGTGTTGTGTTGGTCGAAGAATGTAGCGACTGATTCGCCGAAGTAATCTGGCACCATGGCGAAGCCGCCGCGGATGACGCTGTTGTTCGAACCCGCGCGCAACAACTTGGAGATGAAGTTGCCACCCTTGGGCGACCAGGCGAATCCAACGCGCGGCAGGAAGTTCGTCTTGTCCCAGTTGTAGAGCGGCTTGCCGCCGTTCACCGGACCGGACTTGTTAAGAATGACGGGGGTGGTGTCATTGGTGCCACTATTCATGGCGTTGACGCGATTCTGGAAGATCTGGCCCAACGGGATGGTCGGCTGAACCTCAAACCCGTTGGTCTCATAAGGCGGACGCCACAGGTTGTAGCGCAGGCCGAAGGTAAGGTTGAGGTTCTGCTTCACCTTCCAATTGTCCTGGATGTAACCCTCGTATCCCTGAGTGGCGAAATGGCGGACCGCGGGCGCGCCGGCAGCGAGAATAGATCCATCCACGTTGTATAGAAAGTTCGCTGAATAATTGTTGTAACGGCCGATCAGCGCGGTGACGGCGTTCTCTACGTTCGACCTCGAACCCGAAGATTCCGTGTAGCCACGGTTCTCCGTGAGGTACTGGTTGATCGCGTTACTGATGAGATTGGTTTTATAGCCCGATGGATTCGTCGTCGCGGTGCTATACGCCTTGTTGAACTGAATCACGCCATTGTTGACCAACGTGACCTCACCGCCGAATTGCAGGGTATGCCTGCCATGCACCAGAGAGAGATCTTCCACGAAGTTTTGGACCGGCGTGACGCGGCTGTTGTCATAGCTCAGGGCCAGCGGCTGGTATACCAGACGGAAATATGTGGCATCGGCGTTCGTGTCTCCGCCACTGGTAATCGCCTCTCGCGTGTCGCCGTAAGTAAAGTTGCTAACCAGGTTTCCGTGCGTCCAGGTGTATCGAACCGCTATCCCTTCGGGATGGCTCCACGCCGTGGGGGCCGTTTGACCGGGAAGGCGTGGGGCAGAGACGCTGTGATCGTCAATATAATTGGCGCGAATCGACAGCGATTGGCTCGGTCTGAGATTGTAGTCAAGCTTCACGGTTGTCGAATTCTCATTGACCGGTGTAGGGGCATTGAAGACAAAACCGGAGGTATTCAGGCCGTCTCCCACGGAGTTACTGTTCGCTGTATACGCGGCGCCTTGGGCAAGCCCCGTTAGGGAATCTGGATTCATGCCGCCGAGGTCAGGAAAGATTTGGGCAAGTTCGGCAGAGGTAAGCTGCTCCTGCGCTCCGTTGCTGTCGATGAACTTTACGATGCCCTGCGCCAGCGATGGCAGCGGCACCGTAACGGCGCTAACCGCCGCCTGGCTGCGATCGCGCCGGCCTTCATAGCTGACGAAGAAGAAGAACTTGTTGTGGATGATAGGACCGCCGACGGAACCGCCAAAGGTGTTGCGGATGAGCGCTGGGCGCGGCAGGCCGTTCTTGTTGTTGAACCAATCGTTAGCGGTGAAGACGGTGTTGCGGTTGTAATCATAAGCGTCGGCGTGCCAACTGTTCGTCCCACTCCTCGTCACCAGCGAAATCTGTGCGCCCGAGGAGCGAGCGGCTGCCGAACTTGAGGTCACGGTGTTAACACGGAACTCCTCGATGGCATCGTCATTCAAGCGCAGCACCGGAGAGCCGATGGAATTCGTCTGCGCATCGTTGATGTTGACGCCGTCGAGCGTGACATTCGACTGGTCGCTCCGCGCGCCCGAGACGTAACCGTCACGAGTGACGCCGGGCTGCAGCGAAAGCAGGTCGACTACGTTGCGCGCCTCCAGCGGCAACTGTGTGATCTGCTTGTTGACAAAGTCATTGCCCAGGCTCGAGTCTTCCGTGTTGACCTGCACCTCAGCCGCCGAAGCTTCCACGGTAACCGTCTGGCTCGCCACGCCGAGCGACATCTTCAGGTGAAGTTCGGTAGGGCGGTCAACCAGCGCCTGCACGCTATTCAGGATGACATTCTGGAAGCCGGTCGCGTGGACTTCCAGGCGATAGTTGCCGGGAGACACCAGGTCGAAGGAGAAGCTTCCGGTTGGCCCGGTCGTCGCGGTGCGGACGGAATTATTGCCGGAGTTTGTCAGCACGACGGTGGCGTTCGGGATCACGCTGTTCTGCGGATCAACTACTGTACCGTGGATCGCCGATGTACCGCTTTGCGCCGTGGCGAGGACTGTAGCCATCATGGCGAGCCCGATCACCAGTGCGACACGATAAATCCAATTGTGTTTTGTCATGATAGTCCTCCCTGAAAGACTCAACTGGAATATTGGATTTCACCCCGACGGTGCGCAGACCATACGTCAACCGTGTTTTCCTGTCAATCTCAAATCGCCGTGACCGCGGCTGGCTCGCAAGCGCGGCTCGCCGGGCAGTTGTGCTGCACCTTCTACACCCCATCACTTGAGACCTGCGCAACAACTCATGACGGAGAGCAAGTCCCGTCGTGCGAAGTGTAAGATTCGCCGGGCTCCCGCGAAACGGACCACGGCTAACGCCTATGTGTTTACTGATTTTCGCGAAACCACACGCCAGTTCTTGTGCCGCGAACCGAATGTTCTCGCGTGGCTCAACTTAGAAATAGGAATTTGGCTCCCCGAGTTGTACGATTTGCGAACCTTCAGATTCCAGCTTCCCTTGGCGCTCCGGCGCTCCGAACGCAATCGAGACTAGGGCACCTCCAAAATCCGTCCTAGCCTGCGCCACACGCCTGTGCGCCGATTCCGAAGTGGCTGGGTCTCAGGGTTTGTACAGACTCAATTGACTTCCGTAGACGATGATTTGGAACATCAAAGAACTGACTCGCTCCGCCAAGTTTGTTGGCGCTAATCGCCAAAATCTGGCCTTTCTGCACTGACCTTCACCCCTAAAACTGCGCAGAAGTGTATATGATTTTCCGCCACTGTCTCCGCCGCCCGTAGCGCCCCTAATTGCTGGGGTTTAGGTCATATACGAGGAGGGGCTGTGTTGTGGATTCTTGGTACCTGACCAGAATCCTATTGCCGTTCGCGTTTGTTTCGACTTGAAGCATGCGAGTGGCAACAGGTTGGGGAAAATCGAGCGTATCAGAGGTGTACGAGGTTTGACCAGTAATAAGGTTCCAAACCTCGAATTTTTCATCTGATTCCCTAACAAAATGCTCCGCCAGATGTTCCGTAGTAACGAATCCCACAAGGATGCGACGATCCCCGGACACGGCCAGTTGGTAGCGTGGGCCGAAAGGAAAACTCGTAAATTCTCGTACAATCTTACCGCTGCGCACATCCCACTCTTCAATAGCGTCCTTCCGTGATCTCCCAAACGCAGGGTCCAATGATGCAGTTAACAAAAGATTTTCTGAAGCAAATGCCACTGGCCCAGCCACGTAGTCCGTGTGAATTGCCTGTACCAGTTGGCCTGTATGCGCATAGAAGATCAAAACGTTCTTTGCGCCCTCTGGAACGTGCTGTCCGGGGACTACCGGGTACGTGGTCAGCGCTACGTATTGGCCGTTTGGCGACCAAGCCATTCGCCTGCCAGTCCTTCCTACTTTCAATCCTTCATATTCCCATTTGCGCACTAATGAACCATTCGCAGTGTCATAAATGCGCACCGTTCCGCCGTGCTCGCCACTGAGCATCACTGCGGCATTGCTTCCATCCGCGCTGAGTTCAACCTCACTTATTTCCAAATTCGCGTGGGAGTCCACAGGAACCACTGGCAGGTGCAACTCCACTTTTCGAATCAACGACAAGTTATGTGCGTCGAGAAGCTGGATGTCAAACCCATCGAAAGCCAAAATCTTGCTGCCATCGTTGCTAAACCTTGTGAACCGGTCATCTCCCTGCCCCATTGGGATGGATTTGCATTTGTTGCAAGGAGGCCAGCTAGCCAATTGCCGGTCCGCAACGCGCTGCTCGCGACTCACATCCCACAACTCGATCCTGTCAATCACTGTATTCATTTCTCCCGTGGAGGTCATATCGCCCCACACGCTCTGGATGGCGACATAGCGACCGTCTTGCGACAAGGCAGCGCCCATGGCACCGTTTTTCGGAAGCAATTTATATATCCTTGCAAGTTTCATCGATTGTTGCACTGGACGATGGCGCACACCGAACAAAGGGCCGCAAACAAACGCCACCATCAGAACCAAGTAAGAGTATCGAGGACCTCCGCGCATTTGGTTGTCCTTAGCAACCTCTGTCTATGCTGCCGCCAAAAAATTGGGCAACGTGCCCCAACAACCCGTCTACTAAAACGTGCATTGCGCCGAAATTGAAGTCATCAATGTGCACGCTGCCGCCCCATATCTGGCCGGCGATAGGTGGAGGATTTGGTTCAACGTGGAGCACGCCGATTGATGTGTTGATCCGGGAGGTGCTGTACGCAGGCGGGGGTAATGGCTACGTATGCGTAGCGGTTCATTGTCTGAGGATTTGAGATAGATCCGGACAATGCATCGGAGCCGTCGGGTTCACTGCCATCGACGATGACGGGGCGGCCGCATCGGCTCGATCCTCCACTGCTTTGATTACAATGGTTTTGCCGGAGCTGAGCTGCCGCGCAAGGCGTTTCAGGTCCCCC
>JBOGNJ010000228.1:0-29716 GCA_050746905.1 Candidatus Acidiferrales bacterium
GTCGAGGCGGGTAAAGAAGGAGCGGGCGCGGGTGAGGTCGTGCTGAATTTGGGCGCGCAGCGCGTCGGGGCCGGGGAATTTTTGTTCGTCGCGAAGGCGATGCCAGAAGGGGACTTCGAGCGGGCCGGAAGTAATCTCCTCTGAAAAATCAAAAAGATGGCTTTCGATGGTGAGGTGCGTGCCGTCAAACGTGGGACGCACGCCGACGTTCGTGGCCGAGCGATAGATGCGGCCATCGAGGAGCGTTTCCGTTGCGTAAACGCCGTGGGCGGGCAGGCATTCCTGTTTGGTGGCGAGATTGAGCGTGGGAAAAACGAAGCGGCGGCCTGCGCCAGTGCCGGAGCGGATTTCGCCGGCGAGGGAAAATGGACGGCCGAGAAATCGAGCGGCCCGGGGCATTTTTCCGGCCCGGACAGCGGCGCGAATGGCGGAGCTCGAGACCATGGCGCCGCGAATCACGACGGGCGGGATGCATTCGACGGCGAAATCGAGTTGGCGGCCGAGTTCGGTGAGAATGCGCACATCGCCTGACTGGCGATGTCCGAAGCGGAAATTTTCGCCGACGAGCACGGCGGACGTGCGCAGGCTGTCGACGAGAATGCGGTGGACAAACTGCTCGGGCGAAAGCCCGGCTAGGGCGAGATCGAAACGAAGCACGAGTACGGCGTCGAGGCCAAGAGCTTCGAGGCGCGCGAGGCGCTGGTCGAGCGTCTCAAGCTGCGCGGGCGCGGCCTCGGGGCGTAATACGCTTGCCGGATGCGGAAAGAACGTGATCACCGCGGCGAGAGTGCCGGTGCGGCGGGCGCGTTCGACGACGCCGCGGAGAATTTTCTGGTGGCCCAGGTGAACGCCGTCGAAATTGCCAATGGAGAGAACGGCGCGCGAGTTCGAATCGAATCGCGAGCCCCACTCTTCGGGTGAATGCAGGACGGCGAACGCCATCAGAGATTTACCTCGAAGGTGAGGCCATCATAGGCGAGGCGCACGTTGTCGGGGAGACGCGCGTTCGTGGCTTCGTGACCCAGGTCGTGGCAAATGTGCGTGAACCAGGCATGGCGCGGCGCGAGTTCGTGAACGAGCGCGAGGGATTGATCGACCGTGGAGTGCATGGGATGAGGAGTGTAGCGCAGCGCGTCGAGGATGAGATGGTCGAGGCCGCGCAGAAGATCTTTTGAGGCTTGCGGCACGGAATTAAAATCGGTGAGGTAAGCGACGGAGCCGATGCGGAAGCCGTAAACGGTGACGGACCCGTGATGAGCCGGGAAGGGAACGATTCGCGCGCCAAAGAGATCGAAGGGGCCATGGAGCGCGTGAAGTTCAACCTGGGGAAGAGAACTTTCGAGGGATGGCGGCGCAAAAATGTACGCGAAAGTGCGGCGGAGAATGGCGAGCGTGTCTTCGGAAGCGAAAATCGGAATCGCGGAGTTTTGCTTTAAGTTGAATGGGCGAATGTCGTCGAGACCGAGAATGTGGTCGGCGTGGGCGTGGGTGTAAAGGATGGCGTCGAGATGGTCGAGGCCGGCCTGCAGAGCCTGGGAGCGGAAGTCGGGCGTCGTGTCGATGATGACGTTGTGTCCATGATAAGAGAGCAGGACGGAGGGGCGGGTGCGACGGTCGTGCGGGTCGTTTGAACGACAAACTTCGCAGCGACAGGCGAGCGTGGGAACGCCCATGGACGTGCCGGAGCCGAGAACGGTGAGGCGAAGACGCTGCGGGGACGATTCCAGAGTGTCGCCGGAGGACATCGAGCTATCGCGCGCCCTTTGCCCCTTCGCGCATCGCTTTTGCGGCGGCTTTCGAGACTTCCAGATAGGATAGTTTGAGACTGCCGACGACTTCGGAGAGCAAACTTTCTTCTTCAGGCGCCAGGTTGCCGCGCGTTTTGTCGCGCAGCATGTCGAGCATGTCAATCATTTCGTGCGCGCCTTCGAGGTCGAGATACGCTTGACCCGTGCCGGGATCGGGGATTCCGCCCATTAGCGCAGCGGCGTTACGCGCGAGAAGATCGATGAGCAACTGGAAATTTTTGTCGGCCTCAGGAGCGGGCTTCAATTCTTCAGCGGCAGGCGCCGCGGGAGTTGCGGCCTTTTCGGATTTAGAAGCGGGCTGCGGAGGCTTGGCCTGTTCGCGGCGCTGCTCTTCGGCAGCTTCGGGGCGCAGTTCGCCTTCGGGTGTGAAGAGGCGGCGATCGACGACGCGAAACGAGTTGTCGTGTTTCGGGTCACTCTTCGGGTCACCTTTTGAATCAGGCACGAGACGCTCCTTTAGGAATTTCGTCGCCGTGAGAATCGCGCGACCTGCCCAGTCTACCATTAGTGTAAGCAGGCGTCACGACGGCCGAAGGGGAACACCAAAACGTTCCTGATCGAGGTTTTGCGCAATGGCGGCGACGGCAGTGCGGCAGGAAAATCGCAATGTGTTTGCCTGAATTCAGCTGCTGAAGTAAGATGCGTGTCCCATGCCCGATACAGCCCCGATTACTGGCAGCACGGTTTCCCACTACACGGTCGTCGATAAACTCGGTGGCGGTGGCATGGGCGTCGTCTATAAAGCCAAGGACACGCGCCTCGGCCGAAGTGTTGCGCTAAAATTTCTCCCTGATGACATTTCACACGATCCGCAGGCGATCGAGAGATTTCGCCGTGAAGCGCGCGCTGCCTCGGCGTTGAACCATCCCAACATCTGCACGATTTACGACATCGGCGAGTTCGAAGGACGGCCATTTATCGCTATGGAGTTGCTCGAGGGCCAGACTCTCAAGCATCGCATTGATGGGAAGCCGATCGAACTCTCGGAGCTTCTGGAGATCGGTATTCAGATCGCGAACGGCCTTGACGCGGCACACGCGAAGGGCATCGTGCATCGCGACATCAAGGCGGCGAATATTTTTCTGGTCGAGCGCGGCCAGGCGAAAATTCTGGATTTCGGCTTGGCGAAGCTGGCGACCGCCCCGCGGCATGCGACCGAAGTTGTCGGCGTTACCTCCACGCACGCGCAAGTCCACGCCCTCCGGGACGAGGACCTCACCAGTCCGGGGAGTTCGATCGGGACGGTGGCTTACATGTCGCCCGAACAGGCGCGCGGGGAAGAGCTGGACGCGCGCTCGGATCTATTTTCTCTCGGCATCGTGCTCTACGAGATGGCGACCGGAGCCGTCCCGTTCTCTGGCGCCACCACAGCGGTGATCTTCGACGGCATCCTGCATGCCGAGCCCGTGCCCGCCAAGGAGCTCAATCCGCGTCTGCCCGCAGTGTTCGAGAGCATTTTGAGCAAGGCGCTCGAAAAGGATCCCGATCTGCGCTGCCAGACGGCGGGGGAGTTTCGGGCCGACTTGAAGCGGCTCAGGCGGGACATCGACTCCAGCCGCCGCCCGGCTCCGGAAAAAAATGTTTTGGGGTCCGGGACGCACGCGACTGCCGCGCGGCAGAAGTCGGTTGCCGTGCTTTATTTCGAAAACCAAAGCGGCGCGAAAGAGGATGAATACTTTCGCGACGGAATTACGGAAGACATCGTCACCGAGCTTTCAAAAATCGCGCAGCTCGAAATTTTTCCGCGTTCAGAAATGCTCGCCTTTCGCGATAAGCCGGTGACGGCGCAACAGGTGAGCCAGAAACTCGGCGCCGCCTACGTGCTCGAAGGCTCGATTCGCCGCGCGGGCAATCGCGTGCGCATCACGGCGCAACTGGTGGAGGCTTCGACAAGGCATTCCGTTTGGGCAGAACGCTACGACCGGCAGCTGGAAGATGTATTCGCCATCCAGGAAGAAATCGCGCGCAGCATCGCGCAGGCCCTGCGTATCACCTTGACGCCGCAGGAAGAAAAAATCATCGCGCGAAAACCGACGGAAAATCCGCAGGCCTACGACTTTTACCTGCGCGGAAGAAGTTATACGCGCCGCGAAAATATGGACTACGCCTTGCAAATGTTCGAGCAGGCCATCCATCTGGATCCGAACTTTGCGCTGGCGCATGCGGGCATCGCGCACCTGTGCGGGCTGATCTACGAAATTCGCGAGCAGAGCCAGAAATGGATTGATCGCGGACTGGCTGCCTGCGATCGCGCCACGGCGCTTGCGCCAGACCTGCCCGAAGTTCTGGTCGCGCATTCGCGCCTGTTTTACGCGCAGAAAAAATACGCGGAAGCCGCGATGCTCGCGCAGCGCGCCATTGAACGCAAACCCGACTGCGAAGGCTCATGGAACATTCTGGGGCGGGCTTATTTCGCATCCACGCGTTTCGAGGATGCCGCAGCCCTTACCGAGCGCGCTATTGAGAATAATGGCGACGACTACAACACGTACATCCCTTATAGCCAGTCCCTCGAGCGGTTGGGACGGAAAACGGAAGCCGAACACGTTCGCGAGAGCCTCACCAAAGTTCTCCGGCAGCAGCTCGAGCGGGTTCCCGAGGACGTGCGCGCCCGCATCTTGCTCGCTACCAACCTTGCGTACTCCGGCCAGGATCCGGATGAGGCTATTCGTCATCTGCAAACGGCTGTCGCCCTTCGCCCCGGCGACCCGAACACGCTTTACAACGCCGCGTGCACATACGGTGTCCTGGGAAGAAGGCCCGAAGCCCTCGAGACAATAAAGAAGGCCTTCGCCGCCGGTTACGGCAACATGAGTTGGGCAGCCAATGATTCTGATCTTGCCTGCCTGCACGACGACCCTGGATTCCGGAAGCTCGTGGGTCTCGGCGAAAATGCTGCGTCTTAAAATCCCCACTATCGCTCCTGCTTAGACGGGTCGGTGCACTCCAAAATGCGGCTTGTCAGCGGGCGCGGGTGTGCCGTAGAGTGGCGAGTTGCGCGGAGAGAAAATAAATTTCCTGTGACGTTCCATCCGAGACAAATGAAGACGGTGCGAGGCCGGGCGAAAGCTCAACTGCCAAGGGCGAAGGAGCGGGCGAAGGCCAAGCCGAAAGCCGGAAAGCGAAAACCCGCGAAACTCACGGTTGCACTCGCGAAAGTTGAACTGCGGGCGCGGAGCAAACAAGCGGGGGATGCCGGGCGTTTGTTCAGGGGTTTGGTGGCGCTGCAGAAGCGGCTGCGGGCGGCGAACGGGTGTCCGTGGGACCGCGAGCAGACGCATCGGAGTCTGCGGCCATTTCTGGTCGAGGAAGCCTATGAGGTTCTCGACGCGATGGAGAAGGGCGACGCGGAGAAGTTCGCGGGCGAGTTGGGCGACCTGCTGCTGCAGATTGTGTTCCATGCGGAGTTGGCCCGCGAGGCGGGGCGATTCGACATCGGCGACGTGATTCTGGCGGTGCATACGAAGATGGTCCGGCGGCACCCGCACGTTTTCGGCAAGGTGAAGGCGCGAACGTCGGCGGACGTGCTGAAGAATTGGGAGCAGATCAAGGCGGAAGAGCGCGCAGGGGAAGCGCAAGCCGCCGCTACGGATACGAGGCCTGCCGCGGATTCCGTGTTGGCTGGAGTGCCGCGCGGACTTCCAGCGTTACTTGAAGCTTATCAACTTACGCGGCGGGCGGCGAATATCGGATTCGACTGGAAAAATATGGAAGGCGTGCTCGAAAAGTTGGAGGAGGAAATTCGAGAGTTCCGCGAAGCTTTGCACCAGACAGAAAAAAGCGGACTTCAAGCAAAGGTTGAAGAGGAGTTAGGGGACTTGCTATTCGCGGTAGTGAACGTGGCGCGTTTCGCGGGCGCGGAGCCAGAGCTGGCTTTGAAACAGGCGAGCCGAAAATTCAAGGCGCGATTCGGGTGGATGGAGAGCAAGGCGCGAGAGCAGGGGCGGAGATTCGCTGAAGTGCCGCGCGAGGAAATGGAAGCACTATGGGATCAGGCAAAAGTCAGCGTGTAACGGGTGCGCCGATTACGGTGCGGCATGTTTCGACGCTCGAAGAGTACCAGGAATGCGTGCGGATGCAGCTGATCACGTGGGGCGAGGATCTGGCGACTCCTTCGGGGCTGTTCGTGGTGGCGCGCGAGACGGGCGGGCAGACGCTTGGGGTGTTTGCCGGAGAGAAGATGATTGGCTTCACGCTGGGGCTGGCGGGATTTCATGAGGGCACGCCGATTATTCATTCGCACATGACGGCAGTGCTTTCGAAATTTCGCGACCGCGGCGTCGGGCGGATGCTGAAACTGGCGCAAAGGGACGACGCGCTGGCGCGAGGAATTCATCTGGTGGCGTGGACGTTTGATCCGCTGGAGCTGAAGAACGCGCACTTCAATATCAACCGCTTGGGCGCGGTGGTGAAACGGTACATTCCGAATTGCTATGGGGTCACGCAGAGTCCGCTGCATGCAGGGCTGCCCACGGATCGGCTGATGGCGGAATGGTATTTGGATTCGAAGCGCGTGACGGAAATTCTGGGTGGGAAGGCGGCGCAGACATCGAGCGGGGCACAGAAGATTACGATTCCGGCGGACATCAGCGAACGCAAGCAGATTGAGCCGGCGGCGGGCGCGCGAGTTCAGAGCGAGATGCGCGCGCAGTTTTTGGAGAAAACGGCGCGGGCATTCATTGTGACGGGACTCGAAATTGGAACGAAGGAAGCGAGTTACATTCTGGAAAAAGAAGAGGACGTGGCGCGCGAAATCGCGACGAAATAGAATGGCGTCACTTGTGACAAGGCAGGATGCGGGAACAAAATGAGATTGAGGTAAATGATGCGAGTACAGAAAGTGACTCTGCGGGAAATTCGCATGCCGATGGTGATGCGATTCGAGACCAGTTTTGGCGCGACGACGGACCGGCGCATTTTGCTGGTGGAAGTTGAGGCGGACGGCGTGAGCGGCTGGGGAGAATGCGTGGCCGGCGAAGCTCCGCATTATTCTCCGGAGACGATCGAGACGGCGTGGCCTATTCTGCGTGATTTTTTGTGGCCGGAAATCCGAGGCAGGGAATTCGGCGCGGCCCGCGACATTTGGGACATGCTGGCGCACACGCGCGGCCACAACATGGCGAAGGGCGGACTCGAGTCCGCGATTTGGGACGCGGAAGCGAAGCAGAAGGGTCAGCCGTTGTGGAAGCTGCTTGGCGGAGTGCGCGACGAGATTTCGTCCGGCGTTTCCATTGGGATTCAGCCGAGCGTCGAGGAATTAATCGCGAACGTGGAGAAAGAACTGGCGGCGGGATATCAGCGAATCAAGATCAAGGTGAAGCCGGGACTCGAATTGAAGCCCGTGGAGGCGTTGCGAAAACGCTGGCCGCGCATCCGGCTGATGGTGGACGCGAATTCCGCTTACCGGTTGGAAGATGCGCCGCTGCTGAAGCAGCTCGACCCGTTTGGATTGATGATGATCGAGCAGCCGCTGGGTTGGGACGATATTTACAGTCACGCGAAACTGCAGAAGCAGCTGGAAACGCCGATCTGCCTCGACGAGTGCATTCACGATTATGCGCACGCGGTGGCGGCGCTCGAAATCGGCGCGTGCAAGATTATCAATATGAAGCTGGGGCGCGTGGGAGGGCACGCAGCCGCGCGGCGCATTCACGATTTGTGCCAGAAGAACGGAATTCCGGTGTGGTGCGGAGGGATGCTGGAATCGGGAATCGGGCGCGCGCAAAATATCGCGCTGTCGACGCTGGAAAATTTCGCGCTGCCGGGAGATGTGTCCGCGAGCAAGCGCTACTGGGCGGAGGATATTATCGAGCCCGAAGTGGAAGTGACGCCGAAAGGGACCATTAAAGTGCCAACGGGGCCGGGCATCGGGTACGAGCCGAAGCTGGAGCGCATTGAGAAATTGACCGTGCGCCGCGAGGTGCTTGCGTAATCTGTGGAACGTCCGCGCCATCCTGTGCTGCTGTATTCGCTGATCCTGGTGATGGTGCTGGGATGGTCTTTCAACTTCGTGATTGCGAAGATCACGCTGCGGTATTTCGATCCCTTCACGCTGACCTCCTTCCGCGTTATTTTGTCCGGCGTTTTGATGCTGCCGATTTATTTCGCGATGCCGCGGCGTTCGCATTTCAATCGCAAGGACCTGTGGAATTTCGTGGTGCTGGGATTTTTCGGCGTGGTGATCAATCGCGGCCTTTTTATCGTGGGATTGGATTACACCACGGCGGGACATTCGGCACTGATTGTGGCGACAGGCCCGATATTCGTGCTGATTCTTGCGCGGGTGCACCGGCTAGAGCAAATCACGCGCGGAAAAATCGTGGGAATGGCGCTGTGCGTCACGGGAATTGCGGTGCTGGTGGGCGGAGAAGAACTGAAGCTGCACAGCGGTACCTGGGTGGGAGACGTGGTGGCGCTGACGGGAACAGTAGGATTTGCGACTTATACCGTGCTGGCGAAAAAGGTGGCGCGGCAATACGACACGATCTCGATGAACACATTCTGCAATATGGTGGGCGCGATTATTTTGTTGCCGCTTGGCATACGCCAAGCCGTGCATCTTCGCTGGGGAGAAATCGGGTGGATTGGATGGTTGGGAATGGCGTACGTGGTGCTGATGGCGTCGGTATTCGCGTACTTGATTTTCTTTTGGGCGCTGCAACACATCGCCGCTTCGAGGCTGGCGGTGTTTACGTACGTCGAGCCGCTGCTGGCGACGTTTCTGGCCGTGGTTTTTCTGGGCGACAAGCTGACGAGCATGTTGCTGATTGGGGGCATCCTGATTTTGGCGGGAGTCTACATCACGGAGTTCTGGCCCGGCAGCGAGGAAGCGACCGTCGAGACGGCGGGCGCATAAAACTGAGCGCGAGGGTTGTGCTACACTCCGCGCCGGATTAACGCAAAACACTGCCAATGAGAGTTAAAGAAGAACCTTAATTCATGAGTTCTACGGACACAAAACGAATCGCGGTGGTTCCGGGAGACGGGATCGGCAAGGAAGTGACTCCGGCGGCGCTGAAGGCGCTAGAAGCGGCGTGCGCGGTCGGCGGAAAGAAGCTCGCGTGCACGCATTTTGATTGGGGAGCGGACCGGTTTCTTCGCGACGGGACAACGCTGCCGCATGACGCGCCCGAAATGCTGCGACGCGACTTCGACGCGATTCTCTTTGGGGCGCTGGGGGACCCGCGCGTTCCGTCGAACCAGCACGCGGCGGATATTTTGCTGGGCCTGCGTTTCAAGCTCGACCTTTACGTTAATGCGCGCCCGTGCGTGCTGTTCGACAAGCGGCTGACTCCGCTGCGCGACCGCGACGCAAAGGACGTCAACTTTATTGTGTTTCGCGAAAACACGGAGGGTGCGTACGCGGGCGTCGGCGGAAATTTCAAGCGCGACACGCCGGATGAAGTCGCGGTGCAGGAGGACGTCAATACGCGCAAGGGCGTCGAGAGAATTATCAGGTACGCGTTGGAATACGCGCGGCGAAAAAAACTGAAGCGCGTTTGCATGAGCGACAAATCGAACGCCATGACGTTTGGGCATGGACTGTGGCAGCGCGTGTGGGCCGCGGTGCGCAAGGAATACGCGGAGATCGAGACGCGGCATCTGTATTTCGACACCTTGACGATGGAAATGGTGCGCGACCCATCGCAATTCGACGTGATTGTGACGTGCAATTTGTTCGGCGACATTGCGAGCGATTTGGGCGCGCAACTTTCCGGAGGATTGGGGCTGGCGCCTTCGGGGAATATTCATCCGGGGCAAGTTTCGCTGTTCGAACCGGTGCACGGGTCGGCGCCGAACATCGCGGGAAAAAACGTGGCGAATCCGCTCGGGTCCGCGCTGGCGGGCGCCATGATGCTGGAATATCTTGGATGGGAACGCGAGGCGGGATCGATTGATGCTGCCGTGCGCGGCGCGATTCGCGAAGGGAAAACTACGCCGGATTTAGGCGGCCAGCTGGGCACAGAAGAGTTGGGAGATTGGTTGGCCGAGCGGATTTCAAAGCAGGGTTTGGCAGGCGCGGGCGCTTAAGAATCGTAATATAGTTCAGGCTGCTTGCGGCGCATCCCTGAAACGAGCAACATTCCCAGCAGAAAACCTCCGACGTGGGCCCACCAGGCGACGCCTCCCATTTGCGCGCTGCCGAGCGAGCTGATGCCGCTCAAAAACTGTACGGCGAACCAGAGTCCGATGAAAAGCACCGCGGGAAGGCGTGCGAAAAACCACCAAAAGAAAAGTGTGACGAGCGTGAGAATTCTCGAGGAAGGGAAGAAAATAACGTAGGCACCGAGCACTCCGGCGATGGCGCCGCTCGCACCGAGTCCAGGAATTGTCGAGCCCAAGCTGAAGAGAGTCTGCGCGATGCCCGCGCCCAGTCCGCAGACGAGATAGAAACCGAGGTAGGGTAGGTGGCCGAGGCGGTCTTCCACATTGGGGCCGAAAAGCCAGAGAAACCACATATTGCCGATGATGTGCAGCCACCCGCCATGGAGAAACATGGAAGTGAACAGAGGGACGAGACCTTGCGCAAGTGTGTATTGCGAGTGAGCAAGAGCCAACTGCGTGCGCGCGGGAATCATCGAGTAGGTGATGATGAAAGATTGCAGAGCGCGAGGGTCGAGCGTGAGTTGATAGAAAAAGACGATGAAGTTGATAATGATGAGCGTGAGCGTGAGGGCGGGGAAGTGAGTGCGAGGACGAAGATTTTTAAGAGGAATCATGGGATGGGATTAGTTAGACCTATGGTGGAGCGATTCGTCAAGAGAAAAGGGGCGGGTGCTAGACTTCAACTACTTGATGAAGGTCAATTTCTGGCGCGAAACTAAACTCTTGCGCGTGGCGCAACAAAAGCGTTTCGACACGCATGCAGTTCAAGCGTTACCTCAACGTGCAATTTTCAAGCGGGGGTTGGGCTGACGTCGAGACGATGACGCGAAGCTTGGAGAAATTATCGAGCTGGCCCGACGTAAAAATTTACTTTAAGGGAAGAGTTCGCGGGATGAGAATGCAGGTGGCGCCGCAAAAAACGCGAGTTCGATTTTCCGAAGAGAGAAAAATTTCGTGGACGATTGCGGAGTGCGCATGGCTGTGGTAAGAAGTTTAGCTTCGCTGCGCGCGGCGGAAGCGTGCTGTGAGGCGCGCGTAGAAGTCGGCGCGCCGACACGCCGACGCTGATGCCACTTCACGAAACCGAAGCAATCGTGCTGCAGAGTTATCCGCTCGGCGAAGCGGATCGGCTGGTAAGTTTCCTGAGCCGTTCGATGGGACGCGTGCGCGGCGTCGCGGCGGGCGCGCGCAGGCCGAAGAGCCGATTCGGTTCGACGCTCGAGCGCATGTCGTATGTGCGCATCTGGTTTTTCGAGCGCGAGACTCGCGAGCTGGTGCGCATCAATCAGTGCGAGCTGATCGAATCGTTCATCGATGTGTTCAAGGATTACGCGGCCGGCGTAACGTTGACGTTGATGGCCGAAATCACAGAGGCGGTGCTGCCGGATAGGGAAGCAGCGGACCCGTCATTTAGATTGCTGCTGCTTTCGGCGCAAGCGATCAAGCAACACAAGGAAATCGATTTGCCGCTCGCGTATTTCGCGTTGTGGACCGTGCGGTTGGGCGGATGGCTGGGATCTCTTGAGCGTTGCGCGCGCTGCGGGAAGGAACTGGCGGGAGTTCCAGCGTATGCGAGCCGGACTGTCCCCGGAGTTTTTTGCGGCAATTGCAGGGGAATCGGAATGAAGCCGATTTCACCGGGCGCGTTGAATGCGGGAAATAAAATGCTGGCGGAGCGCCTGGATAGAATCGAGGCGGATAGCATTCCGAAAGCGGCGTTGCGCGAGCTATCAAGATATTTATTGGATTTGATCGAACATCAGATTGAACGCAAACTGGTGTCGCGAGAAATGCTGGAGGCGGCGCTTTGACGGCAAAGATCGCAAAACGGAAAACTTCAAGTAACCCTGGAGCAGGAAAGCTTGCGGGCCCCACGCTCCAAGAGCTGGCGCTGCAACTGGAAACGTATTGGTCGAAGCGCGGCTGCGTTCTTCAACAACCGTACGATGTGGAAGTGGGCGCGGGGACGATGCATCCGGAAACTTTCTTTCGCGTGCTTGGACCGTTGCCGTATCGCGTCGCGTACATTCAGCCGAGCCGGCGTCCCGCGGATGGACGCTACGGCGAAAATCCGAATCGGCTTTACAAGCACACGCAGCTTCAAGTGATACTTAAGCCTCCTCCCGCAGACGTGCAGAACATTTATTTGGATAGCCTGCGCGCGATCGGCATTGATTTGCGACAGCACGATATTCGATTTGAAGAAGACAATTGGGAATCCCCGACGCTGGGCGCTTGGGGCGTGGGATGGCAAGTGTTGCTTGATGGGCTGGAGATCACGCAGTTCACATATTTCCAGCAGGCTGGAGGACTGGATCTCGATCCCGTTTCGTGTGAGTTGACGTACGGACTGGAAAGGATTGCGGCGTTTCTGCAGAACGTGGATTCCGTGTTCAAGCTGCGATGGTCGGATAATGTGAGCTACGGCGATATTCGACTGGCGGAGGAGCAGCAATTCTCCGCGTACAGTTTCAAATGGGCGGATCCAGGGCGAACGCGCGAGATGTTCGATTTGTGCGAGCGGGAAGCGAAGGCGATTCTGGGGAGCAAGAGCGCGCATGGGGGCATTCATGCGGAAAGCGGCGTCAAGAAACCCGCTCCCATTCTGGCGGCCTACGATTTCTGTTTGAAGTGTTCGCATCTATTTAATGTGCTGGACTCGCGCGGGGCAATTTCGACAACGGAGCGCGCAGCGTTGATCGGCCGAGTGCGCGCGCTGTGTTGCCGCGTCGCCGCCGAGTACTGCGCCATGAACGGATGGAGCGAAGCGGCGCAACCCGCTGGCGGACTGCCGCAGACGGCAGGGCAGGGACGGCGATGAAGGAGCGCGGCGAGTTTCTGTTTGAAATTGGATGCGAAGAAATTCCCGCCGGACTGATTCCGAAGGCCTGCGTGGAGCTTCAACAAATACTTGAGAAACATTTCATCGCGAACGGAATTTTGATCGGCGCGATTCGAACTTGGGGAGCGCCGCGAAGGTTGGGCGCAAGTTCGGATGCGGTGCTGTTGCGGCAGCCGGATCAGCGAAAAGAGATTCTGGGGCCGCCGAAATCGGTCGCGTTCGACAATGTCGGCCAGCCGACACGCGCGGCGGAAAGTTTTTCCGAGAAGCAAGAGATTCCTCTAGCAGAACTTTACATTACACAAACCCCACGCGGGGAATGTCTGGCGGCGAAGCAAATTATTTACGGGCGCAATGCGAAGGACATTCTCGCGGAAATTTTGCCACAGGCGATTCGCGAGCTTTCGTTTCCGCGCTCGATGTACTGGACGGGCAAGAAGGGCGCGCGATTCACCAGGCCGGTACGATGGATCGTTGCGTTGCTCGCCGGGCGAATTGTTAAAGTGGAGTATGAAGGGATTGTAGCCGGCGATACGACCGAAGGGCATCGCTTCCTCGGGAAATCGAAAATTCGCGTGACGGGAGCGAAGGACTATGAAGTCAAACTGCGGCGCAATTTCGTGATCGTCGAGCCGGCGGAACGGCGGAAGAAGATTGAAAAGGAAATTCGCGCGCTGACAACCAAGAAAAAGTGGCGCACGCACGAAGACGCGAAACTGATGGATCTGGTGGTGTACCTGAACGAGTATCCTTCGGTGATCGCAGGCGGCTTTGATTCCGCGTATTTGGACATACCTTCGGAAATACTGATTACCGTGATGCGTGATCATCAAAAATACTTTGCGGCTGAGGGCCGCGACGGGGAACTCGAGCCGCAATTCCTTGCAGTGATTAACTTAGATAAGGATCGCACTGGCCTGGTGCGCGCGGGGCACGAGCGCGTGTTGCGTGCGCGGTTGGCGGATGCGCAGTTTTTCTGGGAGTCGGATCAGAAGCGGCGGCTCGGCGACTATTTGGAGAGACTGGCGCACGTGACGTTCGAGTCGAGGCTGGGCAGCTACCGCGACAAGACGGAGCGCGTGCGCGATTTGGCGCGGTGGATCTCGGGGCAATGGTTTGATTCGGGAATTCACGGCGCGGACGTGAGCGCAGCAGACCGGGCGGCGGAGTTGTCGAAATGCGATCTCGCAACAGGAATGGTGCGAGAGTTCACGGAACTGCAGGGAATTGTGGGCGGCCTTTACGCACGGGCGCAGGGCGAGGACGAAGAAGTTGCCTGGGCGATTTACGATCAGTACAAGCCGGTGGGCGTCGGGGATTCGATTCCGCGAAATTTGACCGGATGCGCGGTGTCGCTCGCGGACAAGTTGGATTCGCTGGTGGCGTGTTTCGCGGTGGGGATCATTCCGTCGGGTTCAAGTGATGCTTTCGCATTGCGTCGCGCGGCGTCTGGAGTGGTTCAGATTTTACTTGAACGCAAATTGCCGCTATCGCTGTCGGCGGCAATCTCCGCGAGCACCAAGGGATTGGCCGCGCATAAGCCGGGAATCACGGTTGCGCCGGAGATAGAGAAGAAGGTTCTCGAATTCATTGGCGAGCGGGCGAAATATTTGCTACGCGAGAAACAGGGATTCGCGTACGACGAAGTGAACGCCGCGATGGCCGCGAGCGCGGATGATCTGCTGGACGTTCGGAGCCGCATCATGGCGCTCAAAAGCATACGCCACTCGAAGAATTTCGCGCCGTTGGCGATAGCGTTCAAGCGGATACGGAAGATACTCGAGAAGGCCAGGCCGGGTGATGGCGCGGGCGGCTCGGTAAAGGTGGAACTGTTTCGCAAGGAGGCGGAGAAGCAACTTCATCGCGAGGCAATGGTATTAGCAGAACGCGCAGCGGGGCACAAGCGCGGCGGACGGTACAAAGAAGCGCTGGAGTCCATTTCAGAATTGCGGCCGACGGTCGATCGGTTTTTCGATGACGTGATGGTGATGGATGAAGACGCGGCGGTACGGAAAAATCGATTGGCATTGCTCGCGGGACTGCTGCGGGAATTTTCGACGATCGCGGATTTTTCGGAAATGGTAGCGGAAGAGAAGTGAACGCAATTGTTGAAGTGAAGATTTAATTTTCTGGTGCGCTCGCTGTCGAAATTCCTGTCGACGCGCCGACATTTTAATTGAAATTTTCAGTGAAACAAACTTCGAGTAAAAGGTGAGGACTGGTGAAATACGTTTATTACTTTGGAGCGGGGAAAGCGGAAGGCAACGGGCAGATGAAAGATATTCTCGGCGGCAAGGGCGCCGGTCTTGCGGAGATGACGCGGATCGGATTGCCGGTCCCAGCGGGATTTACGATTTCGACGGAGACTTGCGACTACTACCTGAAGCACGGAAAGAAATATCCGAAGGAGATGGCGGTGCAGGTGAAGGCGAATCTCGCGCGCCTGGAAAAAACGACGGGGAAGAAATTGGGCGACGCGAAAGATCCACTGCTTGTGAGCGTGCGCTCGGGCTCGGCGCGGTCGATGCCGGGGATGATGGAGACCATTCTGAACTTGGGACTCAATTCGCGTTCCGTTGAGGGCCTCGCAAAGGCGACGGGCAACGAGCGGTTTGCGTATGACGCGTTTCGGCGGTTCGTGCAGATGTACTCGGCTGTCGTAATTGGATTGCCGAAGGACGAGCTTGAAGAGAAATTGCGAGAGTTAAAGTCCCGCTTTAAGGTGAAAGACGATACGCAGGTGCCGGCTGAAGGCTGGCGCGATCTGGTGGGAGAATACAAAAAGTATTTCCGTGCAAAGACAGGCGAGGATTTCCCGGAGGATCCGCAGGAGCAATTGTGGGGAGCGATTGGCGCGGTGTTTGAGTCGTGGATGGGCGAGAAGGCGGTGACTTACCGGCGCGTCGAGAAAATCACGGGCTTGCTGGGCACGGCGGTGAACGTGGTGCAGATGGTGTTCGGGAACCGCGGCGAGAATTCCGGCACGGGCGTTTGTTTTACGCGCGACCCTTCGACGGGCGAGAAGATTTTCTTCGGCGATTTCCTGATCGACGCGCAGGGCGAAGACGTGGTCGCGGGAATTCGCACGCCGATGCATTTGAGCGAAATGGCGAAGCGCATGCCGAGAGTTTATAAACAACTGGAAGGCGTGCGAAAAAAGCTCGAACACCATTATCGCGACATGCAGGACCTGGAATTCACGGTCGAAGACGGAAAGCTGTACATGCTGCAGACGCGCACGGGCAAGCGTTCGCCCGCAGCGACGTTTCAGGTGGCGATGGACATGGTGAATGAAGGATTGATTTCGCGCGAGGAGGCGCTACAGCGCATTCAACCGGAAGACGTCGAGCGATTGTTTTATCCCGTGATTGCGCCAACGGCGACAAGAGATGAGCTGACGAAGCGCAAAATCGCGACGGGCGTGAATGCGGTGCCCGGAGCGGCAGCAGGGAAAGCCGTATTCACAGCGCATGAAGCGGAAGAGTGGGCGTCGCGCGGAGAAAAAGTGATCCTGGTGCGGCGGGAGACGAGCCCGGAAGATGTGGGCGGAATGAACGCAGCGCAAGGAATTTTGACGGCGACAGGCGGCAAGACGAGCCATGCGGCGGTGGTGGCGCGCGGCTGGGGGAAATGCTGCATTGTGGGCTGCGAAGCGCTCGACATTGATTATGCGAAGAAAGAAATGCACGTGAACGGGCGGCTGATTCATCAAGGCGATTTCCTCACGATTGATGGAAACGAAGGCTTTGTGTATGAGGGAGAAATTCCGCTGGCGCGTCCCGAAGCGCCGAAGGCGTATTCGGTGGTGCTGGGATGGGCGGATAAAATTCGCAGACTGGGCGTGAGGACGAATGCCGACACGCCTGTGGACGCGCGGCGCGCTCGCGAAATGGGCGCGGAGGGCATCGGGCTGTGCCGTACAGAGCACATGTTCTTCAAGGACTTCGAGCAGCCGGAAAAAAGTATCGAGAGGCAGTTGGCCATACAGGAAATGATCCTGGCGGATAACAAGGAAGCGAGGCAGCGCGCATTGGATAAGCTGCTGCCTTTCCAGCGGCGGGACTTCATTGGCATTTTCGAAGCGATGAACGGCCTGCCGGTGACGATCCGATTGATCGATCCGCCCCTGCACGAATTTGTGCCGCACGAGAGAGCGAAACAGGAAGAGTTGGCAAAGAAAATCGGCATACCCGTCGAGGCGGTGATTCGCCGCGTGGAGCAACTGCACGAGTCGAACCCGATGCTAGGACACCGCGGCTGCCGGTTGTGCATCACGTATCCGGAAATTCTGGAGATGCAGGTGCGCGCGATTATCGAGGCGGCGATTGAATGCCAGAAGCGCGGCACTAAAGTGTTTCCTGAGATTATGCATCCGCTCGTGATGGACAAAAAAGAGCTGAAGATTTTGGAAGTGGAGACGCGAAAAGTCGCGGATGCGCTGATTGCACAACATAAAGTAAAACTTAACTATCTGGTGGGGACAATGATTGAGTTGCCTCGGGCGGCGTTGCTCGCGGATCAGATTGCGGAAGTGGCGGAGTTCTTTTCGTTCGGCACAAACGATCTGACGCAGACGACGATGGGGCTTTCGCGCGACGACGCGGGAAGATTCCTACCGGAATATGTGGACGAAAAAAAGGCGGGAATCTTTGCGGCGGACCCGTTTCAGACGCTCGATCAGGCGGGCGTGGGGATGTTGATCGAGTGGGCGATTGAGCGAGGCAGAAAAACGCGGCCAAAGCTGAAAATAGGTATCTGCGGCGAGCATGGCGGAGACGCGCCGAGCGTGAAATTCTGCCATAAGGTGGGGATGGATTACGTGAGTGCGTCGCCATTTCGCGTCCCGATTTCGAGATTGGCCGCGGCACAGGCGGTGATTGAAGAGAAAGCGGCGAAGAAGGGCGGAAAACGCGGAGCGTGATGAGCTCGTCGGCATTTGTGATTGGCATTTGCGGCGGAACGGGATCGGGGAAAACCACGATTACGAGCCGGCTTTCGCGCGCGTTTGCCGACAGCGGAGTGCTTGTTCTTCAGCAGGATCACTACTACAAGGACTTGTCGCATTTGCCGCTTGAGGAGCGGTCGAAACGCAACTTCGATCATCCGAATGCGCTGGATACGGAGCTGTTTATCGAGCACATCAGGCAGTTGAAAAGCGGCAACGCAATCGAGCGCCCCGTTTACGATTTTACCGAGCATCGGAGGGTTCGGGAAACGGCGCGGCTGGAATCGCGGCCTGCGATTCTGGTGGAGGGAATACTGATTTTCGAGAACGAGGCGCTGCGGGACCTGATGGACATTAAAATTTTCGTCGATACGGACGCGGACCTGAGATTTATCCGGCGGCTCGTGCGCGACATTCGTGACCGTGGACGAACTCTTGAATCGGTGATCGAGCAGTATCAGAAAACGGTGAGGCCGATGCATCTGGAGTTTGTGGAGCCGAGCAAGAGATACGCCGACATTATTATTCCGGAAGGCGGACACAACGAAGTGGGAGTCGATTTGGTGATTCAAAAAGTGCGGTCGCTGATTCTGAAATGATGCGAAGATTTCGACGGACAACCGACGACTTCAGGAATTACTTTAAGTGGCTGCTTTACGTGCGCATTTTTAAGAAGAAGTAGAGTCCCACGAAGGCGAAGATCGCGTCAGGCGCCCATGCCGCAAGAAAGGGCGGTAACTGTCCCACGGCTCCCATCGCCTCGAAAAGCGCGGCCGCCGCCCAGTAGACGATTCCGATTCCCACCGCAAGCGCCAGCCCTCCCATGGCTCCACGTGTGCCGACCAGAAAAGCGAACGGGATGGCGAGAAACATGATGATCGCGGTAATCAGCGGAAACGCGAACTTCTTGTGCCATTCGACCGAGAGGCGCGAAGTGTCGAAGCCGGCCTTCTGTAGGCCATGGATGTAATTCCGCAGTTGCCACCAATTCATTTGATAATACGGGAATACTTCGCGCTTGAAATAGGAGGGCGGTTCGGAGATGTCTTGAAGGGAAACGACGCGAAACGGCGCGTAACGGGTAATGGAAGAGCCACTGAAGTCCCGGACCCAGCCGTTTTCGAGGACCCAGGCGCCGAGACTCGCCTCCCAGGAAGCGCGGCTTGCGTAGATGCGGCGGCGAACCTGAAAATCGGGATTCAGCTCGAAAACATTCAGTCCGCCGAACAAATTGTGGTCGGGATCGAAGAGCTGGTAGTTATAGATTTTGCCGTTCTCCCCGAAAATCCACTGGTGAGCCGGTTCGTAATAGGTTTGCGCGGGGCGGCCCTTAATTTGATCGTGGATTGCGTCCTGGCGCTGGTTGGCGTAAGGGAGGAAAGTGTCATCGAGAAGAAACATAGCGCCGGCAAGCAAAATGCCGGCAAGAATCAAGGGGAGCGCAAGGCGAAACAGGCTGACGCCGCAGGCCTTGAACGCGGTTACTTCGTTGTTCTTCGAGAGAATGCCGAGAGTGATAAGCGTGGCCACAAGAGCTGCCAAGGGAAGAAGCTGGTAAACCATCATGGGCAGAAGATGGAGAAAGTAGTCCGCGACCATAAAAACGGAAATATGATTTCTGGAAATGTCTCCGAGCAAATCGAAAAGCGTGAACGCGTCGAAGAGAACCATAAAGCCCACGAGCATCAGAACAAGCCAATAAATGAATGTGCGAAGAAGGTAGACGTCGAAAATCAGCGGAAACGCGCTGGTTTCATAGTTTGCCGGGCGCTTGGGGGAGACCTGCAACGGCGCGCGGCCATTGGGGAGCGGCGCAGGGACGGTAGCCGTAGCGCGGCCCTTGCCGCCAATGTTGCGCAGAAATAGGTCGCGAAGATGTCCGAGCCAGCGGGCCTCGGGTCGTATCTGCTCGATGCGGCGGAGCAGGATCAAACCCATCAGCAGAGTCACGATGTTGGCAGTCCAGACGCCGAGCCCGGGCGTGATGGAACCTTGCTCGGCAAGATGCACGCCGGTGACGAACAGCAAATAATAGGCGCAAATCAAGAGAACAGTAAGGATGAAGCCGGCGGCGCGTCCGCCGCGGCGTGGACGGACTCCGACGGGAACTCCCAGCAGGGCGAAAAGCAGGCACGCGGCGGGGAAAGCGAAGCGCTCCTGCAATTCGATGCGCGCGTCCAGGCGGCCAGCTCCCTTGACTGCGAGCAATTCGCGAACCGAACGCTCCTTGTTGGAAAGTTTTCGCGGTGCTGAAGAAGCAGCCGTGGGATTTTCAAGCGACAAGTCCATGGATTGGACGGCGGAGGTGGAAAGGTTGTAGTGTTCCGGGTCTTTTGGATTGAACTCGTGAGTCGAAAGATCGTCGAAATGCAGTGTGAGCTTGTCCTGTTGCGGATCGGCGGCTACAATGGCGTCCTTTGCGAGCGTTACTTTCGAGCCTGCCGAGGAACTTGAGTCCGCGAGGAATACGCCACGCCAGCGTGTGCCGGAAGCGCCGACGTCTTGCACGTAAAGAACGATGTGAGGGAATCGCTCGTCGAAGACGCGCGGCTGGACGGAGAAAGAGGCCTGCGAAGTGCGAAGGCGGATTTCCAGGGAGCGTAGCGTTCGCAGGGAAAGAGGGCCAAGCCACAGCGTGATGGCGAAAGCGAGAATGGTGGTCGTAAGAGCGATGGCGCCGATGGGAACGAGTAAGCGCCGCAGGCTGACGCCGCTCGCGTTGAGGGCGACGATTTCGCTGTCCGCGGAGAGACGGCCGAGGCCGATGAGAACTCCCACCAACATGGACATGGGCAGTGTAAAAATGAGCACCGGCGGAAGCGAGGAAAGAACCAGCAATGCCGTCTCGCGGGCCGTTCCGGCGTGCTGGACGATCAACGCCATCAGCTGCACGAGCTGCGGCACGAAGAAAACGAAAGTAAAAACGGCGAGTCCCAGCAATGCGTGGGAGACGACTTCGCGGCAGACGTATCGGTCGAGGATGCGCATGGCAGCGCGGTGTCATTCTAGCACGATGACACAGGAGCCGCAGGAGAGACGTAGAGCATGAGCCGCGTGCATCTGGTTCTTCTGTGGCACATGCACCAGCCGCAATACCGGGACCCGGCAACGAAGAGATACATCCTGCCATGGACGCGTCTGCATGCGCTGAAAGACTACTGGGGAATGGTGCGAACGCTCGCGGAGTTTCCGGGCGTGCATGCGACGTTCAACATGGTTCCATCGCTGGTGGAGCAGATTGAAGAGTACGCGAGCGGGAATTTTGACGATCCGTGGTTTCGCGCGGCGTTCAAGCCGACAACGCAACTCACGGGGAATGACAAACGCGAAATTCTGCACCGCGCGTTTCAGGTGAATCATGAACATCTGATGAGCCGGTGGCCGCGATTCGTCGAGCTATTCGAAGGGGTGCAAAAATCGGGTGAGCGCGCGGCGGTTGAATTCCATACGCGCGATTGGCGCGACTTGCAAGTGCTGTCACAGCTCGCCTGGATGGACGAAGAATATCTGGCGCGGGATCCCGTTGTTTCCGCGCTGGCGCGCCGCGGCGCGGATTACACGCAGGCCGACAAAGAGGCGCTGCGCGCGAAACAGGCCGAGTTGATGTCTCGCGTGTTGCCGGAATACAGAGCGGCCGCCGAACGCGGGCAAATTGAAATCTCGACGACACCGTTCTACCATCCGATACTTCCGCTGCTCTGCGATTCGCAAATCGCGCGCGTCGCGAACCCGCATAGGCCCGCGCTTGTGCCGCCGTTTCGATTTGCCGAAGACGCGCGAGAACAATTGGTTCGCGCGCGACAGTATCACGAGGACGTTTTCAGGCAGGCACCGGCGGGACTGTGGCCTTCGGAAGGCTCGGTTTCCGACGAGGTTCTGGACATCGCCGCGGAATTGGGTTTCCGCTGGTTCGCGACGGACGAAGGAATCCTTGGACGAACGCGGAACGTCGGATTCTGGCGCGATGGCGCGGGCTTTCCGGAAAACGCGCACGAATTGTACTCGCCGAGGAAATTCAAGATCCGCGGCAGGGAAATTCACGGATTTTTTCGCGACCACTACCTGTCCGATCTAGTCGGATTTGTTTATTCGCGCATGGATGCGGCGGCTGCGGCGGACGATTTTCACCGGCGTTTGCGCCTTATTGGCGAACGAACGGGCGGCGGGAAGCCGGCCACCGTGGCGGTGATTCTGGATGGCGAAAACGCATGGGAATATTACCCCGGGAATGGAAGGGAATTTCTGCGGCAGCTCTACGGGCGCATTCAAAATGATCCGGAGGTTCGCGCGTTGACGGCGACGGAAGCGATTGCCGAGGCTGGAGAGGTGGGCACGCTCGAGGGGATCTTTCCGGGTTCGTGGATCGATGCGAATTTCAATATCTGGATCGGAGACGCGGAAGACATTCGCGCGTGGCAATTGCTGCGGGACGCGCGCGAACTGTATGCAAGCGTGCAGGCAGCCGGCAAGGAGCGCGGGGCTGATGCGCCCGCCGCTCCTGATTTGGCGAGTGCGTATGAGGCGTTGCTTGCGGCGGAGGGAAGCGATTGGTGCTGGTGGTACGGGCCGGAACACGGGTCGGCAAACGACCAGGAATTCGACGAACTGTATCGCAAGCATCTGGTGCAGGTCTATTCAGCTTTGCAGCGGGAGGCGCCCGAAGCGCTGGCGCACCCGATTAAGCGAGTGCTGCTGCGGTCGCGTCCCGTGCCGCCGACGGACTGGCTGAACGTGGAAGTCGATGGGCGCGTGACTTCGTATTTTGAATGGCTCGGAGCGGGATATTACGCCGCGGCCCGGCAAGATGGGACGATGCACGGGCAAGTCTATTCCATCGGTGAAATTTTCTACGGATTCAGCGGGGACGAATTTTATCTTCGCGTCGACGCGTTGCGCGAACCGTTCGAGCAGCTTGGCGACTGCGAGTTTCGATTTGTGATTGAAGACCAGTCGGAGATGAAGATTTTGGCGCGCATCCAAAACGGCAAGGTGGCAAGCGTGTTCGCCGAGCGAAAAGGAACTGTGCTGGAGGACGTGGCGGAGAAAATCACAGTGGTGGTCGGCAAAATTATCGAGGTTGGAATCGCCAAGGAATTATTGCTGCTGACCGGGCAGAGGACGCTGCGATTCAGTGTCTCGCTCTGGCGAAATGGGCTTCCCGTTGATGTGTTGCCTCCCGAGGGATCTGTCGACGTTTCGCTTGGCGAAGATTTCTACGCCTGGCCTCCGCAATAGACGCGCTCTCCTCAACTGCAATACGTGTACCAAGTAAATACGTAGTTGACATACTTACCGGTACGCGCAATAGTGCGCCTGCACCTCTCAGTGGCTATTGTTTCGATAACTAAAATCCAGCGACAGTGAAGCGGCGACGGATTTTCCGGTTGCGGTGTGCTTCCTTGGCCCGTGGAGGGCCGGGGAGAACCCTGTGGCTCGTACTTTCCCTGGGCGCATGCGCGCTGGCCGTTTTGGGGATTGAGGGCTTGGCGAATTTGCGGCGACACGTGGACGCCGCGCCAGGCCGCCGCGCATCGGCGACTCTCGCCGCGCTTCCTGAGCGACAACTCGCGAATACTTTGTCGAATTTGCCATGGACATTCGAGCCGAATGTGGGTCAAACGGACCCGAGAGTGAAATTCATGGCGCGCGCAAACGATGCGTCGATTTTTATGACGCAGCGGGGAGTTGTTTTTTCCTGGACGACGGAGAACGCCGCGGGCAGGTCATTTGGGAAAAACGCTCACGATGCGTTGCGGTTGGATTTTCTCGGCTCCAGCGATGCAGCCCGAGTTTCCGGGCGCTCGATGCTGCGCGGGGAAACGAACTATCTGCTCGGGCGCGATCCACGGAAATGGCTGAGGGATGTACCGCACTATGCGTCGGTGGAATATAGCGAATTGTATCCGGGCATCGACGCGCGCTTTTATGGCGGGAAAAGCGGACTCGAATACGACCTGGTTGTGTTGCCGGGGAGTTCTCTGCGAAATGTGCGGTTGCGGATCGCCGGGGCGGATGCAATGCGTCTCGACCGCGGCGGCAATCTCCATTTTCACACGCCACAATTTCGAGCGAACCGACGGCAAATTGTGATGCATCGGCCGAACATTTATCAGGTTGAGCGCGGACGAAGAATCAGCGTCGACGGCGGATATAAACTGCTGGCGCGTAATGTGATTGGCTTTGTGACGGGAAAGCACCGCGCGGACTTGCCAATCGTAATCGACCCATCTATTTCAATCAGCTATACGACGTTTCTGGGGGGCAACGGAGCGGAAAAGGGCAGCAGCGTCGCGCTGGATTCCACCGGCGCGATTTATGTTGGCGGGACCACGACGCTGACAGCGTTTCCTGAAACCGCCAACGGAAGCGAGGGGCCGCTCGGAGGAAGTTCAAACCTGTTCGTTGCCAAGATTGATCCCACGCAGACGGGCGCGGCTTCTCTTGTCTACCTTACGTTTATCGGGGGAAGCCAGAGCGATCAGGGCGGGATGGTCGCGGTTGATCCTTCGACCACGCTGCCAAGGCTTGCCGTGCTTGGCTGGAGCACGTCGGCAGATTTCCCGGTGACGAATGGGAGCGCGTTGAATGGGCCGTCCGATTTGACGGTGACGAAGCTCAATGGGGCCGGCGACGGATTGATTTATTCGAAATATTTTGGTGGCAGCGGCGCGGAAGCAACGCAAAACGTTGCGGGAATCGCGAGCGATTCTGCTGGAAATGTTTTTGTGACGTCGGACACGGCTTCGACGGATTTGCCCATGCCGTCGCCGACGCCGAATGGGTTCATGACTGCTTACGGTGGTGGCGCGAGCGACGGTTTTCTGGCTGAATTTGCTTCCGGATCCGGCGCGTTGATCTACTCGACGTATTTTGGAATCAACGCCACCGTGGGAAGTTCGGGCGTCGCATTGGATGCGAGTGGAAATGCGTACGTGGCCGGATTTACCACGTCGCCTGTGAATTTTCCGGCGGTAAATGCGTTGCAATCATATGGTGGAGGCGCGTTCGACGCCTTCGTGATGCAAATAAATCCGAGGCTCGGCGCGCACGGCTTGGTCTACGCGAGCCTGCTGGGCGGAAGCCAATCCGATCAGGCGACGGCGATTGCGGTGGATGCGGCCATTCCCGCGACTGCCTATGTTACGGGCACAACGCATTCGCCTGATTTTATTCCCGCGAGCGGCGTGGCGAATGCGGCGTATCAAATGGCGTTGAAGGGAAGCAGCAACGCGTTTCTCACGGTCATCAGCCAGACTGGCGGATTGCCCTCCATTCAATACGAAACTTATCTGGGAGGGACGGGCGCGGACGCAGGCGCGGGCGTCGCGGTGTTCTCTCCGGCGCAAGTGTATGTGGCGGGAAGCACGAGCTCCGGTGATTTTCCGGCGTTATGTTCGCTGCAAGGATTCAGCGGAACTCAGGATGCGTTTCTTGCGGAATTCGATCCCACAACTGGAGGAACCGCCTCGCTGCTCGACACGACGTTTCTGGGCGGCAGCGTCACGGCTGAAGCGAACGCCGTGGCGGCGGATTCCGCGGGCGACGCGATCATTTTCGGCGATACGATGTCGCATGATTACCCGTTGGCGGCGAATGCGAACAACGGATTTCAGCCGACGTGCACAAGCTGCGCGGCGACGTCTCCGTTTACGGACGCGGTGCTGACGAAGGTCGCGGCCGGGACATCTCCGGCGGCGTGCGCGACGTTTAATCCGGCAGTAGTCAATTTCGGCTCGCTATCAACGGGCACTCCATCGCCGCCGGTTGATATTTCGCTGGCAAACGGAGGAGATGCGAATCTGAACGTCAGCGGCGTGACGATCACGGGAGCGAACAGTGCGGATTTTTCGCAGATGAATACCTGTTTGTCGAGTTCTCCCATCGCGCCGGGAGGGAATTGCGGGCTCGCGGTCACGTTCACGCCGTCGGTTGTGGGGACGGAAACCGCCGCGTTGCAAGTCACCGACGACGGAGTGGGCACGCCACAGACCTTGACGTTGACGGGCGCGGGGGCCTCGAGTGAAGTTACGCTGTCGCAGACGTCGCTCCGTTTTGGCAATGTGGCGCAGGGCACGGCGACAACGCCGGGCACCTCGATTCTGACGAACACAGGAAATGCAACTCTGAGCATCACTAACGCGAATATCGCAGGGAACAATGCGACGGATTTTGCGTTTGGGGGAAGCAACACCTGCAGCGCGGGCGCGGCGGTTTTGCCTGGCGGGAGCTGCACGATATCCGTTGACTTCGCTCCCAACGAACCGAATCCGCCGCAAAATCTGACGGCGCAGGTGGCGATATCTTTCTTGGACACCGGCAATCAGGCGACAGGCACGGCGGCAATTGCGTTGTCGGGTACTGAAGCGACCGCGCCGATGCCTGCCGTGAGTCTGGCAAGCACGGCGCTTGATTTTGGCAGCGTCAACGTGGGCGTCTCCACGAGTCAGCCGCCGGTGTTGCTCAAAAACGCGGGCAGCGCGGCGCTGTCGATTACCAGCATAGCAATCACCGGCTCGAATGCGGGCGATTTCACGGAAACGTCCACGTGTCCCGTGGGGGTCGGTGGAACGCTGGCAGCCGGCGCGAGTTGCACCATCTCTGTGACGTTTCGGCCCACGACCGGCGGAGCGCGCACGGCGAGCGCCGTCATTTCCGACAACGCGAATCCGGCGCAGCAGACGATTGTGCTGAGCGGAATAGGCGCGACGGCGAGCGTGTCGCTGACGCCGACAAGTCTGACCTTCGCGATGCAAAATGAAGGGCCGCCGAGCGCGGCGCAAAATGCGACGCTCAAGAACACGGGCGCGTCTCCGGTGACGATTTCGTCCATCGGCTTTGGCGGCGCGAACCCGACTGATTTTGCGGAGACGAATAATTGCCCGCTGGCGCCGTCGGCTACGTTGAATGGGGGCGGGATTTGCACGATTGCAGTGACGTTTCAGCCGATTGAAGCAGGACAGATCTCGGCCGTGCTTTCCGTCGCCGACGATTCGGCGCCGTCGCCGCAGACGGTGGCGGTGAGCGGAACGGGGACAACGCCGATCGTTCAGGCCGCGCCGGCAACTCTGCAATTCGGTTCAACGGTGGTGGGCGTCGTGAGCGCATCGCAGTTGATTCAAGTGAGTAACAGTGGCACAGGTGCGCTGATGATAAGCGGCGTAAGTTTTGGCGGCGCCGACGGCGGGGATTTCCAAGCTTCGGGGAGTTGCGTGGGAGCAAAAAGCGTCACCGTGGCTGTGGGAGCGAATTGCACGCTGGACGTTGAATTTCTGCCGTTGGCGGCGGGGACGCGCACCGCGACGTTGACACTGAATGACAACGCGAATACGAATCCGCCAGTGACGTTCGCGGGGACGGCGACGGATTTCCAGTTGGGCGCTGCGCCGGGCGGAACGACCTCGGCGACCATCACAGCAGGGCAGACAGCCGTCATCGCGTTGCAGGTTAGCGCGGTGAACGGATTCACGGGAACCGTGGCGCTGGGATGCACGAATGCGCCGCCGGCGGGTGGATGCAGCGTGTCGCCCAGCTCCGCGCAGGTCTCGGGCGCGACGCCCGTTCCTTTTACCGTGAACGTGACAACCACGGCGCGCGGGTCGATTTTGCCGATGACGAGGCCTGGCGCACACCGGCGAATACTTCCTGCAACGCCGATGTGGATGACGTTGCTGCTGGCGCTGGCCGCTCTATTTTTCGCGGGATCGCGCGACAGAAAATCTCGCGCCTTGCGGCCAATTTTGATGTTGTGTTTATTACTGCTTGCGTCGTGCGGAGGGGGCGGCAGCAGCACGACTCCGCCAAGCGGGACGCCTCCAGGAACATATACCGTCCAAGCCACGGCGACGGTGGCGGGAACTACGCGCACGTTAAACCTGTCGATCACGGTGCAATAGCAGGCCAGCATTCTTCGGACGCAAAAACTAAAACTGCTTGATGGCGAGGTCGCGAGGACTGCGTCCCACGGGAACCATCGTAATCAGGCAGCCCGCCGAACTTCCCGGCTGCGAGCAGCCCACAGTGCGGATGACGGCAAGGTCGTCCGAAGCCGTGTCTACGGCGAGCAACATGCCCCCGACAGGCGTGAATTCGAGCGTTCGGGGTTGCTGGCCTGTTTTGATCACGTCGAGATTCAGAACTTGGCGGAAATTAATTTGGATAGGGACGATTTCAGATGCGGCAGAGTCCGCGACGTAAAGAAACTGGCCGTCGGGAGAAAGAACGGCGCGCGTGGGCGCGGAGCCGAGCAGGACGTAGTCGCTGACTTCGTTCGTCCACGTGTTGACGATCAGCAGGCCGTGCGCGTCGGGCGAAGGGATGTAGAGTTCGCCGCCGTCCTTCTTGACGACGAAGCTGCCGGGCGCGCCGCCGAGGTGCAGGTTTGCGATCAACTCGGGCTTGCGCAGATCGACCACGGAAATCTGGTCCGAGTTGCCGGAGGAGATGAACGCTTTCGAGCCGTCCGGAAGAATCGCGATTTGCTCAGGCTGCGGAACGACGTGCACGACGGCGACAGGCGCCAGCGTCATCGAATTCAGCAACGAAATGGTGGAATCGCCGCGATTGGTGACGACGACTATTTTCGCGTCGGGCGTGACGCGAGCGATCCACGGGCGGCGTCCGGCGCGGCCGCGCGCAACAATCCGGCGCGACGCGCAATCGATGGCCACCACGGTGTCCGAGCCGGACGCCGCCACGTAGGCGCGTTTCGCGTCAGGCGAAAAATCAATGGCGTAAGGATTAGCGCCAACGGGGATGCGGGCGGCAATTTGGCCGGAACGCGCGTCAAGCACCCATGCGTAGCCGCCGGAAGTGCTGACTCCCCAGATTTCGCTGCGTTTCGGATGCGCGCGTATGCCGCTGGGCGACGGGCCCACGGGAATGGTGGCGGCCGTCGTCAGGCTGACTAAGTTGATCGCCGTGAGCGTACCGTCGGCGGTATTTGCGACGTACGCATACAAGTGCAGCCCCGGGCGGAGAAAGGACGGGCGGTGCTCGCGGACAATTTGGATGATCGAAATCGCCAGCAGAACCACCAGAACAAAAACGAGCCGGATGTTCCATTTGAATTTCGATTTGAATCGGCGGCCACCTTGCTGGGGCGATCCAAAAAGGGATGACGGGGCGGGCACGGGCGGACTAGTTGAGCGTGCGATGAACGACTGAGCCGATTTGACGGACTTCTTTCATCAATTGCACGAGCTCTTCGGGAATGATCGATTGCGCGCCGTCGGAAAGGGCGTGGTCGGGATCGTGATGCACTTCGACGATCAAACCATCGGCGCCCACGGCAATCGCCGCGCGCGAGAGCGGAAGGACTTTGGCGCGGCGTCCGGTGCCGTGGCTCGGGTCCACGAGAATCGGCAAATGACTCCGCCTTTGCACGGCGGGAATGATGCTGAGGTCGAGCGTATTGCGCGTGTGCTCGGAAAAAGTGCGCACGCCGCGCTCGCACAAAATGAGCCGGTAATTGCCCTCGGAGAGGATATATTCGGCGGCCATCAGGAATTCGTCGAGCGTCGCGGACATGCCGCGTTTGAGCAGCACTGGCTTCGAGGACTTGCCCGCTCTTTTGAGGAGCGAGAAATTCTGCATGTTGCGCGCGCCAATCTGAATCACGTCGGCGTATTTCTCGACCAGATCGAGGCTCTCGTTGTCGATCGCCTCCGTGACGATGCCCAGGCCGAAACGCTCGCGGACCTCCGCAAGAATTTTCAGCCCCGGCTCGCCCAGGCCTTGAAAGCTGTAAGGCGAAGTGCGCGGTTTGTACGCGCCGCCGCGAAAAAGATGCGCGCCCGCCGCTTTGACGCATTGCGCGACGGCCATGGCCTGCTCGCGCGTTTCAATCGCGCAAGGTCCCGCAATGATGGCCAGCGCGGCGCCGCCGACGCAAACTTCCCCCGCGGGAGTGGGGATGCGCACGACTGTGTTTTCTTCCTTGGCGTCGCGGCTAACGAGTTTATAAGGCTTGCTGACGGGGATGCATTCCACGACTCCGGACATGGCTTCGAGCGAGCC
>JBOGNJ010000229.1:0-8945 GCA_050746905.1 Candidatus Acidiferrales bacterium
GTCGTACAGCGTGAAGGCGTCCTCGAGCACGCTTCTGAAGGTGGCTATGCTCCCGATCGAATAGCGGCCTTCACGGAGAATCTGGGTGAGTGAACCAAGCAGTTCGCCCCTGGCGCGCCAGTCTTGGTAGATTTGCTGGAAACGCGGATCGTTGAAGTAAGCGAGCTTCGCATCGTTCGCTGAAATCGCCGAAACGGGCGACGCGGCGGTGCCGAGGTCCAGGGGGTCAATGACTACCGACTCGCAGATCTCTCGAGTCGGCTCCGAAACGGTCGCGTCCTTCGCTGGCTCGTGCTGTTCCGCTTCCTTCACTGAACACACCTCTCCGCAAGCCTGGTCTTTAAGCTGCGATGTAGGTGAGATTACTTCGGAAAAATACGTTCAGGCTCGGTGGTGTGCGGACCCCCGCAACCAAATTCATTTATTCACAAGGGCTTGCTGGCGCCCCCAGCAGGCCCTTCTTCCTTTTGGGAAAGATTGGGAAAGAAATCAGTTTTCCCTTATCCGTTTCGGGCCATCCGGTTCCGAAAAGCTCGCCAAGTTTTTCCGCCGCCGCGCGCTCGTCCTGCGTAAACGTCTGCGTGTAATTCTCCGTCACGCTGCCTACGGAATGGCCGAGCCGCTGCTTGCGAATCTGTCAAAAAGAGCTGTCACTGCAGCCGTACGCATCTTTTGGGTGTATAGTGTAACTGATGCGTAAGAGAATCCCCAACCGCTCCGAGTCCGACCCAACCGAAGTGATGCCAACTTATTCGGTTGATCTTATGACGGCGCACCCAGTTGGCCTAGTTGTTCTGTTCGGTGTGCTTCTCCTGGGCTTGATAGAATTGCCAGAGGCACGTTGGTTCTTTGGAGGTGCTCTTCTTTTGGGCGTTACCTTCGGATTCCTCTTGTGGATTCGCCACCGATAGGGAATCCAGTCTGGGAAAGATTCGGGAAAGAAGTCCAAACCGCGAAATGCCAGCTAAATCGCACAGAATCAGGGCGGGTGGCACACTCAAATGACTGCCTTCGGAAATTTAACGGAAGCTGCGGGCGGGCTGAACACCGGCGTCTGGTGATGGCTCAACTTAAACGTGAGGGTGCCGCACCCTTTGCGATTTGTGCAAAGAGTGCGGGTTTTGACCTCGTACTCCCGGCTTGGAGCACCATGTGGGATTGGGCGCGCACACACGCCTTAAAAACAATTTGGGAGCAAAACCTTCCGGATAAGCCTCCATATCTTGCTAGTAGTAATAAATTTCCTCTCGATGCCCTCAAGATTGACCGGTCATTCGTCCGCCAGCTCAGCACAGCTGCCGACGAAACCACCGTCCTGACCGCCATCATCGACATCGGCCGCAGTCTTAAATTGCGCGTCGTTGCGGAAGGCGTCGAGACAGAGGAAGACCTCGCTTTTCTTCAGGCGCACCATTGCGACGAAGCTCAAGGCTACTATCTAAGCCGTCCCGTGCCTCCCGAGCAGTTCGCCAAACTGCTTCAATCCGGTCTTTCTCGAGCGCCGCTCGTCCTGCACCCGCGGCTTGTGCGTGCCCAACCGACAGGCTTTCGCCGTTGATGCAGGCGCGAAATATCGCAAGCCGTTCCCCCGCGTGATTCCCTTCTCCTCAACCCATTCGTAACGACTGCCCGAAATATCCACCGGACGTGACTGCATTTCAGGAGCTTGCGTAGTGGACACGGCTGGGAAATTTGAGCAGCCGCGGAAATCGCCTTATCCGCTTTCAGAAGCCTCAACTTGATGTACACTCACGCGTTGGGAATGGGGTGGAAGCTTCAGGCCGAGGCAGCACGCCGCTGGTCCGCCAACGCACTTTATGGAGTGCGGCGGGCTCGACGCCGCTTTGCCTTACTCTCTTCGCCATTTTCCGCGGAGCCCGTCTCAGCTCCGCAACGCGACACGAAATTCAAACGAGGTCGAATATATCCCATGACGCTTTCAAAGAATGCGATGCGAAATGTTCCCCGCTTGCGTTGGCCATTTACCAAAACGATTCCGGGCACGCTACTTTGCGCGCTCTTTTGCGCGATTCTCTGCTCGCTCGCGGCTGCGCCCTTTGCCGCTGCGCAAACCAACATCACGGGATTCTGGATCCTCAAGACTCCCACGGGCGACGGGAACTTCCGCGAAATCTTTCTCGACTTGAAGCAGGACGGCGAAAACGTCACCGGAAAACTGATGTTCGGCCCGCGCCGCGAAATCCCCATCAGCGACGGAACCTTGCGCAATGGCACCCTCCATTTCGCCGTCACCGTTGGACGCCCGCCTCGCACGCGGCAATTGACCTATGACGGCACCGTCGAAGGCGACAAGATTTCGCTGACCTCGACATTTCCCGGTCGCCCACCCGTGAAAGGAATTGCAGAGCGCGGCGATCCGAAGGTTATGCTGCCTCCGGCGCGCATTCCTCCTCCTGCGCTGCACGACGTTCCGGACAACGGCCTCGCGCGCACCCCGCCTATGGGCTGGAATAGTTGGAATAAATTCGCGGGCAAAGTGACCGACGCGGACGTTCGCGGCATGGCCGACGCCATGGCATCGAGCGGCATGAAGGACGCCGGCTACGTTTACATCAATATTGACGACACGTGGGAAGGCCCGCGCGACGCGAACGGCAACATCACCAGCAATCTGAAGTTCCCCGACATGAAAGCGCTCGCCGATTATGTTCATTCGAAGGGCTTGAAGATTGGGATTTATTCTTCGCCCGGCCCGAAGACTTGCGCTGGCTACGAAGGAAGCTACGGACACGAACAGCAGGACGCCAATACCTACGCCGCATGGGGCTTCGATTACTTGAAATACGATTGGTGCAGCGCAGATCAGATTTACAAGAACGACGAAATGCAAGCGGTGTATCAAAAAATGGGCGATGCGCTGCTTAGGACGGGACGTCCGATCGTTTTCAGCTTGTGCCAGTACGGTGAAGAAAAAGTCTGGACGTGGGGTGCGAAGGTAGGCGGAAATTTGTGGCGCACAACAGGCGACATTAACGATGCCTGGAAAAGAATGTCGGAAATCGGATTCAACCAATTCGACATCGCTCCATACATTCGCGTCGGCCACTGGAACGATCCGGACATGCTCGAAATCGGCAACGGCGGCATGACGAATGATGAATACAAAACGCACATGAGCCTGTGGTCGCTCTTGGCCGCGCCCCTGCTGGCGGGAAATGATTTGCGCAGCATGTCAGACGAAACCAGGGAAATTCTCACGAATAAAGAAGTCCTCGCGATCGACCAGGACCCTGACGGCACGCCGCCGAAGCGCATTTCCGACCCCGCCGCCATGGCAGTAGTAGTCACGCGGCCGCTGCAACATGGTGCGCTGGCTGTGGGACTCTTCAATCGCGCCGACCAGCCCCAGGCCATCACCGTGAAATGGAGCGACGTTGGCCTGGCCGGAAACAAACTTCACTTGAGAGATCTGTGGAAGCACGCCGACGTTGCAGCATCAGCAGACGGCTATACCGCGACCGTCCCCGCGCATGGAGTTGTGTTGCTGAAGGCGACGCCAGGCAAATAGCAGCCACTGAATTCGCGTATGGCAGTTAGGCGATTTCCTCGACGCCATCCGAGGCGCGGCACACATACACATCCGGCTTGATTTTTGTTTGCTCCTCATACGATTTCGCCAGCTTGGCGGCGAACTCAGCGGCGTCATTCGAGCGCACCAGATTCACTGTGCAGCCTCCGAAGCCCGCGCCCGTCATGCGCCCGCCGAGACTGCCCGGAATTTTCTTCCCCAGCTCGACCATCAGGTTCAGTTCAGTCGAGGAAACTTCGTAGTCCTTATCGAGACTCGCATGAGCCTCGGAAATCAGGCGCCCCAGTTCGGCGAAATCGCGTTTGCGCAACGCCGCCCCGGCAGCTTGCACGCGACGCATCTCGGTTGTGACGTGGCGCGCGCGCCGGCGAATGTTGTCGGGCCAACTGGAGCCAAGCCCTTCAATCTCCTCCCAGGAAACGTCGCGCAAAGTTTTCACGTCGGGCCGCACCGCGCGAATTCTCGAAACCGCGTCGTCGCATTCTTCCCTTCGCCGGTTATATTCCGACGAAGCCGCCAGCGCATGCTTCACCATGGTGTTCGCAACCACCACAGCCACATTCGCTTCATCGAAGGGAACAAGATCGATTTCGAGACTCCGGCAATCAATCAACAGCGCATTGCCACAGCGTCCGCGGCAAGCAACCAGCTGATCCATGATTCCGCAGCGCATTCCCACGTATTCGTTCTCCGCTCGCTGACAAGCGCGCGCCAGTTCAACACGCTCCATTTCCAAATTTGAAAGACGCAGCAGCGCAAAGCCCGTCGAGACTTCGAGCGCCGCCGAGGAACTCAGCCCCGCGCCCATGGGAACATCATTCCAGATGAGCATGTCCGCGCCTCGAATTGGCCGACCCGCTTCGCGCAGCGCCCACGCGACGCCACGCACATAATTGCTCCAGTGATGTTTCGCCGACCTCGGAGCATCCAAATCACACTCAAACGTCTCCTGCATCTGCACCGAATGCAGCCGCAGGCGGCGATCATCCCGAACTTTTGCCGCAACGAAACAGGAGCGGTCAATGGCGATCGGCAGCACCCATCCCTCGTTGTAATCGAGGTGCCCGCCGATCAGATTCACGCGTCCGGGCGCGCGAAAAATGCGCGGCGACTCGCCAAACATATCCTGGAAAGTTTTTCGTAAGACTTCCGGAGAGGTCATTGCGGCCTAACTACTCGAAGCGACGCGCTCGACGATCATTGTCCGAAACAAAATTCCAGCGCGCATCACAAATCGGCGCATTCAAGAGAAACAGGGGAGCTCATGACGGCCGCCGCCCTGCGCGCGCTCCGCCCCAAATCATTCCCAGGCCGAATGCGGCCATGATAACGCCCCACCAAAGGTTCAAATTGATGTGCAGGCCCCACAAATCCGTTCGATTCGCCGAAAATATCCCGTAGATCCCGACTGCTGCTCCGATCGCGAGGAAGAGCAGGCCGATGGGCCAACGAATATCGAGTCCGCCTTCGGAATCGCTCATCGGAATATCCAATTCAGCGCTATCACAATCGCGCCGACTGCAATCGCTAGGGTCGCCGGCCTGCGCAGCAGGGAGAGATGGCCATAGCTTTGTCTTTTCGTTAACGAATACACCAAGCCGCCGAGCTCCGCTTCGGGCCGCGGACGCGTGAAGAAACTCACGACGATGGTGACGACGAAGCAGACGCCCCACGCATAGATCGCGCGGTCGAAATTCGCCGCCATTTCGCTGCGGTAGACGAACCAGCCATGCAGAGTCGCAAAATAATGCACCGCCGCGGCGGCTGTTCCGCTCGCCAGACCATAGAACGCCCCGTTCGCCGTGGTGCGTTTCCAGAACATGCCCAGCAGAAACGTCGCAAACAGCGGCGCGTTCACAAACGAAAAGATCAATTGCAGATAATCCATGATGTTATTGAAGTGCAGCGTGACGTATGCCGCGAAAATGCTCAGCAGCACGCCGCTGACCGTGGCGATCCGGCCCATCGTCAGATAGTGCGCGTCGCTCGCCGCCGGCCGAATATAGGACTGATAAATATCGTACGTCCACACGGTATTGAAAGCCGTCACGTTCCCCGCCATGCCGGACATAAAACTTGCCAGCAGCGCCGTGATCCCAACACCCAACATCCCGGGCGGATAATAATGTGCGAGCAACAGCGGAAGCGCCATGTTGTAAGAAACCTGTCCCTGCACTAAAAACGCCGCCTTCGGCAGCAAAACCCATGCCGCCATCCCCGGAACAATCACCAGAAAAGGAATGAACATCTTTGGTATCGCGGCGATCAGAGGAGTTTTTTGCGCGGCAGCCATGTCGCGCGCGGCCAGCGCCCGCTGGATCACCAGAAAATCCGTGCACCAGTAGCCGAACGAGAGAACGAAGCCGAGGCCGGCGACCATTTGAAACCAGTCAACGCCCATCGGATTGGCGCTTGCGTGGCCCAGGTTCGACCACATATGCGTAAAGCCCGGCGGCATCCGCGCCGCCAGGCCTCGCCAACCTCCCGCATACGTCACGCTCACGACGGCGAGCGGTAAAATCCCGAACACAATCAGAAAAAATTGCAGCACTTCATTGTAAATCGACGACGTGAGCCCGCCCAGAAATGTGTAAATCAGCACAACAACCGCCGAAAGCAAAATCGTGGCGTGAATCGACCAGCCCAGCATCAGCTTAAAGACAAGCGCCATCGCGTAAAGATTGATGCCGCTGGCGAGGATGGTCATGATGGCGAACGTCATCGCGTTGAAGGCCCGCGTCTTCTCGTCGAAGCGCAGCCGTAAATATTCCGGCACCGACCGCGCGCGGCTGCCGTAATAGAACGGCATCATGCACAGGCCCACGAAAATCATCGCCGGAATCGCGCCGAGCCAATAGAAATGCGTCGTCAGCATGCCGTACTTCGCGCCGTTCGCGGCCATGCCCATCACTTCCAGCGCGCCCAGGTTCGCGGAAATGAAGGCCAGCCCGGTGATCCATGCGGGGATTCGACGCCCGGAAAGAAAAAAATCTATGCTCGTGCGCATCGATTTCTTCAGCGTGAACCCCACGCCGAGCACGAAAGCGCAGTACAGCCCGATGATGGCGTAATCAATCCACTGCAGGTGCATGTTTGCCGTCAGGCTCCAGATGCAACGATGCGCGAAATGGCGAACGCGTCACCGACGAAATGCGCGCCGAAGTCTTTGCTTCACTTCCGCGATGCGCGCTCCGCGGACATCAAACCATATCATTACCGTAAAATATTTGTCCTGGGAATTCACTCGCCACGCATCGAACACGCGCGAGAAGACGGATGGCGAATCGCGATGGCTGTAGGATACTGTAGGATAATGATGCGGCTGGGCGGCCGAAAGACAATTTCCGCGCGCAAAACCACTCACCGAATTGCATAACGGTTGAGTAGGGGACGACCAAAAGCTGAGCAAGCGCTGCCTCATGAGTTTATGACCACCGCAAATCACCATCGCGCCAACTCATCTTCCGAAGGCCGCGTCTCGCCTCTGGAAATTCGCAAGGCCGTCATTCTCGCTCGCGGCTTGGGAAAAAGAATGCGCTCGCCGGACCCCTCCGCTCATCTCGCCGGCGACCAGACCCGCGCCGCCGATGCTGGAATGAAAGCGATGATTCCCATCGGACGTCCGTTTCTCGATTTCGTCCTGAGCGCGCTCGCCGACGCGGGCTTTACGCAAGTCTGCCTTGTCGTCGGCCCGGAACATACGGCCATCCGCCAATATTACGGGACAATTTCTCCGCGTCGGCTCACGGTCAGTTTTGCGATTCAGGAGAAGCCGCTGGGCACGGCGAATGCCCTCCTGATGGCACAACCGTTTGCGGGAGACGGCCAGTTTTTGGTCCTCAACTCCGACAATTATTATCCTGTGGAAGTTTTCAGGGCCTTGCGAACGCTCGGCGAACCCGGATTACCTGCCTTCGAGCGCGAAAGCCTCGTCCGCGAGAGCGACATTCCGCCCGAGCGAGTTCGTCATTACGCGCTGCTGCAAATCAGCGCGGCAGGATACCTCGAGAGAATTGTCGAGAAGCCTGATGAAATACCTCAGAAAACATCCGGCGCGACCGCCGTCCGCACCGGCGAAATATTTATCAGCATGAACTGCTGGCGCTTCAGCCCGGCCATCTTTCGTGCCTGCGAAAAGGTCCCTCGTTCCGCGCGCCGAGAATATGAACTGCCGGAAGCCGTACAATTTGGACTCGACTCACTCGGTTTGCATTTCAAAGCGGTTCCGTTCCATGCAGGTGTGCTCGACCTTTCTCACCGCTCCGACATTGCCGTAGTCGCCGCGCGCCTCGCCAACACCCCCGTGGACCTGTAGTATTTGCCGAAGCGCTGCGCCTTATTCCTCGCGAGACCTGCGTTGCCCGTACTTTTTCCACAGCCGCAACGGCCGCAGAAAAGCATACGATCCCGAAATCCGCTCCGGAACATCCGTCATCTCCCAATCTTCTTCCGCGGGCGCCGTCGAAAGCCGCGCCCAGTACCGTAGCCCGTCCCAAAGCCCGCTCGTCATTCGGATTCGATAGAGAGATCGCCGGACAACGCCATTGGCCGCCACCTCGCCGCCCATCAGTTGCCTGCCGACCTGCCATGTCAGCAGTTTCACCATTTCGTCCAATTCAATTTGATTCACAATTTCGGACGGTATCTGCACACCCAGAATTTCGCGCGCCAGCGAAAACGCAAGGTTCAGCATTCGCGTAACTTTCAACCGGTCCGCCTCGGCGATCAAGTCCACCCAATCAATACGCGGTGTTTGTTCGACAATCTCCGCGATATCCGCCACCCAAATCAAACGTGCCCAGAAATCCTTCGCGCCGTGAACCGCCAGCAGCAGCAACGTGTCTTCCGTCGCAAATGCCGGCACATCCTTGCCATCCACCTGCACACGGATGGACCGCCGAACCATCGCCTCGATATCTGGTCGCACCGGAAAGTGGCGCAGCGTGTGCTCCGTATGCAGTTCCACCATGGCGCCGTGCGTCCTGTGAACGAATACATACTCGCCGGGAATCGCCCGCGGATCTGCCGCCGTAAAACGCTGCCGCGAAAGCCGCGCCTGATAATCAAGACTCTCCATTGCTTCGTAAACAGCGGGCATGAATTTTTGCGGCGTCACAATGTCCAAATCATCAAACTTCCGCAGCGTTGGACTACCATAGGCGCGCGCCGCCAGCACCGGCCCCTTGTACGGAACCGCTTGAATATCGCGCTCTCGAAACTTATCCAGGACCCCCAGCAGTTCAGCCGTCAGGAAAAGTCCGCGCATCGCATTTTCGCGGCCCTGTTCCGATATTTCCTTCGCAACATCCGGGGGAATGCTCGCACCCGCGGCGTCGAGAAGATGTTTGCGCAGCAGCGGCAATAAGCCATTTTCATCCGCCAGCCTCAGCAGAAG
>JBOGNJ010000230.1:0-5417 GCA_050746905.1 Candidatus Acidiferrales bacterium
AGCGGATGCTCGTCGCGCATCACGTGCAACACCGACCCATCCTGCACATTCGTGCGCTCGCCGATGCGAATGTAGTGAACGTCACCGCGAATCACCACGCCCGGCCACACGCTCGCATGCTCTCCAATCTGCACGTCGCCGATAATCACCGCCGTTTCGTCAACGTAAGCCGTCGCCGCAATCTGGGGCGCGTGCCCCTGATAACTCCGAATCAAAATGGTGCTCCGATTGAACTTTGGAGTGCGTGCAAGTTAAACAGCGAAATTAACACACGCACCCAAGCCTTACAAGACGACCGGAACGTCGCGGAATGATGCCCGCCGCCGGCTACACGCTATCCGACGAGGACCTTCGCGATTTGCTCGCGTATTTGCACACGTTGCGACGTGGGTGCTGAAAGTTGGATTCTTGCCATTCCGAGCTTGCCTGACGTAGGCAGGGAGTCTGCTTTTTTGCCTACTTGCTTTTGCTAATTTCAAGCCCAACATTAACAGTTTCTGAAAAGAACCACCCTTGTCATTCCGAGGAGCCATGCGACGAGGAATCTGCTTTTTGCTTTTTGCTTCTTGCTAGCCACTGCCTTCACAAAATCTGCACCACGGGCGCGTCCGCCGCGCTTCCCTGCCCCGCGACGCGCGCCGCGACATTGCGCGCCACGGCGTAAATGCTTTTCGCGCCGGGCGCATCGGGACCTTCCGCCACAACTGGCTTGCCCGTGTCTCCGCCGATGCGAATCTGCGGATCGATTTCAATTTCACCGAGAAACGGCGCGCCAAACGTCTTCGCCATGCGCTCGCCTTCGCCGTGGCCGAAAACGTCAATGCGCTGCTCGCAATGCGGACACGAAAAGTAGCTCATGTTTTCGACGATGCCCAAAATTTCCACGTTCACCTGACGAAACATCTCAATCGCCTTGCGGACGTCCGCCAGCGCGACCACTGACGGCGTGGTAACGAGCACCGCGCCCGAAATCGCCGCCGACTGCACCAGCGAAAGCTGCACGTCACCCGTTCCCGGCGGCAAATCCACAATCAAATAATCGAGTTCGCCCCACTGAACGCTGCGCAAAAATTGCTGCATCACGCCGTGCAGCATCGGCCCGCGCCAAATCAACGGCCGGTCGCCCGGATTCAGCAGCCCCATCGAAATCACTTTCAGCCCGTAAGCCTCCACGGGAATAATCACGTTTTCCGCGACGGCGCGCGGCTGCTCCGTCGTGCCCAGCATCAGCGGAACGTTCGGCCCGTAAACGTCCGCGTCCATCAATCCAACTTTCGATCCCATTTTTTGCAGCGCAATCGCCAGATTCACCGCGACGGTCGTTTTTCCCACTCCGCCCTTGCCGCTCGCCACCGCGATCAAATGCTTCACGCCGCGAATCGGCTCTTTTTCCGGCAGCCGCCGCCCGCCGGGAGTCGCCGCGTCAAATTTCAAATCGAAAGACCGCACGCCCTGTAAACGTCCCACGGCCGTGCGTACTCCGCGCTCGAGCGTGTCGCGATAGGCCGGCTCCGGACGCAGCAGAGACATCACCAGCGAAATATCCCCTTCGCGCACCACCAGGCTCCGCACCATGTTCAGCGACAAAATGCTGCGATGATGCTCCGGATCCTCCACCGTCCGCAGCGCCTCGTAAACCATGCCTTCCGTCAACGGATTCCCCGCCATTCATTCCCCTTTTACGCAACTGCCTTGATCGCTTTTCAGTGCCACAGGCTTGAGCCCCTGAGGGATTACTCTTCTTCTGCCTCAGGGCACGGCTTCAGTCCCTCAGGGATTATTTCTAGTTTCTGCGTCAGGGCACGGCTTCGGTCCCTCGGGGATTATTTCTAGTTCTGTGTCAGGGCACGGCTTCAGCCGTGCCGTAAAGGGTGCAAGTCAATGCGGCTTTAGCCGCTGAGGTCCGTAGTATTGAGTCGCCACACAGAACCTTTTCAGGCCCTGAACTTTTGTTGCTCGTCCCCCGCACCCATTCCATCATAGAACGCGCTTCTCAGTGTCGCAACCCGCGTCAACGCATCTTGATCACCTTGCTTCTTGCTTCCTCCCTCAGGGCCAGTTGGCATCCCCGGCACATACCTACACCCGCCGCCAAAACAGGAGTATGATTCGCCATCACCTTGTCCCCCCTCAGCAGAGGCAAGGAAGGCGTAATAAAATGGCTCGACGGTGCCAGGTTGACGGCTGCGGAAAAGAAATTCTGCCGGCGCTCGCGATGGACGGTGTCTGCCTCGACCATTTTCTCGAGCTGGTCGTTGAACGCGCCGATCAGGTCCGCGCCCGCTGCATCGAAGCCGGACTCGTCGACGAAGAAATTCTAGCCTGGCTGCTCTCGGACGCGCCTCACACAATTTACTCGCTGCTGAATGGCGGATTCGATCGCGACCCCTCCGACAACGAAAAAGTTCTCGAAATCCTTCTCTGTCTCACCAATCTTCAGGATTACATCACCCATCATTCGCTTCGCGTCAAATGGGTCCACTAGCGCTGAATGTCTGGAAGCCACCTAGCCATCTCACGAATCATCTGCGTCAGGGCACAGCTTCAGCCGTGCCGCAATCCGCCTTTCCAAAAGTTTTCTTCCTCTTTGCGCGCTTTCTGCGCCAACCGCGCGTTTTCTGCGACGCGCTTCCTAACCTTTTCGCCTAGGAAATCGATTTCTCGCCGGCTGCGACGCAGGTCGGCTTCCCGTCTTTGGCCCGTGTGCCGCACCCTCTTGCCCTGAGGAACGAAGGGTCGGTTTTAAGGGTGCGGTTTTTCGTCCATCCCGAAACCCCTTAAGCGGCATCGTCGACCCTGTAAGCTGTGGCCGTTTCCTCTTCCGAAATCCTCGTCCCGTCGCCTTCGCCCTCCCTCGCGCCGCAACAATCTCCCCGCTGCCCTCCGGATGCAACTCCGCGCGAGTCACCGCGCGTTCCAGTTCCGCCACTTCATCGCGCGTCACGTGACGATACTCCCCCGGCCCGAGCGGCCCCAGCTCCAAACGCCCCACCGCAATGCGCTTCATTTTTTCGACCGGATGCTTGCTCGCAAACAGCGCGTCGCGAAACGCATCTTTGCTGACGCCCGCCGTCGTCACGTCCCACCACCCGCCCGGCATTCCCTTCGCGCGCTGCATTTTCACGCGCCCGCGACTCTGCGCCTCGCGCAATTCCGCGTCGCTCAACGCCCCCGAGACTTTGCAGCAATATTTTTGCGGCAACGCGTGAGCGCGCATCATCCGGTTCGCCAGGTCGCCGTCATTCGTCAACAGCAGCAGCCCCGACGTGTGATATTCCAGCCTGCCGACGGGAAACACGCGCCCCTGCACGCCCGAAAGAAAATCCGCCACCGTCCTCCGTCCTTCCGGATCCCGCAGCGTCGCCACCACTCCATCCGGCTTGTGCAGCATGATGTAGACTTTCGTCTCGCGCTCGCGCAGCAATTTCCCCGACACGCGTATGTGATCCCGCGCCGCGTCCGCCTTCGTCCCCAACTCCGTCACCACGCGCCCGTTCACCGCCACCTGCCCCGCCGTGATCAATGTCTCCGCGTGCCGCCGCGAAGCGACCCCCGCCCGCGCAATAATCTTCTGCAGCCTCTCTTCCATGTCTCCCTTTCCCCATCTGCAACCGCTACTCCAAACACCCGCCATCTTATATTTCGTTTTGACCTACACCAACCGTTGTCGCCGAAAAAAAACCACGCAGTGTCATTCCGAGGAGCTTGCCCGCCGTGGCGGGCCATGCGACGAGGAATCTGTTTAGTCTTTAGCACGCTTTGCTTGGAGTGACCGTGGCCCTCTCGATTCCCGCCGCTTTACCCTGAGTTTCACCGTCGCTCTCGTCCGCGCTTTCATCCTGTGCCGTAGTCGCTGCATCTTTCTCGCCATTCGCGTACACCCCTGTCGCGCGCGCCGAACTTTAGTTCCTGACCGTGCTCGCCTCTTCCCGCAACGAAGATTAGCTTTTCAGTTTCTCCCATAAAGTCAGCGGTCTGACGAAAAAAATGATGTCTCCGGGCTCCGGCGATGCTTTGGCCTTCCCGCAGGCGTTCGGCGTGACAAAGCCGGACTTGATTACCTTTTTCGTCGAGAAGTCCGTCATCGCCAGCCAGGAATAATCTGGCGTGTGCGGCTTGCATGACACATAGCCGGCATTGACCCGGATCGAATCGGCGTACCTCACGACAGGATTGATCACCCCAAAGAGGCCGCATCCCTTCCACTGGTTCTGAATGTTTACTTCTGCATTCTTATCGGTAAGGCGGAGCCGGGCGATGCCGTCTTTGTCCGTGGGAATCGCCATTGCCCCTTTGCGTTCGCTCCCCGCCCAAACATTCACGCATGTCCCCGCCAAGGGATGCCCGTTTTTGCCATTCACAAGCTTGATGCGGATGGTCTGAGCACGAAGGCTCATTCCCAATGAACCTGCAACCAGTACCATGAAAAAGGCCGCCAACAAACTCCTGAAAAACGATGGAACAGCACAAGGTTTTTGTTCCGCCCGAATTCCGCGCATCTCTATGGGCATGGACTATGACCCCTACTCCCCACACATCTTGGGAAGATGGAACAAAGCGGGCACCCACTCTTCGTCTTTAAGGGTGCGAATTTTATCGACAAGGAATCCACCCGCGCTGACACGCCTTCGCTACCTGCCGAAAACTACCCAATTGTCATTCCGAGGAGCCATGCGACGAGGAATCTGTTTTGCCTTTGGCGTGCTTGCTCGAAGGGGCTTTCTCAAATGCCAGCCGCTTTGCCCTGCGTTTCTCCGTCTGACGTGTCCGCGCTCTTATCCTGCGGCGTCGCTGTCGAATCTTTCTCACCACCCACGCGCGCATTTCCCTCGACCGCTTGCGCGTTAAGGTTCTGCATCTCGTTTGCCTGCGCGTCTCCTTCTTGCGCATCGCTTGGCTCCGCCTCGCTCGGCTGCGCCTCCCTCACCAGCTCCGGCCTGCCGTGCGCCGCCGCCATTTCCTCCGACGCCTCTTCCGGCTCCGTCGGCGCAATCCCCTCATCCGCGCCCAACGCCGCCTGCGCCAACTGCTCAAATTCCTTCAGACTCGGCAACTCGTCCAAATCCGCCAGCCCGAACCGCATCAGAAAATCCTTCGACGTGCGATACAAAATCGGCCGTCCGACCGCCTCTTTTCGTCCCGCCGTCGTAATCAACCGCCGTTCGAGCAGCGTCTTCACCACGCCGCCGCAATTGACGCCGCGCACTTCGTTAATTTCCGGCAGCGTCGCGGGCTGCTTGTAAGCGATCACGGAGAGCGTTTCGAGCGCCGGCATCGTCAGCCGCAGCGGAGGCCGCAATCCCTTGATGAACCTCCTCACCACTTCATGATGCTGTGCCTTCGTGTACATCTTCCAGCCGCCCGCCACTTTGCGCACCTCGACTCCGCGCTCCTCCACCGCATACGAAGCCACCAGC
>JBOGNJ010000231.1:0-4873 GCA_050746905.1 Candidatus Acidiferrales bacterium
GAAGCAGGCGGAAAAAACCGCCGCAGCAGTCAGGCAAAAATTAGGCAGGCTGAGGCAGCTTGCCGTCACGCAGCATCGGCATGGTGCGGATGCGCATGCCCGTGGCGTTGAAAATCGCGTTGCCCACGGCGGGCGCGAGTCCCACGATGGGCGTTTCGCCCGCGCCGAACGACGGCTGATCTTTGCGGTCGACGAGCACCACCTCGATTTTCGGCTCATCCTTAAAACGTCCCACGCGGTATTGCGAGAATCGCGGATTCAAAATCTTGCCATTGTCGAATTCAATCGCTTCATACAACGCGCCGCCGATGCCCATTGTGATGGCGCCGGAGATCGAATTCTCCAGGCCCTCGGGATTCACAATCGCGCCGCACTCGAACGCCTGCACCACGCGCACAATTCTAACTTCGCCCGACGCGCGGTCCACGGCCACTTCCGCGAACGTGGCGATGTGGCCGCCCTTATCGATCCCTCCCGCGATGCCGAAGCCATGTCCTGCTTCCGCCTTGCGATTCTGCCACACGAATTTCCGCGCGGCCGCTTCGTAAACGGCGCGCAATCGCGGTTCCTTCAAATTTTTCATCCGGAATTCGAGCGGGTCCATTCCCACAGCGTGCGCGCAATCGTCCATGTGCGACTCGCGCGCGAAATGATTCGCACAAGCCGCAAGCGAGCGGTACGATCCCTGCCGCAACGGCCCGTTCACGGGATGAAATTCGGTCAATTGGTTCGGCACGTCGTACATCGTCGCAATAGCCGCCGCGCCCGAATTGTAATTGTGAAATTCCCAAGCCGTCAGCATTCCGTCGGCGTCCACGCCGCTCTTGATTTCGATCACGCCCGCGGGACGGAAATACGCCCACGTAAATTCCTCTTCGCGCGTCCACAGCAGATGCACCGGCTTGCCCGCGCCCTGCGCAAGACGCGCCGCTTCCACCGCGCATTCGCCCGTGTGCTTTCCGCCATAGGCCGCGCCCGTGTCCGGCACCATCACGCGCACATTGTCATTCGAAAGATGGAACGCCTGCGCCAGCTCTTCGCGCACCGCAAACGGCCGCTGCGTACCGGTCCACGCTGTCACCTTCCCATCCTTCCATTCGGCCAGCGCCGCGCGCGGTTCCAGCGGACAGTGCGCGATATACGAAATGTGATACTCCGCCTCCAAACGATGCGCCGCCGCGGATAAGCCATCGTTCATCGAGCCTTTCGTTTGCCGGTAACGATTCTCTTCCGCCGGATCCTGCTCCGCGTTCTTCTTCAAAAAGTCGAAAAGCTCTTTGTTCGAGATTTGTTGCGTCGTTTTCCATTCCGCTTTAATCGCGGCCGCCGCGCGCTCCGCGGTCAATTCATCCGGAGCCGCAACGCCGATGAAATCGCCGTCGTGCACCACCGTGACGCCCGGCATCGCCTTCGCCGCGCTCACGTCCACGGAAATCAGCGTCGCGCCAAACGCGCTGGGACGCACCACTTTGCCATAGAGCATTCCCGGCAGCTTCAAATCCGGCGTGTACCGGTGCCGCCCGGTCACAAAATCGCGCGCGCCGATTTTCCGGACCGGCTGCCCCGCGATTTTCCATTCCGTCGCGGGAGTCACAGGATCCTCCGCGGGCATCATCTGCGCGAGCGACTGCCCGTGCGCAAGTTCGCCATACGTGATCGAGCGTCCGCCCGAACGCTCGGAAATTTTCCCGTTCTCCGCCACAAGCTGACTCGCGTCCACATTCCATTGCTTCGCGGCCAGGCCAGTCAACACATCGCGCGCCGCCCAGGCCACTTTGCGGAGTTGCGTTCCCATTTGCGGCGTCGTCCGGCTCCCAAATGTTCCCGCATCAAACGGCGTCAACTGCGTGTCGCCCATCACCATCGCAATCGACGCGAGTTCGACGTGCAACTCATCCGCCACCGTCTGCGCAAGTGACGTCCGGATGTTCTGCCCAATTTCCACCTTGCCCGTGAAAACCGTAATGCTTCCGTCCTGCGCGATGTGCAGCCACGCATTGATTTCGCGCGGCATGTCTTCGCGCATCCCCGTGCGACGCCCGGACTCCTGTAGCGCAAGCGCTTCCTTCGCCACCAGCAAAATGGCGATGCCGCCGCCGATTGCTTTCATGAAGTCGCGGCGATCCATTGCGAACAAATGCATCGGCGTCGTGCGAAATTCGTAACGCTCCGGCTCGAGAACTATTTTTGTCTCCGGTGTCGCGCTCATGCGGCGCCTCCCGTCATGCGCTTCGACGCCAGCGCGATGGCTTCGCCGATGCGTTGATAGACGCCGCACCGGCAAATGTGCCCGTTCATGTACTCCACAATTTCCGTTTCGCTCGGATGCGGATTGCTCTTGAGCAGCGCCACGCCGCCCAGAATCATCCCCGAAGTGCAATACGCGCATTGCATCGCGTCCACGTCGATAAACGCCTGCTGCACGGGATGAAGCTCGCCATTTTTTTCGAGCCCCTCGATCGTCGTGACTTGCCGCTGGCCCACCGCGTCCACGCGCGTCTGGCAGGAGTGCCGCGGATTGCCGTCAATCAGCACCGTGCACGCGGCGCATTGCCCTTCGCCGCATCCGTATTTCGTGCCCGTCAAATCAAGTTGGTCGCGCAACACGCTCAACAGCGTGGCTTCGCCGTCCACGTCAATCGCGTGCCGCGTCCCATTCACATTTATTTCCGTCACTCTGGCCATCGCGGATTCCTTGCTGCGGGGCAACCCCGCTCACGGGCTGGTAGGAGCCTTCATTCTAGTTCTCGCTTCTTCCGCAGGTCAATACGCACTCGCAAACGGCGAATGGGGTGTTCAAGCGCCCACGTAGCTTCGGCTAAATTCTTGAAACTCGCCATTTCAGTGCGCCACCCGCCCGCTGTGAGAAGATTGGGTGTTGATCCTGCCCCATATGCCAAATCTGTTAGTTGCTAACAAGTTAAATTTTGCTTGACAAATTGCCCGGGGGAGGCTAGCTTGCCGATCAGAAATACCTCCCTTGGAGGTGACTTATGAGGCTGCCGCAGCGAATCTTCGGTATACGTTTTCTACTGGTGACTTTCTTCCTCTTGTGTGCCCTAGGCTCGAGCGTTAAAGCTCAACAGGGCTGCTGTGACTCACTTTATAACCAGTATAGACAGTGTTACGAAGCGGGGGGCTGTCAACAGAATCATATGGAAACGCTGTGTAGGGACCCTTACCCTCCAGGCCAGGTCACTTATCAGGCTTATATTCCCTGTTGTAGCGTGCTGGAGCCCACCCTGTTCCTTCCAGGCGGCGATTGCTGGTTTTCCCCATCCGCCACGGTCCGTAAGAGCTTTAAGACCTCTGCCGTTGTTGAGAAACTAGTTTACGTGCGAAGCTGTTCCGGCAGCTACTCCCTTATGAGGCTTTCGGAGCGGGTTGTGCGGATATCGGAAAGGGTCGCACAGAATCGAGGTTCGTATGATGCGAGTGCTGCTGCGAGGTAGGACTGTATCGTGGGCTATGGCCCTGTTTTTTCTGCCAGCATGCGCTGGCGCCCAGGCTCAAAACCAAAGCCCTCCTCAAACGGGCGAGGCTGCGCAACTGCCGAAGACAACGGCCCAGCAAATTCCCTTGCCAATTGACCTGATCAAAGAGGGTACGGTGCAATTTTCGGTACCGTCGCCTTCCGTCGTTGATGTTGGCGCGAAGTGCGACGCTGACGGCAATATGTACGCTGTCTGGTCAGATGCCGCGCCAACCCTACAGAAGTTTGGGGAGCAATTGGTGGCCAACGGCCCCTCCACAGTGTCGGAGCCGGTACGAAAACTTGTGCTTGAGTCCAAGGAGATCATTGCTTATAGACGGCAGCCGATACCCGACTACGCGTATCAGACGAGGTTGTCATTCGCCGTATCTCCGGACGGAGCAGTCTCGGATCTTGTCGTCGCCAGGCATGATCGCGCTACCAGAGGTCATGCCGAGGCCGAGTATTTCGTAGAGAAATTCAAAGACGATGGGGACTTCGATTCACGCGTAAAGCTGGAAGTCCCCGATGGCAAATACCTCAACGCGTCTAAGTTCGCCACTTTCGCCGACGGCAGATTTCTGGTGATGGGCATGGTCAGAGACGGGTACCTATCAAGGGACCAGAAGCCGTTTGCAGGGATATTCGACTCCTCGGGTAGATTTCTAAGCAAACTCCGTTTCACTTTCGACGAGAAGGCAAAATATCCGGGCATGGGCGCGGGAACCGGGAAAACACAAGCTGGCGAGGGCGCAATGGTGGCCATCGAATTGGGTAGCGTGTCAAGCGACCCTGCGGGGGACGTGTACATCAAGCTCGCGGGCGATCCTGTTCAGGCGATTGCGGTCTCGCCTTCGGGAGAGGTGGAGAGGGAAATCAAGCTGAACACTCCTGCGAAGGGGTTGTCCTCGGCCGAGACCGGCGTTGCCGAATCGGGCTTGATGTACGTTCACTTTTATCCTTTTAGAGATACGAGGGCTGCCACACCGGAACCACCGGGAATGATCGGCACCATCGATGTTATGACGGGCCAGTATGATCAGCTGTATAGGCTGCCGCCGAACGCGGAGCAGCGAACGATGGGCGTTTGTGGGGATTCGCAAGGGAATTTCCTGTTTCTGGAGTCGAATCCGCAGAGCAAACTCGAAGTTACGAAGTATTCGGCCCAGTAGCATAACGGCGGATGTCCCATTCTCGGTTTCTGAGCGTGGGCCCTTCAGGTTTTTCTCTGTCTAATTTCCGCCGCCCGGGCGCACCATCCCCAGCTCAATCGGCTCGATCTTCGCGCGATGCAGCTCCTTATTCAACGCGGGCGAATCGGTGGACACAATCGCTTCCCATTTTGCCAGCGCCGCTTGCGCGATTTGATCGTCCTGCGCAAACGCGGCCGACGCATCCGCC
>JBOGNJ010000232.1:0-8435 GCA_050746905.1 Candidatus Acidiferrales bacterium
TATTCGTAGCGCAGCGCCTCCACGGGATCGAGCCGCGCCGCTTTCCACGCGGGGTAAATGCCAAATCCAATTCCCACAATGGCCGCGGCGCCGATGCCAAGCACCACCCACAGCAGCGTAATTGTCGCTGGCAGCGACGGGAAAATCAGCCGCACCGCCAGTCCCAGTGCCGCGCCAATCGCGACGCCAATCGCCCCGCCGATTCCCGTCAACGCCACTGCTTCGAACAAAAATTGCCACAAAATGTTTTTGCGCTTCGCCCCAATCGCTTTGCGCACGCCGATTTCCCGCGTCCGCTCCGTCACGCTCACCAGCATGATGTTCATCACGCCGATTCCCCCGACCAGCAGCGCCACCGACCCCACGCCGAACATCAGCACAAAAATCCCGCTGGAAATCTCTCTCCACAAATCGATGAACGAATCCGGAGTAAAAATATCGAAGTCGTCGGCCTTCCCTGCCACCAGCCGCCGCTTTCGCCGCATGAATTGATCCAGCTCATCCACCACAAGGGGAACATATTTCGCGTCATCCGCTTTGACGAACAGCACGAAATCGTGAAACTCCGGATGCATCTTCTCCATCGTCGAAAGCGGCGTGATCACTTGATTGTCTTCCGGATTCGCGCCGTTGCCGAAGGCCTGCCGCCGGTGCTTTGCCACTCCAATCACTGTCAGCACCTTTCCTTCCACCAGAATTTCCTGTCCAATCGGGTTCTGACCGGGATTGGGAAACAGAGATGCCGCCGTGTCGTGTCCCAGAATGCAAACCGGCGAATGGTGATCCTCGTCAACTTGATTGAACCACCGCCCTTCCTGCAGATCGATATTGAAAATCTGCTGAATCGCCGGCGGGTTCCCCTGCAGGATCGCATTCGAGACGCGAATCTTGCCGCGCTGCACGTTGGAACTGCCCACGCCGAATTGCGGATTGAAGATTCTCAGTGACGCGGCCGCCGCCTCCACATGCGGCAGCGTGTTCATCTCGTCGGCCCATTCCGACTTCATTTCCTTGCGCTGCAGCACGCTTCCCGGCAAGCGCCCCAGCGTCGCCCACGAAAACCGGTACACGATCACTATGTTCGAGCCCAGGTCTTCGATCGAGCCGATCACGTTCGAGTTCAGCCCGTTAATCACCGACCCGATCGCGATAATCGAGCTGACGCCGATCACGATTCCCAGAATCGTCAGAAACGAGCGCATCGGATTCCGCCGCAGCGCGTCAAACGCCAGCGCCACCGCTTCGCGAATCTCGCCCGAGCCTCGAGTTGGACGCCTCGTAAGCATGTCCTTAACCGCCATTCTAGCCTGTTACGCCCCCTCCTTTGTTACGCATGCCTTCCGCCAAAGTTTCCTCAATCCACACACCCGCGTAGACGCGGGGCAACTTCCCACGGGCAAAGACCGTCTAATTTTGAGCACTTAAGGAGCTTTATGAGTCCCGCGCCCACGGGACGTGCTGCAGATTTTCCATGGCAGGAGCAGGGCCCAGCTCATGTAGAGCAGGGGAAAACGCGCTTCCCTGGGGGAGCGAGTCAATCCCACACAGAGGAGAACAGTATGCTCATGCGGAAGATTTTGGTACTCGTTTTTGTTCTAAGCTGCGGCGCGTCATGCGCATTAGCGCAAGGATTCAGCACCCAGAAAATTGAATTGACGCCCTTCGCCGGCACCAGATTCGGCGGCAAAATCGCCGTGAACGACTCGAATAACCCATTTGTAAACTATCTCGCCATCAAAAGCAGCATTGACTACGGCGCCCTGTTCGATTACACCATCTGGGATAACTTCCAGGCCGAAGCGATGTGGGTCCGTCAGCCGTCGGCATTGAGCGAACATGATTCCAGCAATGACTCGCTTACGCAGCTTACGACTTCGGATCTCGATTCGTTTACCTTCGGAGTAGCGTACTCGTTCAAGCCCGTCGACGCGAAATTAAAGCCGTTCATCGCCGGGGGATTGGGCTTCACGAACTTTACGAATACAGATAATCCGAATAACGTCTTTCTCGGCTTCCACAACCGCTTCACCTACAACATCGGCGGCGGCGTCAAATACTATTTCAGCAGGTACGTCGGCCTGCGGCTTGACTTCCGCTACGCGCCAACCCGCACTTTGCCTCAAAACGTGCAGGAGTGCGACCAATTTGGTAACTGCTTCGTAGCTACGCGGACAGGTCACGCCAATCAGGGCGAAGCGAATCTGGGCGTCATCTTTCGCTTCTAGCAATTCAGCAGAATCAGCAGCGGGAAATCGCGCCGGCGCCGCCTCTCAACCGAGGCCGCCGGCGCATTCGTTTTCGCCATCCTGCGGCGGCATGCTCTACTCTGACCGCAACGCCACCACGGGATCCAGCCGCGCCGCCTTCGACGCCGGGTAAACTCCAAAAAAAACTCCCACGCTCGTCGCCACCAACAGCCCTGCGATCACCGACCACGCTTCCACCGCGCTCGGCAGCGACGTGGCCAGCGAAACCAGTTTTGCCAGCAGTATGCCGAACAAAATCCCCCACAATCCCCCAATCGCCGCAATCGTCGAGGACTCGATCAGGAACTGCAACAGAATATCCGTGCTCCGCGCCCCAATCGATTTGCGCAGGCCGATTTCGCGCGTCCGTTCCGTCACGGAAACCAGCATGATGTTCATAATCACGATCCCGCCCACAAGCAGCGAAATCGAGGCGATCACCACCACCAAGCCGAAAAACGCTCCGCTGATACTGCCCCACAGCGCCAGGAACGATTGATTCGTCTCCATCACGAAATCGTCTTTTTCGCGGTACGACACGTGCCGCCGCCCTCGCAGAATCTGCCGCACTTCATCCATCGTGCCGTCCAGCCGCCCCGTCGAATAACTCTTCACCCAAATTTGCACGGACTGATCCTGCGTGCCGTACATTTTCAAGTAATTTGTAATCGGGATGATCACCCAATTGTCGCGCGACTGTCCCAGCACCGAACCCTGCTTTTTCCCCACGCCGATCACGGTGCAATTTTCATTGTCGACGCGAATCTCCTTGCCCATCGGATCCACGCCCGGCAGCAGTTTCTCCACGATATCCATTCCCACCGTGCAAACGGGCGAAGCCTGCTGCAGGTCGATCTCCGTGATATGCCGCCCGGAGACAAGGTCCGTATCGTAAATTCGCGTCATCGATGGCGTCCACCCACGCACGTTGACGTTCGTCAGGTAATCCATCCCGTATTTCACCTGCGCCGTTTGCTGGCTCATCGCCGCGCCCACGTCGCGGCACGTCTTGCACGCCATCAGAATCGCCTCGTAATCATCCATCGTAAATTTCCGCCGCTTCTGCGTTTCGTTGTATTCCTCGATGTTCGTGATGATCGATGGGCCCCGGTTAATCACAAAAACGTCCGCGCCCAGGTTGAAAATCTTCTCCGCGACGTAGCCGTTGAGCCCGCTGATGATGCTGACCACCGCGATCACCGAAGTCACCCCGATCACCACGCCCAGCAGCGTCAGCACGCTGCGCATCTTGTGCGCCCACAAACTTCCCAGCGCGATGCGCACCGCTTCTCCAAACGCCAGTGTCGTCTTCCGTGCCATAAAGTCTCGGCTCTCCGCGAGCGAGCTCACACTATCATACGCATTCCAACGCCCGCATGTTACACACCCGCGTGCCTGCCCGCGCCAACAAAAAAAAACGGCTCTGATGTTCTCAGAGCCACCCGTGCAAACGGTCACGAGTTTGTAGCGGCGGGTTTATCCCGCCAGTTTTCGCCTTCATCCTGTCATTCCGAGGAGCCGTGCGACGAGAAATCTGCTTTTGCACGTCAGAACGTGAATTGCGCTTTAAGCTGCAACACGCGTGCCGAGCTGCTCGTCCCCAGCTGTGAACCCAGAATGCTCGTCGGCGATCCCACCGTGGACAATATTTCCCCAAAATTCGGACTCGCCGCGTTGTTCACCGGCAAGCCGAAATTCGGATGGTTGAACACGTTGAACGCCTGCACGCCGATCCCCAGCCGCGCGCTGTCCCAGCCCGGAATTCGAGTATACTTCATCAGGGCCGCGTCAATATTGATGTAGTCCGGCCCGCGGAAGATGTTCCTCTGGCCAGTGCTGAACCCCGGCTCCCCGCCCACGTTGAATTCACCCGCGCTCCCGAAACAATTCGCTCCGGCTGACGTGACCTGGCATGTATGTGGCCCGCCCAGGAATTGCGGAATCACCTGCGAAAAATAATTATTGCTCGTCGCCAACTCGCTGCTCAGCGTTCCATCCACCACGCTGTAGGGAAACCCGCTGCGCGCAAACACTGTGCCCGAAAGCTCCCATCCATCCGTAAGCCGGCTCGAGAAACGCGCGCCCGCCAGCCGGCGTATCGGAAGCTGCCACACAAAATTCGCGTTCGCCGAGTGCCGCGCGTCGTAGCCCGCTGGCCCATAGCCTCCGTGCGTGCTAAACGGATCCTGCGGATTCAGCAAGCTGGCCGACGAAAACGGAAAGAAGCCCCCATTCGACACTTCATCTGAGGCGTGACTGTACGTATAGCTCGCCTGCACAATCCCGGCGCCCCACGGCCCATTCAAGCGGTGAATCAACGTCACGGTCCCGCCGTCATATTTTGAGCTGCCGCCCGCATATAGAGTCGTTACCCCCGTGAATCGCGGATCCGCCGCCTGCACGGGCAAATTCCCGAATCCAAACGCGTTCACGGAATTGTCGATAACAGGCTCGTGTTTCCCGCGATTACCCACGTAGCCGACGCTGACGGAAGTTGCGTCACCCAGTTGCCGCTGAATCTGCAAGTTCCATTTGTAATATCGCGGAACTTTGGTTTGCACCTCTGAAGTGAAAATATTCGGCGGCGTGAAGGCCGGATCATTCGCTTGAATCGTCCCCAGCGTCTCGCCCGTCACAAAACCATTTTGGAACGCCGTGTTGGTCGAGGTCGAATCCTCAAAGATGCTGGACCCTATGGCGTTCGCCGCGGGAACGATAAAATCGTTCGTGCTCACAAACGTCGCATCATTAGGCGGGTTTTGCGCGAAATTATCGACCACCGAAACCGGGAACAGGTTATAGAAGATTCCAGCGCCGCCCCGCACCACCGTCTTACCTCCCGTGCCAAACGGCTGCCACGCAAATCCGAAACGCGGTTGGATTAAAATATTCTGAAACCCCGGCAGCGCCTGCAGCTGATTAACTTTGATCGCTTGGTTGTAGGGCACATTCAGCAGTTGCGCTTGATTGTTTCCCGAGCAGGTCTGCGTTCCGTCCGTATTCGTCGTGCAGCCTATGGCCGCCACCACGTTGAACGGCGCCGCCAGTTGAGAGAAACACAAATGCCTGCAAATGGGATTCGAGTCATGCTCCACGCGCACCGCGAACGTAAAATTCAGCGTCTTGCTCCAGCGCCAATCGTCCTCCAAGTATCCGCCGGACGTGTAGTACGCGATGGGTTGATCGAGCGATTGCGGAAATGACTGCGTGAACGTGTCGCCCGTTGCTCCGCCATTATAGAAATCATTGATCGTGTTGACGATCAGCAATCCGCTCTGCTGCAGCCCGAAGTCGTGATCGCTCACATCCACTCTTCGGAATTGGCCGCCGATCTTTATCGTCTGTCTCCCAAACGTTTTCGACAGGTCATCCGAAACTTGCACTTGGCTCGTGCTGCGTCCCTGAGGATTGATGCAGTCCCTCCCGCCGAGAAGCAGCGGGAACCCCTGCCCCACGGGCGGATTCGCGCAGGGGTTGGGCCCCGCGGTGTTAAAGAATGTGCCGTCGGCCAGTCCCAGCGTCGTCGGAAAAATGCCTCCTGCCGGTGTCACGTTGTCGAAAACGGCCGAATACCACTGCCCGGACAGCAAAAATTGGTTCGCCGTCGAGGGCCCAAACGCGTGCGTCCATTCCAACTGCCCCTGATCTTCCGGCTGCGAACTTTGCACGTTGAATGCGGAATTGATCGGGTCCGTATACGTAGCCTGCGTGCCCATGTCGCGCTCATAGCGCACGAACACGCGATCTTTCGCGCCCGCAATGTAGTCGACGCGTCCGGCGAATTGCATCTCGTGCGTAAAATTGCTCGCCGTGGCTCGAAAGCCCAGCGCACACGGTTGAGCGCCGGATCCGAAAAACAGTGGGTTCTGATTGAACGCCCCGCAACCATCTCCCGTGGGAACCACTTGATTGTTAACGTCCGTGAACTGCCCGGGAAACTGATTGTCCAGCGCGAAATTGGCATTCGGCGAGTTGTTGAGAACGCCAAAAATCGAGCCCGTATAGAAATTCGCCACATCGAAACGCCCGATGTTCTGCAAATTGGTGATCGTCGCGTTCTCGAATTGCGGACTCGGCAGCACCACCAACGGGCTCGTCGGAATCAGCACGCGCAGCCCTTCGGTGTTGAAAAAGAAAAATATTTTATCTTTTTTCAGCGGTCCGCCTAGCGACGCGGACCACTGATGCGCCGTGTCATACGGCCGTGGCGTCGCGCTCGCGTTATTGAAGTAGTCGTTCGCGTTCAGTATCCGGCTGTTCCATCCGTAGGTCGCATTCCCGTGGACCGTATTGCCGCCCGAACTGGTCACGTAATTCACCGTCTCGCCCGCGAATTCGCCGTAATCCCCCGTGTAGCCGTTGCTTACGATATTCACTTCCTGGATTTCATTTGTGCCCAGCAGCAATCGAGTCGCGCCGGAATTATTGATATTCACGAATGGCTCGTTGTCCGTCATTCCATTCAGGCTAAAGCGGTTCGATGTCGCCGGCATGCCGTAGTTCGAAAAATTTCCTGTTCCGCCTTCCGTGTTCATGACCGTGCCCGGCGTGAACTGCGCAAGATACGTCATGTCATTGCCCGGGTTGGGCGCTTGCTGAACTTGCTGGTGCGTCAGCGTGATGTCCAGGTTGCCGTTTTCTCTTTCGACCAGTGATGGTCCCACGCGTCCCGTCGGCAACTTCGCTTTCACGCTCAATTCGAAATCAACCATCACTGGCGCGCCCAGCGGCACAGTCACTTCCTTGCTTGCCTGCTGAAAGCCGGTCATCGTCACGGTGACTGTATACGAACCCGGATCGAGCAGCCCGAACTGGTAAGTTCCCGTGTCGCTCGTCGCCGCGGTTTGCTTCGTGCCCTTGGCGTTGCTGGTCAAAGTCACTGTCGCATTCGGCACCACCGCATTCTTGGGATTCGTCACCACGCCCGCGATGCCCCCGGTTGTCATGGTCTGGGCCGCGACGCGCCCGCAATTAAATGACATCGCCGTCAACAGCGCGAAGACCACGAACAGCAAACGTTTCAAACTCATTAAATTCCTCCATCGATTTTTGATTGCGGAGCGAACTGCGGAATATTGTTCGAGTCGGACGCCCAATCCCCCGGTTCTCCACAGTTGCCAGTGACAAGCGCGCTATCAGCGCGATGCAGTCTACATCACCCGCCAGAATCGGCCCTGTATCATGGTCTCTAAGTTTAAGCGAAACACGCAGACCTTACCTATGAGATTTTGAAGAATGACCTACTGAGGATGCTCATCCCCGAGGGATGGTTGTAGCGCCACTGTAGCGGGGGATGTCGCCGGAATTTCCTTATCCTACTTTAATCGTCTCGACAGGTTCCTACAGCGTTTTCAGGAAATTTACTAAATCGCGTTTCTCTTGCGCCGTCAGATTCATCTGGAATCGCACGTTATAAAAATCGACCACTTCGTCTAGCGTCGCCGCCGCGCCATTGTGGAAGTACGGCGCCCGTGCCGCGAGCCCTCGCAGAATCGGCCCTTTCCCTCGGCCCACGTCGACGCATGCTCCCGTGAGCGTCGCCTTTCCTGGATCCGAAGTGTACGTAATTTCGCCCGAATCCGGCCCCTGATTGCACACGATCTGAAAAACCGGCAGATCCGGCATCGAGAGCTGGCTCACCGCCGCTTGGATCTGCGCGTTTGTTTCGAAGTTGGCCGAACGGCTGGTCCCGATCTCCAGCGGCACGGGAAGGGAGTGATCGCCCACGTTCGGTGCGTCATGGCACGTCGTGCAGGTGCCATTGATTACCGAAACACCCAAAGCATCGTTCAATCCGCGCACGTCGGTGATGAGTACCGGATGCGTGTTAAAAACTTCCTCGCCGCGCGCCACCGAACGCCGGTACGAGTCTCCGGAATTGATCCATTTCGCATAGATCGTGAATGCGTTCGCGTCAAAGGCCGCGCCCGTCGGATTTCCGCCCAAAGGATCGTTAATTCCGGGGAAGAACGATACGACTTTTACGAAACGAGGTCCTCCATTGGCGGGCCCGGCATCCAGACGACCCGCTCTGAAATCAACCGCCTGTGCGGAGTTGAGCGCCAGTTCAAAATTAACTATGTCCGTTTGTTGTGCGTCCGTAGGTGGCGTGGTCGCCTGCCCGTGTCCCGTTGTCGCATCGAGCGCCTGATGTTTTAGGTCTGTAATCAGATTGGCAGCGAACGTTTG
>JBOGNJ010000233.1:0-27951 GCA_050746905.1 Candidatus Acidiferrales bacterium
ACCAAACTCCGCGCCGGCAAGCAAGCCTACGAGAATCCAGAGCGTCAACGAGCGGCGGGCCGTTGCGTACACGGCGAGCATGGCAACGGCAAGCCAGCGAAGCGTAAGCAGCGCCACAGGCGCGATATACAGCACTCCGGCGTGGCTGATTAGCTCCAGGGCCGCGACGATTGCGCAAATGGCCAGAAACGCCATCAAAAGGCGATTCGTCATCTGTTTCGGCATCCGCTCTTGCATCCACGAATCATTGGCGGCGAACGTTATGCCTGTCGCGCGCGCAAGTCAATGCCGGAAAACTTCGCGGGCCGATCAGGTCAATTTGTTGCATATGCGAAAGGCTCGATTCGTTTTTTGCATTGAATCGCGGAGATAACTGCGATAGCCTCGTGCGAAATGCTCCTGCGACGCATACTTCGACTCCTTGCAGTATGCCTCACGTTCACTTTTGCTCTGGGATCACCGGCATCAACGCAGAAAAAGCGGGCGGACTGTAGCAAGCCACCGGAGGTCATTCCGCCGCCAAAGCAGCCGAAAGGGAAGAAGCAGTCTAAAACCAAGGTCAACGGTGCAGTGGTCATAGAAATTAGCGAAGGCGGCGATGTAGTGTCAGCTAAGGCGCTTCATCCTTCCTCCGGGGAGGCCGCGGACCGATTAGTCTCACTGGCAAAATCAATGAAGTTCAAACCGCGTCCCGGCTGCGGAGTTTTTAAGACCGTCGTGAATTACAATATCGGTGATTAACTCCAACAGTTCCCCGAATTCTTTCCAACCAGCGGGCAACCTTATGCCCGGAAATAGATTCTCTGCGATGTAATACCTACGCTGATATTTGCAGCGCTCGTCAAAAATTTTTGCGACGAACGCTTGGCCTCGCAACGAAAAGTTTAGTATAAAGGTCGGCTCGAAAGCGTGCGCTTTCGCCGTCAGTGCGATCTGTGCCGTTGGCAGACCGAATTCTGTAGCGGGAGGTATCCGGATTGATAGAAGTTCAGGACTTGACGAAATCCTTTGGAGATAAGACCGCAGTCGACCACATAACCTTTTCCGTAAGAAAAGGCGAAATCCTGGGATTTTTGGGGCCAAACGGCGCCGGCAAGACGACCACAATGCGCGTGCTGACGGGCTATCTGCCCGCCACGGGAGGCACGGCGAAGATTGCCGGCTTCGACGTTTTTGACGATTCGATGGAAGTGCGCCGCCGCATTGGTTATTTGCCGGAGAACCCGCCGCTTTATTTCGACATGACCGTGCGCTCGTATCTCGATTTTGTGGCACGAATCAAGAATGTGCCTCCCGAAAAGCGAGCAGCGCGAGTGGAAGCCGCGCTCGAGATGGCTAAAATTGTGGAAAAACGCGATGAACTGGTCAAACGGCTGTCGCGCGGTTTCAAGCAGCGCGTGGGGCTGGCGCAAGCCATCGTTCACGATCCGGATGTGATTATTCTCGACGAGCCGACCGTGGGTCTGGACCCGAAGCAGATTATTGAAGTTCGCAATCTGATCAAGGGATTGGCGGGAACTCACACGATCATTCTTTCGACGCATATTTTGCCCGAAGTGAGCATGACGTGCGACCGCGTGGTCATCATCAACCGCGGGAAAATTGTCGCTGTGGATACGCCGGAGAATCTGACGCTGCAGCTCAAGGGCGGGGAGCGGATTCGCGTGGAGGTGCAAGCGCCCGAAAAACCTTTGCGCGACGCGCTGGCGCAAATTTCCGGGGTGCGAAAAGTGGCGATTGCTTCTCTAGGGTCTGCGGGGCGCTTGGTCGCCACGGTCGAAGCGAGCCAAGGGCAGGATCTGCGCAGTCAAATTGCGGCCAAGGTTGTGGGACAGGGTTGGGCGCTTTACGAGCTGCGAGGCATGAATCTGAGCCTGGAGGAAATTTTCCTGCAACTCACCACGGAAGACGCGGCGCAGAATCCAGCCGAGAAACCGGAGGAGCGAAACTAAGATGCGCGGCCTCTACGCCATTTATCGCAAAGAGATGAGTCACTATTTCGTGTCGCCCGTCGCTTACGCGGTCGTTCCAATTTTTCTGATTCTAAGCGCGGTGTTTTTCAACATGTATTTAGCGGAGGGAATCAAGGCGTCCTTCGAGGCGAGTATGGAGGCGATGCAAGGCGGCGCCGCGATCCCGTTTGATGTGCCGAGCGCCGTGATGGGAGCGTTCCTGAGCCTTGTGGGCACCATTCTGCTTTTTTTGACCCCCCTGCTGACGATGGGCGTGTACTCCGAAGAGCGCAAGCGCGGTACGATGGAACTGTTGCTCACGTCGCCGATCACGGACTGGCAAATTGTTCTCGGGAAGTTTTTCGCTTCGCTGAGCCTGTTCGTGATCATGATTCTGCCGACAGTGCTGTACGTGATTTACATGTTTGCGCACAGCGAGCCCGTGCCGCCTTGGAGGCTGATCGCCGGAGGCTATCTGGGCGTGTTGCTTCTTGGCGCGACGCTGCTCGCCATCGGTTCATTCCTTTCTGCTCTGACGGAGAACCAAATCGTCGCGGGCGTGCTGGTGCTAGGAATATCGCTGCTTCTGTGGGTCGTCGGATTCTTTGCGGGAACGGGAAATGGAGTGATTGCGCAATCGCTGCAATACGCGGCTATTTTGCAGCACTACAATCCGTTCGTGCGTGGCGTGATTGATACGACGGGCTTGATTTTTTTCGGGAGTTGGATTTTCTTTGCCATATTTCTGACGATGCGCGCTGTGGATTCGATGCGCTGGCGGCGCGCTTGATTTTTTAGGGAGGAAAGAGGGTAAGGCAAGATGAAATGGGATCGAAGGGAGTTAGCCCGGCTTGCGGGAGCGCTTGGGCTGGCGCTGCTGATTGCCGCCTACGTTCGTTATACAGTTCTGGAGCAATTCCAACTTTCGAATAAAATCTTGCTGATCGCCGGCGGCGTGCTGGTGGTGGCGTGGATTGCTCTCGACTTTCGGACGCTGATTGGGTTTTTCTCGAAACGTTCCTCGAGACTGGGCACAAATACTTCCGTGTTGGTTATCGCCGTGCTCGCCATTCTGGTTTTTATCAATTATCTGGGATTCCGGCACCACAAGACTTTCGATTTGACCAGCGAGCAGCTTTACACGCTGTCTGATCAAACGAAGAAAATCGTTAAGCCGATAAAATCGGATGTCGATATTTTCCTTTTCGCGAAATCGTCCGATCCTCAGGCTCAACAGCTTCGCGACCAAATGGCGGAATACGAGAACCTGAATCCTCACATTCACTTCCGCGTGGTGGATCCTCAGGAGCATCCGGAGTTGACGAAACAATACGGAGTAGCGCGCGAAGGACAAGTGATCGTCGTTAGCGGGAAGAACATTCAGCGCCTGGAGGAAACGACGGAAGAGGATTTTGCTTCAGCGATTCTGAAGGCTACTTCCACCGCCGTAAAAACGGTGTGTTTGGTCGAAGGGCATGGCGAAAAATCCACGGGCGCATCCGACGGAAAAGGCTACAGCGCCGTGGCCGAAGAACTGGCGAAAGAAAATTACCAGGTTAAGTCCGTGAATCTGGTGACGTCGAACGACGTGCCTTCCGACTGCAGCGTCCTGGTTGATGTAGGCCCGCAGAAGTCTTTCTTTCCGCAGGAATCGCAGATGGTTGAGAAGTATCTGGATGGCGGAGGGAAAGCGATGCTGCTGCTGGATCCGGGCACGGATCCAAAGCTGGACGCCGTCTTGGAGTCATGGAATATCAAGCTGGGCGATAACTACGTGATCGATGTGAGCGGCGTGGGAAGGTTGCTCGGAGCAGGGCCGGGCATTCCGCTGGTGGTCGATTACGGCGATAGCCCGGTGGTGCGGGATTTCAAGGGCTCGATGACGTTTTTCCCGCTGGCGCGGACGGTTTCAATCGCGGACACTTCGAAGACGGAACCTGAAGCAGTCGAATTGCTAAAAACTTCGTCGGCCAGTTTCACGGTGCCGAATTTGGGAAACGGGACGGTGAAATACGATCCGAAGACGGACCAGCGCGGGCCGTTGTCGCTCGGCGTCGCGGCGGAAAAGAAATCGGGCTCAACGGATGCGCGGCTGGTGGTGATCGGCAATTCCGAGTTTGCGACGAATCAATGGGTGGGGCAGCAGCGCAACGGTGATCTCTTTTTCAATGCGGTCAACTGGCTAACTGCGGAGGAAAATCTGATTTCCATCCGCCCGAAGGAGGCTGCCAATCGCCGCGTGACATTGACGGAAGCGCAGCAGCGGGAATTGTCGTGGTTCAGCATGGTGTTCCTGCCTCTGATTGTGATTATCGGCGGGATTTATATTTGGGTGAAACGTCGCTAACCGGCCATGAAGAAGAGCACATTGATTGTGGTGGTTGTTGCGATTGCTCTGGGAGCCTTCGTTTATTTTTACGACAGCAAACATAGTACCGCTCCGCCGACCGATGAGGCGTCGTGGAAACCGGCCTTCGCGGTGAAAGCGGACCAGATCACCGGCTTGACGATTGCGAACACGACCGGCAAGACGGTTTTCGCGAAGCAAGGGAAAGACTGGCAGATAACGCAGCCGGTCAGTACACGAGCCGACCAGACGAGCATCAGCGGCATCGTGAACGATCTGAGCAGCGCCAAAATCCGGCGGTCGTTCGCGCCTACCGATAGCCTGTCAAAGTACGGTCTGGCTCAGCCTGCCGTGACGATTGAATTTCAGCAAAGGGGCGCAGCGGAGCATACGGTTCGCCTGGGCGACAAGGATTTTTCAGGTAGCCTTGTCTACGCTCTCATCGATGCATCAAAGAATGTTGACCTGCTGCCGGTTTCCCTCTTGGACGAATCCGGCCAACCACTGTCACAGTTGCGCGACCGCTCCTTGTTGGATGTAAGCAGCGCCGATATCACCAGCATCACGATCGAAGATCCGGGTGGCACAATTGCCGTCACGAAGAAAGGTTCAACGTGGGAGATCGCCAAGCCCAAGCATGCGCTTGCTGATTCCGGCGCCGTCGATTCGCTCGCAAGCGCCCTATCGACGGATAAATTCACCACCGTCACGAGTGAATCTTCCGATGACCTAGCAAAATATGGGCTGACGCGCCCGTCAGTCAGCGTGACGGTTGCGATCAAGGGGCAGGAGCTTCATTTGCTGGTCGGCAAAAAGGATGGCGAGAACTATTACGCACGCGACGCCGCGCGGCCGATGGTCTTCGAAATAAGTTCGACCGTTTACGGAGCGCTCGATAAGAAATTCTTCGATCTTCGCGACAAGTCGATCTTGCACTTTGATCCGAGCAACCTGGCCGATGTGCAGATCCACAATGCGAACGGCACGATTCAGTGTTCGCAGGGCAAAACTGATCAATGGACGATCGTCCAGCCCGCCGTGGACAAAGGGAAGGCCATTCAGAGTTGGAAGTTACTGGATCCCATCCAGAACGTTCGCGCAAAGCAAATCTACGACGCGCCATCGCGCGCCGTCTTATCGCATCTGACCAAACCTGCCATTGAAGTGATTCTCACCGACAAATCCGGAAAGAAGACCACAGTGGACATCTCTGCTGCTGTCGGCGACAGCGTTTACATTCGCACCACGGCCGGACCGGAGGTCTATGAGGTGAACACACAGATCCTCAATGACCTCGGTTTCAAGGCCGCTGATTTATTAATGTGAGTTCGTTGTGAGTATTAGGTTTGCGCGCGTTACGCGGCCTGGGTTGCCCGTACTTCCTCGCCCAGCACGCCGTCCTTGGGCCATGCAGCGAGCAAAAGAATATTGCCGGTAACCGGCGAGACGTGAATGTAGTAGACGTCGGAACCGCTCTCAACTTCATAGAAATCAGGGCGTTTCGGGTCGCATTCCACGCGCGCCCCGCCTGCCAGCAAACGCCGAAGGGTCTCGACGCGCTCCTGCGAGTGATGCCGCGGATCCTCAATCTTTGCTTCGTTTTCTAGTTTCATCACCATGGCCTGACTCCCTTTCCCCTTCACCTTGAAATACGCTCGAATACCCTCAAAAGTTCCAACGTTTTTCTCTTTCCCTCTTAGACGCTGAAGAGTGGCAAAGGTCTCAGCAAACTTGGGCTTATGTTCCATATTGCAACCCAGGCGAAACGGGGCGGCACGCCCGGGTGGTAATCAACTTGAGACTTGCGCCGCGCCTCCGAAGTTGCGATACTCCCGCGACACTAGGAAACCCCCGTGAAGAAGAAAACCACGACAAAAGCGAAGAAGGGCACAGCTCGATTCCGACGTGACCGCCGACGGAAACATCGCCACTGGCAAGTGACGGTGTACTATCGCGACGGAGAGAAATTCGCCCGGGTTTATATTGATAGAGAGCGTGCGACTCGCTTTGCGGACCGCCAGAAAAAATCTCCGGTCGTCAAATCGACGCGCATCCTCGAAGTCAACTAACCGGCTCTTCCGGTCGCATATCTCGAAGCTGCGGAAAATGGAGCGGCCGAGGGGACTCGAACCCCCGCCTACAGCTTGGCAAGCTGTCGTACTACCCCTATACTACGGCCGCTTCGAATAGCTCCAAGACGTGGCTAAAATCCGCGCCACTCGCAAACCATTCACCAAAGTACGCAAATATTATCACAAATGGCTGGGAGATTGGTATGACGCCCAGGGCACCGGCGCGCAAAAGGTAGTGTGAACCGCGACCGCACGAGGATGCAAAGCCACGGATTGATTTCTTCGGCATCTCTTTGCAGCGAGCGTGGCGGCGTGCTAGAGTCCTGATTTGCCCGGACCTCGATGCTCGCATATCTCTGCGGACCAATTGAATTCGCCGACGGCGGCGGCAAGCTCTGGCGGCAGAAACTCGCTCCCTTTCTCCGCGATCATCTTGGCCATCACGTTTACGATCCCGCGCAGGACGAAAAGAAAAACCTCACAGAGGAAGAAGCCGCGCACTTTCGAGACTGGAAGTTGACTGACCTTGAGCGGTTTCGCCGCGTGGTTCGCAAGATCATCCACTTTGATCTGGACCTGATCGAAAACAAGGCTGACTACGTGATTTGCTTCTGGGGAGACGCCAAGGCGCAGAGTGGCGGCACGCCGGCGGAACTGACCGTTGCCTACCGGAAAGGTATCCCGGTATACATGGTGACGCCGTTGCCGCTAGAACAAATCAGCGGGTGGATGCTGGCATGTTCCGACCAGGTTTTTAAATCCATTGAGGACCTAAAGGTATTCTTGAATGCCCGGTTTGCACGCGAAAAACAATCGCAGCTTTGGAAAGAATAGTTTCTCTTCAGGATTGTTCTTAACGGATTGCCATGGCTAAAGTCGTTGTCGTCGTCGGAAGTACGCGCCGGCCCAAATTGAATGCCGTCTGGGAAGCATTGACAGTTGTCGGGCCGAGCCTCGATCCCAGTGCTCCGTTCGAAGTGGTGGGCGCGGAGGCGGCAAGTGGAGTTCGCCACACGCCGCTGTCGCGTGCTGATTTAATGACGGGCGCGCGCAATCGAGCCGAGGCGCTTGTGAAACGTGCGAAAGAACAAGATTTGCCATGGGATTATTTCGTGGGATTAGAGGGCGGATTGGACGTCCTGGATAACGGCGATTCACGCGGTGTTTTCCTGCAAAATTGGGCATATGTTGCGAACAAGGATGGACGTGGCGCGTACGGACAGTCGGGAAGCATTCTTCTGCCGGAAATTCTGGCGCGGCAGGTGGTGGACGAGGGCGTTGAACTGGGCGTTGCAATAGATGCGTTTGCCGGCGGACATGGGATTCGCGACGCGCAAGGCGCGTGGGGAGTCCTGACGCGCAACATGATTACGAGGCAGGACGCGTTCCGCACGGCTGTGATCAACGCATTCGCGCCATTTTTCAACGCGGCGCTATACCGGCCGCTGCCAGAAGCCGCCTCGCAAGAGTAAGGCACAATTTCAAGGCGTGGCGCTGCGGTATGCGCGCGAACTTTGACAGAAAATTGTGTTAGCCTAGGCACATCGGCCGAGGAGAGAGCGTGGACATCGTCAAGGGGAATATGGGCTGGATCGAAGTGATCGTCGGCCCGATGTTTTCCGGCAAGAGCGAGGAACTGATTCGAAGGCTGCGGCGCGCGGAGATTGCGCGGCAACGCGTGCAAATCTTCAAGCCGTTCATCGACCAGCGCTATTCGTCGAATGGCATTGTTTCGCATTCCGGCTTGGAGATTGCTTCGGCCCTGGTGAGCAGCGGCGCGGACATTCTGGGGAAAGTGGAGCCGCGAACGGAAGTGGTGGGTATCGACGAGGCGCAATTCCTCGGTGAGAGCGTGCTTGAGAGCTGTACGCGGCTAGCGGATTCCGGCAAACGAGTGATCGTTGCGGGACTCGACACGGATTTCATGGGGCGTCCTTTCGAGCCCATGCCCCGGCTGCTAGTGGTCGCGGAGGAGATTACAAAGCTGCTTGCGATTTGTGTGCGTTGCGGTAATCCCGCGGTGAACACACAACGGCTGGTCGCTTCCGAGGAGTTGATTGTCGTCGGCGCGGGCGGAATGTACGAGGCGCGCTGCCGCCGCTGCTTTGAACCTCAGTTGGCATTGGAAAAGATCGAGGAAGAGGCTGCGGGCAAGTCGAAGGCCGCCGCAAGATAGCTCTTTCCGCCGGGGTTCCGCTGTTCCCGCACTCCCGACATGCGTGTTATCAGCAAAATGCGCGGAATCGCGCCCCAAAATGGTATGATTTCATTTCAACCAGCGACAAGCGGGCAGTCCGATTAGGCTCGCCGGCTTAGGATGAATGACGCATCCATGTCCCGATTAGGTATCCTCGCGAGCGCGATGTTGCTGCTGGCGTGTTTCGACCTGCCCCACGTCTATCCGCTTCGTCCGGAGCCGGTGAAACCGCTGCAAGCCAACCTGCCTGCAATGTCGTCTCCGCCGGACCTGTTCCTTGCCATCGTTCAGTCCGCAATGGGCAAAAAACAGTCCCTCGACCAGCAATCGAGAATTGCCTTGATCCGTTATGTTGATGGCGAATTCGCGCGCGTGGTTCAATCCATTCCGTCGTGGAAGCGTGGATTCCGGTACAAAGTGGGGCAGCCGGTTGATGCGAAGGATTTGCATCAGGCGCTGATGCGCGGCGCGGCGGCAAATCCTGGCGATCACGTGCAAATCAGCAGCATCGAGTTTCGTTCCAACGAGATCATCGTCGGTATTAACGGCGGGACAAAGAAGCACTTCAATTGGCGGCAGCATGTCCAAGTCAGCATGGGTCCCATGGGGCCGCCAACCACGGTGCCCACGTCATCTGGTCCAACCAAAATGGGAGCCCTACTCATCCTGGACTATGGACACGCCGTGCCGAATCTAAGCCCGGATGAATTGAAACACGACCTCGCGCCGTTTCTCGATTTCGCAAACGAACGTTCCTCGGCTGTGAATTGGGTGGAGACGCTTCCTCCACGGTTCCAACAGGCCATCAAAGACCACACGGCTGTCGTCGGGATGAACCACGACATGGTGCTGGCTGCCATGGGCCGGCCCGATAAAAAAGTCCGGGAACTCGACGACGACGGCAAACAAACCGAGGACTGGATTTATGGACACCCGCCTTCGAAGACGGTTCTGGTGACGTTCAGCGGGGAAAAAGTGATTCACGTCAAGACCTACAGTTAACCCCGCGTTGACTTTTCCTGTGGCGCACCCTAGCATCTGCTTTCATCGCATGGCACGTACGATTTTGTAGTCCGGCCTCAATTCAAGCTCGTATGCGGAGGGAAAGGATGCCAGTTAAAGTTGCCATCAACGGGTTCGGCCGCATCGGACGCAACTTCTTTCGAGCGACGCTCGGCGATCCGTCGATTGAAATCGTGGCAATCAATGACATCACGGACGCGAAGACGCTGGCGCACCTGCTGAAATACGATTCCATCCTCGGAAATTTGCCCAATAGAATTGAGTCGAGTGACGACGAGATCCGCGTGGATAACCATGCGATCCAAGTGTTCAAAGTTAAGGATTTGGCCTTGGTGGATTGGCCTTCGACCAAGGCGGAGATTGTGGTCGAATCGTCTGGAGTATTCACCAAGGGACCCGAGGCTCGCAAGCATATCCGCGGGTCAGTCAAGAAAGTTTTGATTACAGCGCCGGCGACCGACCCGGACTGCACGTTGGTTCTGGGAGTGAATGAAAAAACCTACGATTCGGCGAAGCACGATGTGGTATCGAATGCTTCCTGCACCACCAATTGCCTCGCGCCGGTCGCCAAAGTGCTTCTCGATACTTTCGGCATCGTCGTTGGCGCCATGACAACGATCCACTCGTACACAAACGATCAGCGGTTGCTGGATTTACCGCACAAGGATTTGCGGCGCGCGCGTGCCGCAGCGCTTTCCATGATTCCAACCTCCACGGGCGCCGCGAAAGCGCTTCATTTGGTCATTCCGGAACTTAAGGGCAAGCTCGATGGCTATGCGTTGCGCGTTCCGACACCCGACGTGAGCGTGGTGGACCTGACGGTGATGACCGAAAAGCCCGCTACGGCCGACAGCGTCAACGAGGCATTTCTTCGCGCGGCCGGCGGACGGTTAAAGGGCATTCTGGATATCACGTACGAGGAACTGGTGTCCATCGACTTCATGGGTAATCCACATTCGGCGATCGTTGATGCGGGTAACACGCGCGTGGTGGGCTCCAACTGCGTAAAAGTCGTGGCCTGGTACGATAATGAATGGGGTTATTCCTGCCGGTGTCTGGATCTGATTAAGTTCATGGCCCAGCGGCTCTAGGCTCAGACGCGTTTCGCGGTCGAGTCCGCCGATATGAAAAAGCTATCCATCAAAGACTTGGAACTCTCCGGGAAACGCGTGTTCATTCGCGCGGATTTCAATGTCCCGCTCGCGAATAGAAAGGTCGAGGACGACACGCGCATCCGCGCCACGCTTCCCACATTGAAGCTGGCTATCGATCGCGGTGCGCGGCTCGTGATTGCCTCTCATCTGGGGCGGCCGAAAGGCAAACCGGAATCCAAGTACAGCCTGGCGCCGATAGCGGAGCGCCTGAAGGAACTGCTCGGGAAGCCGGTGATTTTTGCCTCCGATTGCATTGGTACCGAACCCGAATCCCGCAGCAAGGCGTTGAAGAATGGGCATGTGCTTCTTCTCGAGAATGTCCGGTTCCATGCCGAGGAAGAACAGAACGACGAGGGTTTTTCCCGCCAATTGGCTGCCCTCTGTGATGGAATTTATGTTGACGATGCTTTTGGCTCGGCTCACCGCACCCACGCATCCGTCGTCGGCATCACGAAATTTGTGCGGCAAGCCGCGGCCGGGTTGCTGATGGAGCAAGAGCTTGAGTATTTAGGCAAAGCGCTCACAAATCCCGAGCGGCCGTTCCTCGCGATCCTGGGCGGCGCAAAAGCCTCGGAAAAAATCGACGTGATTCAGAATTTGATCAAGATAGCCGACACGCTCCTGATCGGCGGAGCAATGGCGTACACGTTTTTCCGCGCGAAAGGCTTCACAACGGGGAAGTCGCTGGTGGAGGAAGATAAAGTAGAGCTCGCTTTGACGTTGCTGGGAGAAGCGGTTGAGCGCGGCTGTCGTATTGTTTTGCCGGTTGACCATGTCCTGGCACGCTCGACGGAAGAGGGCGCGCAGACGCAACTTACGGGAGTGGAGGGGACGCCGGCCGATTGGATGGGACTCGATATTGGTCCCAAGACGATCGAGCTTTTTCGGAAGGAAATCGCCGCGGCGCGAACGATTGTTTGGAATGGGCCGCTTGGAATGTTCGAAAAGCCGGCGTTCGCTCGCGGGACAATGGAGGTCGCGCAGGCTGTCGCTGATGCAACCGCGAATGGCGCCACGTCGATTGTCGGTGGTGGCGATAGCGTGGCTGCAATAGAGCAGGCCGGTCTTGCGGAACGGATTTCCCACATTTCGACGGGTGGCGGCGCGACGCTCGAGTTTCTTGCCGGCAGGAAACTTCCGGGGGTCGAAGCTCTCACTTCAATTTAGAGGTATCGTGCGGCGTCCAGTTATCGCGGGCAATTGGAAAATGCACAAGACGCAAGCGGAAACGCGCGCATTTTTTGCGGCGTTTAAGCCGCTGGTCGCAGCGTCGAATCATTGCGACATCATCGTGGCGCCGCCGTTTACGGCGATAGACGTTGCTGTCGAATCGGCGCGCGACACCGCGATCTCAATCGCAGGTCAGGATGCGTGCTGGGAGCGCACGGGCGCATTCACCGGGGAAGTTTCCATGCCGATGCTCGTCGAGACCGGTTGCCGGGCCGTGATTGTCGGCCATTCCGAGCGCCGCAAATATTTCGGCGAGACCGACGTGACCGTGAATCGCAAACTGAAGGCTGCGCTCGCTGCCGGCCTCCAGCCGATTGTTTGTCTGGGAGAAAACCAGGACGAACGAGACGCAGGCCGCACGGAAGAAGTGATTGCAACTCAATTCGATGCCGGAATGGCAACGTTGACCGGCCCGGATTTCTCGCGTATTCTGATTGCCTACGAGCCTGTGTGGGCTATCGGTACAGGGCAAACAGCCACGCCCGAACTTGCAGCCGAGGTGCATGCTTTTCTACGGAGGCTCGCGGCAAAACGGTTCACGGAGGATTTGGCGTCGCGCATTCGGATTCTTTACGGGGGCAGCGTCAAGCCGGATAACTTCCGGAGCTTAATGGCAAGGGGTGAAATTGATGGCGCGCTGGTAGGCGGAGCAAGCCTGGACCCGCAGTCGTTTTCAGCAATCGTGAATTTTTAGCCGTCGGAATTTTATAGTCAAAGTGGAGCGGGAATGCCTGATGCAGCGAAGTGGGTGATTGCGATTGCGGCCGCGCTGGGACTTGTGTGGCTCGGTTGGCATTACAATTTCGTGCTGGTGACGTTGCATGTGCTGGTCTGCCTGTTGCTGATTTTTGTGATTATGCTGCAGAGCGGCAGCGCGGCGGATTTGGCCGGGGCGTTCGGAGGCGCGGGCAGCCAGACCGCATTCGGCCCGCGCGGCGCGGCTACGTTTCTGACGAAAGCGACCACCTGGTGCGCCGTCGTGTTTATGATGAGCTCGCTGGCGCTTTCCTTGAAGCGCGCGCCCACAACGGCTCAGGGCAGCTCGATCCTCGAACAAACGATGCCGACGGCGCCGTCCAAGCCCGCAGCTCCGGCGCAAAAACCTGTGCCACAGGCTCCGGTGCCCAAGAAATAGCGGCGAGCCGCGGTAATATTCTTCGTGTTTTTCCAATGTGCGGTCGTGGCGGAACTGGCAGACGCATCAGCTTGAGGGGCTGACGGTAGCAATACCGTGGTGGTTCGAATCCACTCGACCGCACCAAGATTTCACAAAAGTGGTATAAATTCCTGGGTTGAGGACTGGGAAAAATCTGTCGGTTCGGGCTTGTAATTTTTTGTTCGCGCCATATATGATTGTGCCGCTTGATACAGCCTTCATCGTAAGTTGAGAGTTGAGTGCAAGGATGCGCGGCCGGATGTTTGTTCCGTAGGCCGCAATCTTTCCGGAGCGGAGGAAATGGGTTCGCGAAAATCGTGTGCCGGTTCGGCCGTTCCGGCCGTCCTGCTGGCAGTCGTTATTCTCATTTTGGTTGGGTCGACACTTTATTTCCACATTGCAAAGACATGGTGGTTCCCCGCGCCGATCACTCCGGTCGGCCATCAGATTGACCAACAATTCTTCGTCACATTCATAGTGACGGGGATCGTTTTCGTGCTGGCGCAACTTGCATTAGCCTGGCTGGTTTTCCGATACCGCGACCATGGACAGAAGGCGCGCTTTATCCGTGGGAACCACGCGTTGGAAGTCGTCTGGACCACCATAACAATGATCATTTTCGTAGGCTTGGGCGCCATGGCGGCGCATGCATGGGGTGAAGTCCATTTCGGCGGTCCCGCGCCCGGAGCATTGCAAGTGGAAGTCACGGGTGTGCAATTCGTGTGGAACTTCCGCTATCCGGGACCGGACGGAAGATTTGGACGCATCAATCCCAAGGATATTGACGCGTCCACCGGCAATCCACTGGGCTTGGACCAGAATGATCCCGCCGGCAAAGACGACATTGTCACGGGCGACCTTTACCTGCCCGTCAACCAGCCAATCGAGCTGATGTTGCGCTCGCAGGACGTCATTCACAGCTTTTTTGTGCGGGAACTGCGCATCAAGCAGGATACGGTTCCGGGCCTGGTGATTCCCGTGCACTTTACGGTGACGAAGACCGGCGACTACGAAGTCACTTGTAACCAGCTCTGTGGCTTGGGCCACTATCATATGCACGCCATGCTTCACGTATTGTCCGACGCGGACTTCCAGCAATGGGAGCAGAAGCAGGAAGCGCAGAATGCGCAGGGCGGCCAATGAAAATCAAAACACACGCCAACATTCGTGACATTCGCAACATTTATAACAACCGGACTCCTACCGCGGGAGAGTGTCGATGAGTTCGCACGCTGGAACGGTTCATCATTCGGAAGCGCCGAAAGGCTGGATCCGGCATTATATTTTCAGCCTGGACCACAAGATTATCGGCACGCAATATATCTTGTTGGGTCTGTCGGCAGTCACTATCGGCATGATCCTGTCGGTAATAATGCGGATTCATCTTGCGTGGCCGAATGCGCATATTTGGGGATTTGCGAACGGAGTTGTTTCGCCCGAGGATTATCTGCGCGTGATCACGATGCACGGCACGCTGATGGTTTTCTTCGTTCTCACCACCGTGCCGCAGAGCGGCTTCGGCAATTATTTTCTTCCCATCCAAATCGGCGCGCCGGACATGGCGTTTCCCACGCTCAATATGCTGTCGTTCTGGCTGACGTTTGTGTCGCTGCTTGTTCTGCTCTCCTCGGCTTTTGTTCCAGGCGGATCGTCAATCAGCGGTTGGACCGCTTATGCGCCTCTGAGCGCAGTGGGCGAGATTGCCGGACCGGGCCAGGGGCTTGGACAAACGCTCTGGACGGTCAGCATCGCGCTGTTCTGCGGCGCGTCGCTGATGTCGGCCATAAATTTCCTGGGAACCACGATCGACTTGCGGGCGAAGGGCCTCTCGTTGATGCGCATGCCCCTGACCGTGTGGGGCTGGTTCATCACGGCCAGCCTTGCCTTGCTGGCGTTCGGAGTGCTTCTCGCGGCGTGCATTCTGTTGCTTCTTGACCGGCTGGCCATGACCAGCTTTTTTATTCCCGCGAATTCGGATGTTAGCGGCGTGTTGCTGAACCACGCGGGCGGCTCGCCACTGCTGTGGCAGCATCTCTTCTGGTTCTTCGGACATCCGGAAGTGTATATCGCGATTCTCCCGGCCATGGGCATCATCTCGCACGTGCTTTCGACGTTTTCGCGCAAGCCTGTGTTTGGTTACAAGGCGATGGTCTATTCGCTGAGTGCGATCGGCTTCTTGAGTTTCATGGTGTGGGGCCACCACATGTTCATCAGTGGCATGAACCCATATTCGGCGCTGACGTTTTCGATTCTGACGCTGGTGATTGGAGTGCCCTCGGCGATCAAGACATTCAATTGGCTGGGAACGCTGTACGGCGCCAGAATCCATTTCACCGCGGCCATGCTTTTTGCCATCGGCTTCGTTTCATTATTCGTGACGGGCGGTCTCTCCGGCATTTTCCTGGCGCAACCCGCGTTGGACCTCTACCTGCACGACACGTACTACGTGATCGGCCACTTCCATCTGATCATGGGCGTCGCGGCCATCTTCGCCATGTTCGCGGCAACTTATTATTGGTTTCCCAAAATGTTCGGGCACATGATGAACGAGACACTTGGGAAAATTCACTTCTGGATGACGTTCGTGGGAGTTTATTGCATTTTCATGCCGATGCACTATCTCGGTTACGCCGGCGATCCGCGGCGCTACGCCAGCATTGAGTCCGTGCATTACTTGTTTCGCCTGCAACCGGTGTATATGTTCATCAGCATCGCCGCGTTCGTAACGGCCACGGCACAATTGTTCTTCTACTTCAATTTCTTCTGGAGCATTAAACACGGCAAGCCTGCGGAGCGGAATCCATGGCACGGGACAACGCTGGAGTGGTCGGTGAGCACACCGGTGCCGCACGACAATTTCGCCGGCCACTACCCCACCATTTATCGCGGACCGTACGAATACAGCGTGCCGGGTGCGGCGGACGATTTCATACCACAGGATCTCGCGCCCGAGCAGGTGGCAAAAGCCTAGCGTTTGAGGGCCTGTTATGCCGCATTTATCGACAACAGACGAATTGGAAATTATCGAGGCCGGCGGCGGTACAAAACCGCCTTCGTCCTCAGGGGGAGATGACGATTCGCCCAGCGGCTGCTCGGGAATGCCTCAGCGCGTTTACGTAACGGGAATCACCATCGGAATGGCCGCGATTCTGATGTTCTTCATGGCGTTCGTCAGCGCGTTCATCGTGCGCAAGGGCCTGGGGACCGACTGGCGGGTTTTCCCGTTGCCAAGAATCCTGTGGCTCGACACGCTGATTCTGCTGGCCAGCAGTGTGACGATCGTGCGCGCGCGGCGTTTTTTTGCGCGAGGCGATCGCGAGAGTTTTCGCCACTGGTGGACAGTAACGACGATTTTGGGCTTTCTATTTCTCGCGGGGCAGCTGATCGCGTGGCGGCAGATGGTGATATCCGGCTTTTATCTGGCGACAAGCGCGAGCAGCAGTTTTTTTTACGTGCTCACCGCCGCGCACGGGCTTCACCTGCTCGGAGGCATTGCAGCGCTGCTCTATGTTGGCCGTGGAAAGTTGCGCCGGCTGTCTTCCGCAACAGCAACCGAAATTGCGTCCCTTTATTGGCATTTCATGGACGGTCTGTGGGTGTTTCTTTTTCTACTCCTCTGGTTAGGACGGTGATACTTGGCTGATTTGGACATCGACGCTATTGCGGGGCCGGCGTGGGGCGGGGGGGTGGCCCCCTTCGCAACCAATACCAAGAAGCTGGGAATGTGGTTGTTCCTTCTCTCCGACTCGCTCACCTTCTCCACCGCGATTCTCGCCTATGCTTATGTTCGCCTGTCGAGCGCAAACTGGCCGCGCCCGTTTGAAATTTACCCGGCCATCGCGAATGCAACATTCCTGACCTTTATTCTTCTGTCGAGCAGCTTGACGATGGTTATGGCGGTCGCGGCCGCCCACCGCAACGAAGTTAAGAAGGCCGTAATTTACATTCTCCTCACGGTCGCCGGAGGAATCGCTTTCGTCGGGCTTCACATGATGGAATGGTTTCGCCTTTTCGCCGAGGGCGTAACCCCGTGGTCGAATAAATGGGGCGACCCTCTTTTCGGCGGCACATTTTTTGGACTGACCGGGCTGCACATGCTCCACGTTTCGATTGGCGTGATTTACCTGTGCATCATCGCGATTGGCTTCGGGCGCCGAAAATTCAATTCGGATCACGTCGAAGTCAGCGGCCTTTACTGGCACTTTGTGGACTTGGTATGGATGTTCATTTTTCCGATGGTGTATTTAATGTCCGTCAACTTGAAGAGCTGAGGAGCATATCGAGCGATGAGCACGCACGGAACGCCCGCAATCGAAGCGCACCACGGTCCGACGAACAAATTGTTTATATGGGTTTGGTTGTGGCTCTGCGTTTTGACCGGCATTGAAGTGCTTCTTGCTTATTTGAGGTTGGACCCCCATCCCATGCTGATTCTGCTTGTGGGTTTGTCGTTGATCAAATCCGCCCTGATTGTGGCGTATTTCATGCATTTGCGATTCGAGAAGATAGGTCTGTTCTTGATCATCGTTCCTTCGCTGGTTTTCTGCCTGGTTATGATTCTGATCTTTGTGTTTCCGGATAGCTTGCGCATCGTTCACCTGCATCCGTAACACAGTTGACAGTCTCGATCGGAAGGCGGGAAGATATAGCTGCAGAGATTGAGGGGAGATGAAGGCCCGGATGATATTTAGAGTCTTGAAAGCGACTGTTGCCGTAGCTTCGGCGGCGCTGGTGTGCGCTTCCGCGACTTTTGCCCAAGGTTGCGCGCTGTGCTATAACGACGCTGCCGCCACGGGGCCCAAGGCGCAGGCGGCGCTGAGGCATGGAATCCTCACTCTTATAATTCCTCCTGCGTTCATTTTTGTTGGGATGTTGTCCACCCTTTACCGCCGCCGCAACCTCTACCGGGAATCGATCGAGCGCCCGTCCCGTCGCCACAAGCGCTCTGATATCGTTTCCGAAATTGTGCTTCACCTCCGTTAAGTTCTCATCCATCAGAGCTCTTCTGCTGAAGACTACCGGTCTGGCGGTTTGCGGGAACCAAGCGCGCTAATTGGGAGAATATTGGGGAAGTCACGCAAGGGCCAAATCGACCCTTGCGCGCTTATTTCAGAATTACGTTCCGTGCTTTTCGTGGAGGCCCGTGCAAATCGTTACAGCGGATGTGGGGTCGATGGCGGTTGAGTCGAAATCGATATGCTTAATCAAGCCGTCTTTGCCGACCACGAACGTGGTGCGCCGCGCAAACTCGTACTTATCGTTCGCCATTGGATAAGCGCGAACAACGCCGTACGCACTTAGCGTTTTGCGGTTCATATCGCTTAGCAGGGGAAAGGTAACGCCAATCTGCTTCGCGAAAGCAGCATTTGCCGGAGGACTGTCGATGCTGACGCCAAATATTACCGAATCACTTGCTTCAATCTTGGCCAAATCAGACTGATAGGCCTGGAGCTCCTTCGTTCAACCACCGGTGAATGCGAGAACGTAGAAGGCCACAATCACGGTCTTCTTGCCCCGGAAGCTGCTGAGTTGCACCGTTGTACGCTGGTCACTCGGCAGTGTGAAATCCGGAGCGGCGTCCCCGACCTTCAGGGTTGTCGTGGCGATTGCCGGCTGCTGGTCCTGAGCTTGAGCTGCGAAGGGCAATGCAGAAAGCATCAGCAACAGTGCGCCCGCCATCGTAGCGATACGCTTCATGCGCTGTCTCCTTGGGATAAGGACTACCTCAAACGAGCCGTATGATAACAGAAATCAGCGTCATTTGGGCTGCCCCGGCTTGAATTCGTGTGGGCTGCTTTGGCGGGCTTTCGACAGATGCCCGCGAGCAAGGTTGGCGGGGGTCTATTCTTTGTTCATTTGCAAATACCGGAACGGATCGCCGATATTCTTGCGTATTTCACTCCAGAATTCGTCTGGTTTGGAAAGAAAGGCGGCCACGACGCGCGGGTCGAACTGCGTACCAGAGAATTTTGTAATCTCGTCTCGCGCCGCCTTCACCGGCAAAGCCTTGCGGTACGGGCGGTCGGAACACATGGCATCGAGCGTGTCGGCCACGGCAAATATTCGGGCACCCAGCGGGATATCGTCGCCTTTCAAGCCGCGCGGATAGCCGCTCCCGTTGTAGCATTCCTGGTGCGCCAGCACGATTTCAGCGGCGTCCTTCAGAAAGGGAATTTTGTTCAATACCGTGTACCCGATGTCGCAGTGACGCTTCATCAGTTGACGTTCCTCATCCGACAGGGGACCTGGTTTGCGTAAAATCTGATCCGGAATTCCCATTTTTCCGATGTCGTGGAGAAACGCGCCTCTGGCAATGTGCCGCAACCGGTCACGGTCCACTTTCATGATTTTCGCAATCAAGATTGTGATCGCCGTCACCCGTTGGCAATGTCCCTCCGTTTCGGCGTCTTTTGCGTCGAGCGCTCCGCCAAGCGCTTCCAGCGTGTAGTCATACGATTGTTCGAGGTCGCGCAAGGTCAGCGAGAGCTGCTGAGTACGTTCGGCGACCAGTTGCTCCAGGTTTCGTTGGTAGCAGCGGTTCTCGAGAACGAGGCGCCGGTGCTCCAACGCGCGCGCGACGCTGTGGTAGAGCTGGTCCTTCTCGAAAGGTTTCAGGATGTAGTCGTAAGCTCCGGCGCGAATCGCCTCGAGTGCGATCGAAATGTCGTGCATCGCCGTGACCATGATGACTGGAACGTCCTCATCCTGGGAGCGGACTTGCCGCAACAACCTCATGCCGTCCATTTCAGGCATTACGATGTCGCTCAGGACGAGGTCGTGTGAATCAGCCTTGATCTGCTCCATTGCCTGGAAGCCGTCAGGTACCACGGTGCAGTGGTATCCCTGCGCCTCGAGGAGGGTTGAAACCACCTCTCGAATGGCTTCTTCGTCGTCGCAGACAAGAATTTTCTTGCCGGGCAATGGGTTCTCCTAGTTTCAGTATTATATGGTTACCCTTCAGGTGGGCGGGGCAGTATTGTCACTGCGGGGACGTACAAGTTACGTTCGGCGAGACAGATGTTGCGAATACGCATGTCTCCGTATCGGACGTGCCCGGGGATCAACCGCCCGCGTCCACTTGCATATGCGAGGGAGGGTATTCCGCAAGAAGAGACATACGACTTTCCAATTCGCCGGCAAATCCAGCAATCAATTCGGTCAGTCTGGCGAGTCCCTCGGGAGAGGGGCCGCCGAGAGCAATTTTCAACTCAACGATTCGATAGGATATTTGAAATTGAAGTTCAAGCCGCATCCATTCCCACTCCTGCTCCTTGAGGATTTCGGGCGAGAGCGCTGCGATCATGCGGGTAAGCTGCCTTAGCCGGGCGAAGTCCTGCCGAAGGCCCTTGAGGTACTGCCCGAGAATGCGGCGGCGCTCGGTGCGCCATTCGCCCTTCATGCGATCCGGAGCCCGCCTCTGCATAAACAGAAAATCTTCGGACTTTAGAATCTGAGCGATCTGCGGAAAATGGCGGCAGTTTACGGGCAAGAGCTTTTCGATCCGGAGATCCTCGACGCTGGGGGTTGCTTCGGGAGCTCTGGACCCGAAGAGGAGCCACAAGAGGCCAAGAAGAATTGCAAATGAAGCCAATGTAGTCAGGATCATCGTCATTTCCACATCTCCAAAAGCCGCGCGTTTAATTCTCGAAGGCGCAAAGTTACTTGCGGTGCCAGGACTTCGTATTCTCCGTGTGTCAGCAGAACAGGAGCAGGTTGCCTGGCGGGAAGCGGTTTCCACAAGGCCACGAGCCAAAAGACCGTGGCGATGTTGAAAGATGCTAAGCGCAGGTCTTCCCAAATCGGGAAGTTCGCGTGCGTAAGCCAGTTACCTAGAAACGTGTTATTGGCGACTTGAACCGCGGAATAAAACCCAAGTCCGAGCGCAATCCAAGCCAGGGATCGGTCGATTTGAACGTGGTAATATCGGCAGAAAATCAATCCGAAAATTAAAATACTGACGACCGTCAGTTCCAAACCTCGTTCAGCCATGAGGGTCGTCGCAGAGATTGGATGAACCGTGCGGCGAGCAGTAAACGCCGCGATCGAGGTCAGTATAACCCCCAGCATGATCAGAAGAGGACGGCAGACTTTCCATATGCCCATGTAGAGGGAGAGAAGTTCGTGGCAAATTTCGTACACTACGACTGCGCGAATCAAAACTTGGGCCGCCTGCAGAGTCCAATAAACATTGAAAGACGTGTGCGAGGTAATTCCAGCCAACGAGTAAGTCCACCAAATGATTACCTCATTTGCGACCAGAATGCAGAGATAAATTGTGAAAACCGGAAGCCGCTCGAAAATTCTATGACGCAGAGCTAAACCTAAGGCAACGGCCTCAATAAGTGCCGTGGCTGCCCAATGGACGGAGTCAAAAAAGGAAAGGCCCATACACGCCAGGGTGCACTATACCAGTTCTATGTCCGTTACGTCTACTGCGAGATACCCTGGCGTGCCATTGGCTTAGATGTTGGCTGTCACAAGAGAGGCTGTCAGGTCGGGGAACGGTGGAGGCGGTGTGCCGCCATCGGCCAGGAGCTGAGAAGAGGAATTTGCAAGCGTCATATCCGGGAACGGTGGAGGCGGTGTGCCGCCATCGGCCAGGAGCTGAGAAGAGGAATTTGCAAGCGTCATATCTGGGAAAGGCGGAGGCGGCGTGCCGCCATCGGCCCAGACGGACGAATGAGAAGAAATGCTTACTGACTGTGTGTTGACGCCAAAACCTGACGGGGCTACTATCACCAACAGTAACGCAAAAACAAAGAGCAGAGCGGCCATCCGTTTCATTGTGGAATCCTCCTGAGCGAGGTTTTCGCAGGTATCCGATGCGCTCAGTAGGAATTTTTCAAAGTGTTCCGACGGCAGAACAATAGGCAATACAATGGAAGTTCTGGATGAATTCCAACAGAATCAGCGCGTAATCGAAGATTTCGCGTCGACTACGCTCGCGGGAATTCCCGGAGATATTTGCCGCTTGCTGCATGTAGCGACGCTGCGAGATATGGCGACTGGCCGGTATCATCATGCGGGTCTCGAGACGCTTTATTCCGAACCTGCGGTTCACCAGGCACTTGACTTATGCCACCAGGAACTTTTTGAGAGGATCTTGGAGACACCACTTGAACAGCAGGAAATGGAGCTGCGGAAATGCCTTGAAAGTTTTGGCAGTCCGACCAACGACGTCGCCGTCCGTTGGCAAGAGCACGAATTTTACAAATTACTCATTCCGTCCGGTGTTCCATCTTATCTGCGCGATCTTTTCTGCTCTAACCTTAGCGTCTTGCTTCGCCTGATCGCCAAAGACAGCCTTAATCCGGAACTAAGCGCATAGAAACACCAACCACTTGCCCCACCACTTCCGCCTCATCTGGGAAACGATAGGCCTCCGGTGCATTTGGGGAGAGAGGATGCGGCTGCAAGAGCAGTCGAGCCTTTTCCATCAGGCACCAACAACACCGGTAGCCGCCCCGGATGTCTATAAGGTAGATGGGTCTTTCCGCTTCGTTGCGCCAGCCTCCCGATTCGATCTTCTGTCGCTGCGGGTCAACCAGCACCAAGGCTCCTGGACGCAGCAGTGGTTCCATCCAGTGATCATCTTGCCCGATATACCCATAATGATAGTTGTGGCCGTTTTTCAGCATTGCTGCCTCGAAATGCCCCCAACTTTCCACCATGCGCGTAAGGTAGCTCGTCCGCCGGGGATCGAACGCGGGATCGAAGTGAATCGGCAGCCTCACCACCCGTGGTGGCGCGGCCATGTGCGTTCGAGGCGGGATCTGCGATGTGGCAGCGCCGAAAATATCGGCCAGAGGGACGTCATACCACTTACATGCTTCCTGCAAGTCGAGGTGGTAGATGCTGCAAAGGGAAAACAACTTGTGCAGACCGGGCACCGCGCCCGAATTCTCGAAATCCGCCAAGCGGCTGATGTGGACGATAAACTCCGGCCGGCCATGACGCTGCGCGAGCTCATAGCTCGCCTGTTCAACGTCCCGGTATGTTAATCCGAGGCGTTCGCGAACCTGACGTAGACTAATTCCGGGAAACATCTCGGTGGAACTCCGAGAAGGGCAGTAGGTGAATTAAATTATAGCAAAGTTATCAGCTTGTTATGAAATCAGAACAGAGCTTTATCGCATGTTTCGATTTCGCTTACAAGTGTCGCGAGCGCCGGCATTATCTACGGCGGCGCAAAGGGCTGTTCTCCGACGATTGATAAACCCAAGATATGAGTCGTGTCCGGCAGAAATGGGTCACAGTTACGCTTCCCATCCGCCGCATTCTCAAAAGAAGTGGAAACTCTTCTCGTCCGAGCCTCATCCTATCCCAGCGAGGCAATATGCGAATCAAGAGTTCGATTGCGTTAATTTGTGTGGTTGCCGCAAGCATAGGCGTCACGCTCGCGGCATCCGCGTCAGCCGCTCGCAAGAGTTCTGGATCAAATTCCCAAACGAATGAAGAATTCTTCGTGGCGGCCGACCAGGTTCTTCAAGTGATGAGCAAGATTTTGGACCTGCCCGTGAAATCGTCACTGAAGAAAAGCATCCGCACAAAGGCGGAGATTCGCCAGTATCTTATCGAACAGCAGAAAAAAGATGAATCGCCGGAAAAGCGCTATGCGGACCAGCGGACGCTCGAGGCTTTCGGCCTGATTCCCAAGGGATTTCCGCTCGATTCTTTTCTCCTGGACGTACTCACCGATCAAGTCGCAGGTCTCTACGATCCGGAGAAAAAGGAATTTTTCATCGCGGACTGGATCGATCCGGTTGAGCAAAAGCCGGTGATGGCTCATGAGCTGACTCATGCGCTCGATGACCAGTATTTCCATCTCGAAAAGTGGCAAAAGGCCGTGCGCGCGAATGACGACGCGTCGCTGGCGCGAGACGCAGTTGTCGAAGGTTCCGCTTTGGCGGCCATGATGGATTACAGTTTTGCAGGCATGCATACCAGCGTTCGTGAGATGCCTGATATAGCTCCCTTCATCGAATCGGGCGTCGCTGGAGAAATGGACAAGGATCCCAACCTGGCGAAGGCGCCACCGTTTATACGCGACGAACTCCTGTTTCCCTACCTCGATGGAGCCGTGTTCACTCAGCACGTTTTGAAAGCGACCGCGGGATGGCCGGAATTCAAGAAAGTCTTCGAGAATCCCCCGGCTTCGACGCAGCAGATTTTGCATCCGGGTCTTTACTTTCAAGGTGTAAAGCCGCGCGAGATCATGCTGCCTGACTTGAAGTCAGCAATTCCACGCGGCTGGAACAAGCTCGACGAAAACGTAGTCGGCGAATTTGCGCTTCGCGAGGTCTTGAAAGAGTTCATCGATGCGAGTGAAGCGGAACATTTTGCCTCCATGTGGCATGGAGACCGTTACGCGCTGTTTGAAAACAAGGACACGAAACAGACGTTGCTTGTGGTTCTGCTTGCCCTCGATACGGAAAAGGATGCGGGGGATTTCTTCGGTGCTTATAGCGAGGCTTTGGAAAAGAAGTATGCCGTCAAACAGCCTGCCGCGGAAGGCCAGGAGTTTGCGGCCTTCGGGGACCGCGTTTTCCTGCGCTGCTTTCAGGATGAATGCCTGAGTGTTGAGGGCGCCGATCGCAGCGTGTTTGATAGCATTGATGCCCACATCGGCTGGCCGGCAGAACCGAACGCGCTCCCTTGACGCTCACGACTACTCTCTCGCCACTCGTCACTGTCTTGTATATAATCCCCCGCGATGCCCTTCAAGGAATACGCCGCCGAACTCAAAACCATCCGGCACAGCGAGCAAGCCACCGAAAATTCCTATTACACGGCTCTCGGGAGCCTCATCGAAAATCTCGACCCGTCCGTCGCCGTCGTCATCAATCCCAAGAAAACGCCGCACGGCCCTCCCGACTTCCGCCTCACGCGCAAAAAGAACGTCCTCGATTTTCCCGTCGACTGGATCGAAGCCAAAGACCCTGGCGAGGACCTGAGCAAAATCGCGCGCTCGGATCAACTGAAGCGTTATTACAATCTACCGAATCTCATCCTCACCGATGGCAACCTACAATGCCTACGTTGTCTTTAGTCGCACAATGGAATTACAATTGCTTGCTCTCAGTGAGGAACGACAGTTCGATAGGAATCGAGAGCTTTTTTGAATCAAAATGGAATCATAGCGTCTAGCTTGGTCCGATTTGAGAATCCAGATAACAAAAACGCCAAAATCGAGTCTGTAGGAAGGAGTCCGAATGATGGAGCCGGATCCACTGGAAATCATTGAAAGAAAGCGTGAGTGCCCAAGCACAGTGGGCCGCGGTAAATCCGTCTCAGTAAAACCAACGCCCGGCGCGAATGTCTGGAGTGACGAGTGCGTCACAGTTCACCTCGGCGATGCCCTGGACCTTTACGGCAGATGGCGCAAGCCAACGATTATTGTTTCTGACGGGCCATATGGCGTCTTGGGATATGAGGGAGATACTTCAAATCATCTTCCGTTGCCTGGGATCTATGAACCCCACATCAAAACCTGGAGTGCCGCCGCCTCCCCAATGACAACTCTTTGGTTCTGGAACTCCGAAATAGGATGGGCTGCGGTCCATCCTGTTCTCGAAAAGTATGGGTGGAGGTACGTCAACTGCAATATTTGGAACAAAGGAAAAGCGCACATCGCAGGAAACGTCAACACAGGAAGGATCCGAAGATTTCCCGTAGTCACGGAAGTCTGCGTCCAATACGTTTTTGAACCCCGCGTACAAGGCAGAACGCTTAAGGCATGGCTGCTATCCGAATGGAAAAGGTCTGGGCTGCCGCTCCGCGAGGCAAACAAGGCCTGCGGTGTCGCCGACGCGGCCGTGCGGAAATACCTGGACCAAGGGCACCTCTGGTATTATCCCCCTCCCGAAATGTTCGCGAGAATGCAGGAGTATGCCAACCGACACGGGGATCCTGCTGGGAGGCCATATTTTCCACTTGACGGGAAAACGCCAGCAACGGCAGAGCAATGGTCGAAAATGCGCCCAAAATTCCAATGCCCACACGGAGTGACAAACGTTTGGGAAAGGCCTCCCTTACACGGTAAGGAGCGGGAAAAGGCCAACGGGCTAAATGGCAAAGCTACCCACCTAAATCAAAAGCCTTTTGATTTAATTTCTATGCTTATTAATTGCAGTTCTGAAGTTGGCGACGTGGTTTGGGAGCCTTTTGGCGGTTTGTTCACCGCTTGTCTTGCGTCCGGAATGCTGCGCCGCACCGCGTTCGGCGCGGAAATCGACCCGGCGTATTTTCAGTACGGGATCGAGCGCCTTAGACGCGAAGCTGCTCAGCATTGTCTCCGCCTATCGCCAGGTGCTCTTGCAGGGCGGCCCTGATTTGCGCGTTATCATCTGAAGCAAGTACACGTTGCCATTCTCGAATAGTCATCCCATTTACGTTGGTTGTATAAACCTTTGTTTTGAATTCCTCGATACCAGGGTGAACGATCCGGTCCATCTTGGCGTAATTAGTATCTAACCTATAGCTAAAACGCGACGTCAGTTCAGTCAGCTGATTCTGATATTCCTTCGTTGGTTTGTATCGGAGGCCCTCGTGCCCCCACGCTTCCACAATTTTTTCGGCCTGTCCTCTTTCTTCGGAGGTTCCCTGAAATTTCAGACCATTAGTGTTCGTCTGCCGCAAGTTCCGGGTACGTTCGCGTGTGTCCCTTGGCTCCAATACCGGATAATCAGGCGGGGCATGATAATGGTCGTCACGGGCCTTAGCTACAGAAGCTCCGGAAACCACAACAACGTCCAAAACGTAGGGCATTCCGTAAATCAGGTGCTGCGGAAGCCAGGACAATATTGCGACATATGTGCGATCATCAACAAAGTGATTTTGACTGTCTCTAAATCGGGCTGTTATTTCGGTTGCTATAGGAAACCAAGCTTTGATCTCGAAGCCTGGAGTTGGTTTCACATGCCCTTCAAAAACAGCGTCGGGAAAACCAGGGTCCTGCCGGAGCCATTTCCCTAACCTCTTGAACTCCTCCTTAGTATTAAGGAACTCCACGACATTAAACTCAATAAGGTTTCCAAGAAGCGGACTCAGTTTTGAGATAACCTTTGCTAAGTTCACGGCCGCTTCCGGCGAGACAGGCTTCGAAATCGTAAGTACGTCAAACACGTGCCCTGCCAGAGACCGCAGGAAATCGCCGGCAAGCGTTATAGCCTGTTTTGTATCCATTACAGGCAATACTATATGGCGTCACTCACAATGGAAAGCACGTATCATTGCAGGGATCAACCTGGTCGTCTGCGAAAAGTGGCTCAAGGACCGTAAAGGCCGCAAACTCTCCTCCAGCGACATTGACGACTACCAGAAAATCGTCGTCGCGCTCAACGAAACCATCCGCCTGATGCGCGAAATCGACGAAATCATCCCCGGCTGGCCCCTGCCGTAAATCCCGCCCCGTCAGGGCACGGTTCCAACCGTGCCGAATATCGCGCCTTCAACGTTAAACTTCCTTTCGTTCACCCTGACGAAGGAAGGGCGCGCCTCACCCGCGCGAAGTCCTCGTCTTTTCTGGCAATCGGCCACTCGTTTACCCTGAGAAACGAAGGGCCACTTGCACTCGCCTTCCACAGTCACAACAACTTTCGCTGCGCCTCGCATCATGCTAGCGTTGACAGAAGGAAAATTGCCGATGGAGACGACGTATGGCAACAAGCGAATGGAAACTGGAACCATGGCGAAGACGAACAACAAAGGATTCTGCGACGCACGCCGCCGCTCCGCGTGCTTTTCGCTTTTTATGCGCCTTTTGAATTCTAATCGAGTAAATATGGGAAATTAGAACTTGATGCAACTCACTGAAAGCAA
>JBOGNJ010000234.1:0-1739 GCA_050746905.1 Candidatus Acidiferrales bacterium
ACTTACCGTCTGACTTCGCCGAGGTCCTGCGCCACGAAATCAACAACCCTCTCACGGGGATTCTCGGCAACGCCGAGCTTCTTCTGACGCAACTTCGCGGAAGTCTCACCCCCGTTTCCGTGCAGCGGCTTGAGACGGTGGTTGATCTCGCAGTGCGTCTCCGCGAAACGATTCGCTGCCTCAGCACCGAATGGGAGCGTCAACACAGCATTCACTCGGCCTGATTCGTTCGAGCGTTGCTGTCCGCCCTACTCACCCACTTACTCATCCGCTTACTCAATTGTCCCTCCGTTAGGCTTGCGCCGTTCGGCTCTTCGCGGTATCCCAAAACCACGTTGCGCGCGGCCAATTCGGTTGCCATCCGCCGCGACTTCTCCTAACATGGGCGCGGAATCGGTTCGCGGTCGGCTCACACTTTGGGCCTCCGCGCGGCCCAGAGAGAAAAGCGATGCCCAGACCTCCTCGATTGCTTGTTCTTGATCCCGCCGGAGTCCGCCGCGAGGTACAGGTCACTCAATTTCCTTTTCGCGTCGGCCGGCAGACGGGCAACGAACTCGTTCTGCGCGACAGCCGCATCAGCCGTCAGCAGGCACAAGTCGTCTCTGTCAATGGCGATTATTTCCTTGAAGACATGGGCAGCCGTCACGGCACATTCGTAAACGGCGAACGCATCACGGACACGCGCCCACTGCGGCCGAAAGACACTATTGATTTCGGCATGCCCGATTCGTTCAAGCTGGTTTACCTCGGCGACGAGGCCACCCTCGAAGAGCTGATCGAGCAGGTGGAAAAGCCCGCCCCCGCCACTCCCGGCACGCAGGGCCTCTATCACCTCGGCGTGCTTCTCGAAGTCGCCCGCACTCTGGGTTCAGGCCTTTCGCTCGAAGACGTTCTCGCGGCCGTAGTCGACGCGGCCATACGCGTCACGCGCACGGAACGCGGCGTCCTTCTACTTGCGAACGAAGATGGCGAGCTCAAGCCCACAATCGCGCGTGACGCGAAAGGCGAATTGCTCAAGGTCGAAGATCTCAAAATTTCTTCCGGCGTTCTTAAACGCGTCGCCTCTTCGCGCCGCGAATTGATCGTCAGCGACACAGGGGACGAAGCGGCCATCGGCCAGCAGGCCAGCGTCGCATCGCTTTCGCTGCTCACCATCGTCGCGATTCCTATCGAAAAGCTGCCTGTTATCGCGGCCGTCGACATCACCATCACTTCCGAGGAAGCCGATCTGCTCGGCGTTTTGTACCTCGACAGCCGCTCGCCCTCCACCGCTTTCAGCGAAATCGACCGCGAAGTTTTGCGCACTCTCGCTCGCGAGGCCGCCACGGTCATCGAAAACGCCCGCCTCTTCGCTTCGGCGCGCGAAAAGGGGCGCCTGGACCACGAAATCGAAATCGCCAGCCAGATTCAGCGTGAACTGCTGCCGAAATCGTTTCCGCAGATGCCTCACGTTTCTGTCGCTGGCTCCACGCTCGCCTGCCATTCGGTCGGAGGCGATTGTTTCGACGTGGTCGCCCTCGACGGAGGACGCTACGGATTTTTTGTCGGCGACGTGGCGGGCAAGGGAATTGCCGCTTCGCTTCTCGCCACTTTGTTGCAAGGCGTTTTTTATACCACGGCCGCGCTCGATATTCCGCTTGCGGAAGCCACCAAGCGCGTCAACCAATTTCTCTGCGAGCGTTCGGGTGACGACCGCTACGCCACGATCTTTTACGGTGTCCTCGACCCCGCCGGCCATC
>JBOGNJ010000235.1:0-32839 GCA_050746905.1 Candidatus Acidiferrales bacterium
TTGCAGGTACGCGTGCCGTTTCCGTATGTGCGGCCGACGGAAGCGTCCATCATGGGTGGCGGCGTTTGGCAGGACAACTTTGACGGCACCTATACGCAACTCGACGACGACTATTACGTGCCGGCGACAGGATACTCCTACCTCGATCTCTACCTAATGGGTCTGATTTCTCCCGCCGAAGTGCCCGACTTCTTCATTCTTCGCAAGCTTGTCCCCGCAGGCAAGGACGCGAATGGGCACCCAATCCTCAAGGCGAACCGGACCAAGGTGACGATTCAAGACGTAATCGCCGCCGAAGGCCCGCGCTTGCCCGATGTGGAACACTCGCAACGCCACTTCAACACCGGGATGGTCATTGTCGTCCAGCATGGCCTCAGACCGAGCACCTTGCTCATCAATGAAACCAACGGCATTCGCACGCAGTGGATGAAGTATTTTTCCATTGCCACCGGCCGCCGCGCGTCCATGACCGCAAATCCGAACTGAGCGGCTAAAGCGCGGATGGAAATCCCGTCGTGCCTTGTCATCCGCATGGAGCTACGATAGATTAGCCGCCTTCTCAGCGAGGAGCCGCGCGCGCATGAAGGCAATACGCAAAAGTCACAAGAGCCATCTGAAAGTTTTGCTGCGGCGGGCGGCCATTCAGAAACGCGTGGTCGCGGTGGCGCGTGAAATCAGCCGCGACTTTCGCGGAGAACGCGTCCACTTGATCGGCGTGCTGAAAGGCGCGTGCATTTTCCTCTCCGATTTGATTCGTGAAATTGATCTCGACACTTCCATCGACTTCATAGCCGTCGCGAGCTACGGCAAAGGCAAACAATCTTCGGGGCAAGTTCGCCTTTACAAGGACCTCGATACCAGCATCGAAGGCTTGAATGTGATTCTTGTCGAAGACATTCTCGACACCGGGCTCACGCTCAGCTATCTTTGCCGCGTGCTGCAGCAGCGCAACCCGAAATCGCTGAAAATCGCCGCGCTGCTCGACAAGCCTTCGCGCCGCATCGAGAATATTAAAGCGGACTATGTCGGCTTCACGATTCCCAACGAATTCGTCGTCGGCTACGGTTTGGATTACGACGAGCGTTATCGCAATCTCAAGGACGTTTGTGTTTTGACTTTGCCGGCTGAATAAATTTGTCAGAACGAAATCACAATGCACGCGGAAAGTATCGCCAAACTGATTGACCACACGCTTTTGAAACCGGAAGCGACCACCGATCAAATCCGCGCGCTCTGCGAAGAGGCCCTGCGCTTCGGCTTCGCTTCTGTGTGCATCAATCCGTGCTATGTCCCGCTCGCCGCAGACTTGGTTCGCGGATCGGCGGTGAAAGTTTGCACGGTCGTTGGCTTCCCCTTGGGCGCGACGCTTCCGCCCGTGAAAGTTTTCGAAGCAGAGCATGCGATAAAAAATGGCGCCGACGAAATCGATATGGTCATCAACATCGGTGCGCTCAAGTCCAGTGACGATGAAGCTGTTGAAGCCGACATTTGCGGCGTCGTTGACGCCAGCCATCGCGCCGACGCGATCTGCAAAGTGATTCTTGAAATGGCGCTGCTCACCGAGGAAGAAAAAATCCGCGCCTGCCGGGCCGCGAAGAATTGCGATGCGGACTACGTGAAAACTTCCACGGGTTTCGGCCCCGGAGGCGCCACGGTGGAAGATGTCGCTCTCATGCGCTCCATCGTTGGCCCGGAGATGGGAATCAAAGCGGCAGGCGGCATTCGCACTCTCGCTGATCTGAAAGCCATGCTTGCCGCCGGTGCCACGCGCATCGGTTCAAGTTCCGGCGTGAAAATCATCGAAGAGGCCCGCCGCGCCGAATGACCGTCGTTTTGCGCCCTTCACCCAGCTAGTTTCGCAATTCGCGTCAAGCTCGCGCATGTTCCTCTGCTTCGCCTGCTATAATGGCTAAGTGAAATCGCGTTGCGGCATCCGAGTCGTCGTGCCCCCAAACCTCATCTAATAGGGAATCATGGAACCCGTAGACCTGAACGTTACTAACGAACTGCCCGCCGAAGTGCTGGCGACGATGGCCGAAATCGGCCAGGAAATCAACGCGTCGCTGAATTTGGACGAAGTGTTGGCGCACGCGGCGGCGCAAATCAAACGCCTGGTCGACTTTGAAATTTTCGCCGTGCTTTTGCTGGACGAAGATGCGAACGAACTGCGCTTTCGTTTCGCCATTGGCCATCGCCAGGAAGTTGTCGAGAATTGGCGAATTCCGGCCGGGCAGGGAATCATCGGAGCCGCCGCGTCCACGGGGCGTCCTGTGCGCGTCGCCGATGTGAGCAAAGATTCGCGTTACTTGAACGCTCTCGACGGGGTGCAATCCGAACTCGCCGTTCCGCTCGTGGTGCGTGGGCGCGTCGTCGGAGTGCTCGATATTGAAAGCATTCAGCCCGATTACTTCACGCGTGACCAGCAAAATATTTTGATGATGCTCGCGACGCGCATTTCCAGCGCCATTGAAAATGCGCGGCTGTTTGAGCGCACGCGTCATCAGGCGGACACGCTCTTGCTTCTCAACGAAGTGGCGCGCGAGACGAACTCCATTCTCGATGTCGAAGGCGTGCTACGGCGCGCCGCCGAGATGGTGAAGCGCGTCATCGATTATCAGATTTTCGCCATCCTGCTTTATGATGAGGCCCAACGCGTTTTTCGTCATCGCCTCAATGTCAAATTCGGACAGCATATGCAGGAGCGCTCCGTCGTCGCGCCGCACGAAGGAATTGTTGGCGCGGCGGCGACGCTGCGACGCCCCGTCGTCGTGCCGGACGTCTCATTTGATCCGCGATACATCTCCGTCAATCCGGAAACGCGTTCCGAGCTGGCTATCCCGCTTCTCTACAAGCATCGCGTCATTGGTGTGCTCGATCTCGAAAGCCCGCAGCTCAATTATTTCACGCCGGACCATGTGCAGGCGCTTTCGATTCTCGCGTCGCATCTCGCGATCTCAATCGAAAACGCGCGCCTCTATGAACAGGTGACGCGGGACGAAGCGCGCATGGAGCGCGACCTCACCGCGGCTCGCCGTTTGCAATCCGCGCTGCTGCCTCCTGTGCCGGGCAGCCAGTACGGACTCGACATTGCCGCCCGCGTCGTTTCCTCGCGCGAACTCTGCGGCGACCTTTACGACTTTTTGCCTTACAACACGGGCGAACTGGGCATCGCGCTAGGCGATGTCAGCGGAAAGGGAAGCGCCGCTGCCCTTTATGGAGCCGCCGCCGTCGGAATTCTGCGCAGCCTCGCTCCGCAGCATCTGCCGCCCGCGCAAATTCTGCAGAAACTCAATCAGATTATTTGTGAGCGCCGCATCGAAGGCCGGTTCATGACCATGTGTTTTCTCTCCTGGCAACCTGCCAAGCGCATTCTGCGCATCGCGAATGCCGGCCAGGAGCAGCCGCTGCTTTTTCAGAATGGCAACTGCGAGAAAGTTCCGCTCGCTGGTTTCCCCGTCGGCATGTTTGACGATTCCACGTACGACGAGCTTAGCCTTGTGTTGTCGCCCGGCGATATTGTGGTGCTTTATTCTGACGGCATCACCGACACGCAAAACTCCGGCGCGGAATTCTATGGTTGGCAGCGACTCAGTGCCGCCGTCTCTTCGCAGGCGGATTTTTCCTCCGCCGAAATCGCCGATCAGCTTCTAGCCAATGTGGATGAATTCTCCGGCGGCCGCCATCCCTTCGATGACCGCACCCTTGTCGTCCTAAAAGTGATATAAGAATCCCCTGCATGGCGCCCTCCATTGTGAAAGACAAGGACTCCGATTCGCTGAATCCGCTTAGCTACACGCCGAACTTTTCCTATCGCGGCGGCGTAATTTCTTGCGAGAGCGTTCCCCTCGCCGCAATCGCTGCGCGCGCGGGAACGCCAACCTACGTTTACAGCCGCGCCGCTTTCACTGTCGCGTATCGGCGTTTTCGACGCGCTTTCCGCGGCACGCCGCACTCGATTTGTTACGCCGTGAAGGCCAATTCGAATCTCGCCATCCTGCGCGCGTTCGCTCGCATGGGCAGCAGCTTCGATATTGTTTCCACGGGGGAACTTTTTCGTTTGCGCCGCATCGGCGTTCCGGGCGGGCGAATCGTTTTTTCAGGCGTCGGCAAGACGCGCGAGGAAATTCGCGAAGCCCTGCGCGCGCGCATCCTGCTTTTCAACGTGGAATCGGCGGAGGAACTCGAAATCCTCGCAAGCGAAGCCGCGCACGTTGGCCGTGCCGCGCCTGCCGCGATTCGCGTCAATCCTGATATCGAAGCGGGCGGCCATCCGCACATCGCCACCGGGCATCACCGGCATAAATTCGGCGTCGACTGGCGCGAAGCGCGGCGTCTTTATCTTCTCCACAAAGACTCGCTGTGGATTGACTGGAAGGGAATCAGCGGTCACATCGGCTCGCAAATCACAAAGGTCGCGCCGTTTCGCGCCGCTGCCGCGCGCCTCGCGGGATATTTTCGCGAGCTTTCACGCGAAGGGATTCCCCTCCGCTATCTCGATATCGGCGGCGGCCTCGGCATTCGTTACACAAATGAAAATCCGCCTTCGATTGAGGAATACGCTGCCGTCTTGCCGAAGTCGATTCGCGCCCTCGGCGGCCATTTGCTCCTCGAACCGGGCCGCGCGCTCATCGGCCAGGCAGGCGTGTTGCTCACGCACGTTTTGTATATAAAGAACAGCCGGGGAAAAACATTTGTTGTTGTAGACGCGGCGATGAACGATCTGATTCGTCCCGCGCTCTACGGCGCAATTCATCCCATCACGCCAGTCGTTCGTCCGCGCGCCGATACAAAAATATCCCGCGTCGATATCGTCGGCCCGATTTGCGAATCCGGTGATTCGTTTCTGCACGATTGGCCGCTGCCGGAGGTTCAGCCCGGAGATCTTCTGGTAATTTGGGGAGCCGGTGCGTACGGTTTCGCGGAATCGTCGAATTACAATTCGCGCCCGCGCTCCGCGGAAATTCTGGTGGAAGGCAGTCGCTTCCGCGTCATTCGCCGCCGCGAAACCCACGCCGATTTAATCCGTGGCGAACGCTTCTCCTGACACTTCGCTCTATCGCTCGCCGGGATGCAGAAAACTATCCACGGCGCCCATGAACAAATCCGGCTGGTCCACGAACGTCATGTGTCCGCTCTTCGGCAAAATCACCAGCTTCGAGCCAGCGATTTTCTGGTGCATTTCTTTCGAGAGTGATGGATCGCACTCGTCATGGTCGCCCACAAGAATCAGCGTCGGCACGCGAATCGTTGGCAGCTTGTCCACGTATTCGACGGACTTCAAGTTCCCATCGATAACAAATTCGCCGTCCGAGCCCCACATTTCGCGGTAGAGAGGCCACGCCGTCACGCCCTGCGCGACGGGATCGTAATTCGGGTCCGGATGATTTTGATAAATGTACGGAAAATATCCCTCGCCCCACGCCGCGATCATATACGCGTCCGTGTAGCGATTCTGCTGATAGGGAAGCCCGTGGCCAAAAAGTCCCGCCTTTTCCATGCTGTCGATTTTCGCGCGCAACTCAGGAGACATTTTCTCCTTCATGCGGACAAAAACTTCATTCATCTGCTTCGTGCTGGGAAACGTGCTGCACAAAATCAGATGTGTCAGATTTTTCTGATATTTCAGCGCGTAGGCCTGCGCCAGCACTCCTCCGTACGAATGTCCGAGGAGCGTGATTTTCCCCAGGTCGAGCGCCTCGCGCACGTCTTCCACGTCCTCCACCATGTTTTCAACCGTATAGCCGGAAGGATCGGAAAGTTGCTGAGATTTGCCCGAGCCGCGCTCGTCAATGAAAACCAGTTGGTTGTGCCGCGCCAACGGCAGCAGGTAAGGCAAAAAATAATCGTGCGACGCGCCGGGCCCACCGTGAACAATCATCAGCGGCGCGCCGCGTCCGACGGTCACATAATAAATCATCACGCCATGCGCATCCACGAATCCTTCGTGCATTGGATACACGCTGGCACTATTCACGTTCCCGCGCGTCGCGCGGCGAACGCGTCGCTGCGCATGCGCCGGCGCGGCGAATCCCACAAAAATAGCCGCCAGGAACACACACGACAGAAATCTAGCTTTCATTATGTTTTCCTCGTTTTGTGAAGTTGCGCCGCGGCTCGTCAACGCGTTCAGCGTTGGCCCCACCGCAGCTTGTTGCGAAGAACTTTGTAGTACGTTTGCTCCTGCGGTCTCACAAGCTGCACGCGATGCGGCGATTTGGAGACTGTGACGCGATCGCCGCGTTGCAGCTCGAATCCAACCTGGCCATCGAGCGTGAGATAAGCCTGCTCCTCCAGCGCGTGAAAATCCAATTCGAGCTGCACGCTGTCCGGCAGCACCAGCGGCCGGTTGGTGAGCATGTGCGGGCAAATCGGCGTCAGCACAAACGCCTGCAGCACAGGATAAAGAATCGGTCCGCCCGCGGCGAGCGAATAAGCGGTTGAACCTGTCGGCGTTGAGACGATCAAGCCATCCGCGCGGTAGAGTCCCAGGAAATGTCCATTCACCGACAAATCGAAATCGAGAATGCGCGAGAGCGCGGACTTCGTCACGACCGCGTCGTTCAGGGCTTGTTGTTTCTGAATCACCTTGCCGTCGCGCAACAATTCCGCTTTCAACATCATTCGCGGGCTCAGCCGGTGTCTGCCCGCAAGCACATCTTCAAGAAGAGGGAACGCTTCGTTGATCGTGACGCTGGTCATGAACCCCATGCCGCCCAGATTCACGGCGAGAATGGGCACTTCGCATTCGTGAAAGCGCCGCGCGGCGGCCAGCAGTGTACCGTCGCCGCCCAGCACGATCAGCAAGTCCATCTGTGCGGACATTTCGTCAAGATTTGCATTTGCCTGCGGATTGAAACACGACGCCGCGACGGAGTCGAAATAGACATCCACGCTCCGCTCGCGCAGCCATTCGGCCATGCGCGGAACCACCGCGCAAATTTCCGCCTTCCGTGGCTTACAGAAAATTCCCGCGCTCTTGATCATCTCTTTGCCAATTTCGGGGTCACCAAGTTCGGTTCACTCAGTTCGGCTGACCCCGCTTACCTGAATAAGTGTGGCGAATTGTATTCTATTCAGCGAGCCGTGCGTGGAGGAAATATTCCTGATTGCCTTCCTTGCCCGTCAGGCGGCTCGGCCGGACGCCAAGGATCGTCAGTCCCGCTCTTTCGGCGGCTTCGCGCACGCTCGCAATCGCGCGTTCATGCAGCGCCGCATCGCGGACGATTCCGCCCTTGCCCACCATTGTTCTCGGCAATTCGAATTGCGGTTTCACCAGGATTAAAAAAGTCGCGCGGCGCTTCGCGATCGCCGCCGCCGCGCCAATCAGTTTCGTCACGGAAATAAACGACACGTCCATCGTCACAACATCCACTTTTTCGGCGATGTCGGCCGGCTTCAAAAAGCGCGCATTCGTCTTGACCGCCACCACTCGCGCATCGTGCTGCAATTTCCAGTCCAGCTGCGCTGTGTTGACGTCGAGCGCATATACGCGCCGCGCCCCGCGTTGCAGCAGGCAATCCGTGAACCCGCCATTCGACGCGCCCACATCGACGCAGACGAAGCCGCGAACATTCACGTCAAAATCTTCGAGCGCCCCTTCGAGTTTCAGTCCTGCCCGGCTGGAATATTTCGAATCCGCATCGGTAATTTCAATTCGCGCGTCCGCGGCAACCATCTGTCCCGGTTTTGTCACTCGCTGCTTATCGACGAGCACTTTGCCGGCCATGATCAGCGCCTGCGCGCGTTGCAGCGTTTCCGCAAGTTCTCGCGCCACGAGCAACGCATCCAATCGCCGGTGTTTTTGCTTAGGGAGGGACCGCGCGGAGTTCATAAAATTCGAGCTGACTCGTAGTTACCCGAGAGGAGGCAAAATCGCGACTGAGCCGAAAAGGAAAATCATGCCGACCACCAGGCTATATGTTGCCGTCAGCGCGGTGGCGGCTTGCATCACTTTGTGCCGCGTCGCGCTCAAAGCGAAAACACCCACGGCCGACGCGGTCATCAGCGTATTCATCAGCAGCAGCCCGGCCAGGAACACCGCAAGGCCCAGAAACCCTCTCCCGCGTCCGCCCAAGTTTGCGGCAAGCAAAAAAATCAGCAGTTGGCTCGGCGTTTCCGCGCCTAACCCGTGAATCACGCCCACAAAAAATACGGATTTGTTCGTATAACTCCAATTCATCTCCCCGGGCCGTTCTATAGAGTCACCGTGAAATGCGCGCCGGACTTTCCAGGCAAACCACCGGAACGCGCTAATTAAAATCATGATTCGCGATTTCGGCGCGGCTCTTCCGCCGCTGCGAAACATCGAACCCAGGACGTAAATTCCCAGCACCACAAGCGTCAATCCCACGGCGCGTTCGGCCCAATTGTCGATCGCTCGCGGAAGGGAAGCTTGAAAAAAAATCACCACGCTGCCCAGCGCCGCCACCGTCGCCGCGTGTCCAACTACGTAAAGCAGGCCCATGTTCATTGCGCGCTTGCGGTGAGGCTCGACGTTTGTGATATCCGAAATCGCGGCGATGTGATCGTAATCAAATCCATGACGGAAGCCGAGCACCGCGGCGGTGAGCAGCGCAAGTTCGAGCGTCTTCGGCGCAACCATTCATTTCACGATAGCAGAACATTTCGCGCGCGGCAAAGGCGATTCAGCGCAAGCGAATGCCGATTGGTTTCGAGCGGACATGAAGATTGTCGATTTGAAAACCGTGAGTCGGACCCGAGGTGAAAAAGTCACAACGGAAAATGCCTACGCACGCCGCGCAATCAAGTATTCAGCAATCGCGCGCAGGCGCGTTGCCTGTTCTCCGTAATGATCCAGCTCGCGATCGGCGCGGGCGGCCAGTTCCCGCGCAAACGCCCTCGACTTCTCGATCCCAAATAGCGCCGGATAAGTCGCTTTGCTCTGCGCCTGATCCTTTCCCGCCGTTTTACCCAGCCCTGCCGACGATTCCTCGACATCTAAAATATCGTCGACCACTTGAAACGCCCAGCCAATCGCGTCGCCAAAAGTCCGCAGACGCTCGACGTCCTCGTCGCTCGCGCCGCCGGCGAGAGCGCCTGCGACAATCGAAGCGCGAATCAGCGCCGCGGTTTTCGACCGGTGAATGTACTCAAGCTCCGCCGCATCGACCGGCTTTCCTTCCGCTTCGATATCCGCCACTTGTCCGCCCACCATTCCGCTCACGGTTCCCGCCGCCGCGCCAATTTCCGCAATGATGCGCACACGCCGCTCCGGATCAACGTTCGCTTTTGCCAGCGTTTCAAACGCGAGCGTCAACAAACCGTCGCCTGCCAGAATCGCCATCGCCACGCCGAATTTCTTGTGGCATGTCGGTTTGCCACGCCGCAAATCGTCATTATCGAGCGCGGGCAGATCATCATGAATCAAGGAATACGTGTGAATGAATTCCAGAGCGCATCCCACCGTCGCCGCAACGCTCATCTCGCGCGAAAATAATCGCGCCGCCTCGCAGCAAAGGATCGGGCGGATGCGTTTCCCTCCGGCGAACACGCTATAGCGCATGGCTTGATGAATCGTTGCCGGCGGCGTCGATTCCGGTGGCAGCAAATGTTCGAGCGCCGCTTCGATGATGGTCTGGTCTTCGGCAAAAAAGGCGGGCTGGGTCATTTATATTGGGCGGAGAAGTGAAGCAGCGGAAAGCGGATGATGGACTTACCGCGACTGTGATTCGTCTTCATTCGTCTCGAAAGGTTCCGCTTGAATTTTCCCATCGGCTTTTTTTAGCAGAATCTCGACGCGTCCTTCCGCTTCTTCGAGCTGTTTTTGGCAATCGCGCGAAAGTTTCACGCCCTCTTCGAAAAGCTTCATCGCCTCATCGAGCGACAGGTCCGTCGATTCAAGCCGCTTCACCACTTCTTCCAGTCGCGTCAGCGATTTCTCGAACTCGCCTTTGCGAGGCGCCTCGGGCGCTTTATTGGGTACAGGACTCATCGCGTGTCATCTCTGGCATGCGAGTCTAGCTCGACACTTCAATCGATGCAACCGGCTCCGGATCCACCGCACGTTCCCCATCAAGCATAACCATTCCCGCAAAGTTATTTTCGAATCCACGCCGCGGCGCAGCCATCTTGTTACAATTGCCGTAGGCATGGCGACACCTATTGCATTTGCTTGCGCTTCTGTGGAACCGGTGCCGCCCGAAGACGGCAGCTCTATGCCTGAAATGTTTGACTCCGGCCGATGATCGCCCTTCACCTCTTTGTCATTTTCGCGCTCATCGCGATCAACGCGTTCTTCGCGGCCGTCGAATTCTCTCTGGTCGCTGTCAGACAGTCGCGCGTTCGCCAGCTCGTCGAGCAGGGCGACTCACGCGCGCGCGTGGTCGAACTCCTGATCGCGGACATGGGTACTGTGATTTCCGGAGTGCAAGTCGGAATCACGCTGACGAGTCTCGCCCTTGGATATCTCGGTGAGATTTCGCTGGTGAATTTCCTGGATCCTTTCTTCGCCAAGGTTCCGGGACGTTACATTCCCATCATCGAGCATGGCTGTGCGCTGCTGTTCTCGTTTCTTTTGCTGACGGCATTGCAAGTGGTGCTTGGCGAGCTCGTGCCGAAAAGCCTGAGCCTGGCTCACGCCGAACGCGTCGCTTTGCTTGTCGCGCGCCCCTTCCGCTGGTTCCTGCGCATATTTCGCTGGGCCATTCTGCTTCTCAACGGTTTCGCCGGCAAATTCGTGAAGGCGCTCGGCGTAAAAATTCCGCAGAGCCACTCCGCCGTTCGCTCCGCCGAAGAGCTTCGAATTCTCGTTGAGCAAGCGGGCGAGCGCGGCGTCCTCGAACCTGTCGAAGAACGATTCATTCAGGGAGCGATGAATCTCGGCAACGTGCAGGTGCGCGAAATCATGATTCCACGCCCGGACATCCATGCTTTGCCGTCGAATGCGACTCTGGAAGACGTGATGAAAATCATCGCCATCACGCAGCGTTCGCGCATTCCGGTCTACGAAGGCAATCTCGATCACGTACTCGGCTTCGTGCACATCAAGGATCTCATCTGGGTCTTGCTCGATCGCGCGCGCCGCGCTGAAGAAGATCAGCCGCCCGCCGAATTCCACCTTCGCGGCATGCTGCGAGAAGTTCTCATTGTCCCGGAGACGAAGCCCGCCATCGAACTGCTTCTCGAACTGCGCGTGCACCGCACCGGCCTCGCCATGGCCGTCGACGAATTCGGCACGATACTCGGCCTGGTCACGCTCGAAGACATCCTCGAACAAATGGTCGGCGAAATTCACGATGAGTTCGACGTCGTCGAGCATCCCCTGCGCCTCGCCGACGGCTCGATGATTTTCGATGCCTCGCTGAACATCCGCGACCTCGAAGGCCAATTTCACATCGAGCTGCCCGAAAATCCCGCGTACGAAACGCTCGCAGGTTTTGTCCTGACGCAGCTCGGCTTCCTTCCGCGCGGTAGCGAAACTTTTGAAGATCACGGTTACCGTTTTACCATCATGGAAGTCGAGGGCCGCCGCATCGCTCGTGTGAAAATCAAGCGCCTCGAAGAGGCGGACGCCGCTCCCGCGCTGGCGGAAAAGCCAAAAAGCGCGCAAGCAGTTTCATCGCCGAAAAGCGCGGAGAAAAATGCCCAGAAGCGCGCTTCTAAATCTGCCGCAAAAGCTGCTCGCAAATCGAAATGACGCGCTACATTTCACTTCGCCTCGTTTATTCGCTTCCTGCGCTCTGGCTCATCATCACCATAGTTTTCCTTCTCGCGCACATCGTTCCCGGCGATCCCGTACAGCAAATGCTCGGCGAAGGCGCCACTGCTTCCGATTTGATTCATCTTCGCCACGCGCTCGGCCTCGATCAGACGATTCCCGTTCAATACGGTCATTATCTCGGCGGAGTCGTGCGCGGCAATCTTGGCGAATCGTTTCGCTTTCAACAGCCCGTGCTTCACGTTGTCCTCGAACATTATCCCGCGACGCTCGAACTCGCTTTCGCCGCGCTGCTCGTTTGCTGCGCGATTGGAATTCCCGCGGGCCTGCTCGCCGCGCAGCGCCGCGGACGTCCCGCTGACCACGCCGTCGGCTTTTTCACCTTGCTCGGACTCTCGATCCCGAATTTCGCGCTCGGCCCGCTTCTGATTTTGATTTTCTCCGTGCTGATCGGCTGGCTGCCGGTCAGCGGACGCGGCGGCATCTCGCATCTGATTCTCCCAGCCATCACGCTCGGAGCCGCGCTCGCCGCGATTCTCACGCGCATGGTCCGCACCTCCGTGCTCGAACAGCTGGGAAGCGATTACGTTCGCACCGCGCGCGCCAAGGGCCTCAGCGAACGCGCCGTCCTGTTGCGCCACGCATTTCGCAACGCGCTGATTCCCATCCTGACGATTCTCGGCTTGCAATTCGGCACGCTTCTTGCCGGAACCATCGTCACCGAAACGATTTTCTCCTGGCCGGGCATCGGCCGCCTTGCCGTGCAAGCCATCGAAGCGCGCGATTATCCGCTGCTCCAGGGCTGCATTCTCGTCATCGCCGTTTCGTACGTCCTGGTAAATCTGCTGACGGATCTCGTTTACGCCTTCGCGGATCCGCGTGTGCGCCTGCAATGAAAGCCCTGCGCGAATTTCTTCGCCACAGCCTGCCGGGCAGCGTGGGATTTGTTCTTTGCGTGATTTTGATTATTCTCGCGCTCGGCGCGCCCTGGCTCGCGCCCTATAATCCCGCCGCGCAAAATCTCGTCGCGCGTCTGGCCTCGCCCAGCGCCGCGCACTGGATGGGCACCGACGAACTTGGCCGCGACGTTCTCTCTCGCGTCATTTACGGTGCGCGCGTCTCCATGTCCGTCAGCGTTTCGGTTGTTTTTGGAGCGGGGATTATCGGCTTGATTCTCGGCTCGCTTGCGGGCTATTTCGGAGGCTGGTTCGATCGCTTCGTGAACATCATTCTCATCAACGCGTTTCTCTCGTTTCCAGGAATTCTGCTCGCGATTGCGTTCGCCGCGTTTCTCGGCCCCGGCCTCGGCAACGTCATCATCGCGCTCACCATCACAGGCTGGGCCGGCTACGCGCGTCTCGCTCGCGCGCAAGTCTTGCAGGCCAAGGAAATGGATTTCGTCACCGCCGCGCTTTCACTGGGCGCGTCGCATACGCGCATTTTGATTCGCCATTTGCTGCCCAACATCATCCAGCCCGTTCTTGTTCAAGGAACCATCGCGCTCGCCGGCGCGATTCTCGCCGAATCAACGCTCAGCTTCCTCGGCCTCGGCGTTCTCGCACCCATGTCGAGTTGGGGCGCGATGCTCAACGACGCGCGCGGCCATCTTTTCGACGCGCCGCACATGGTCATTTTCCCCGCGCTCGCCGTGATGACCGCCGTCCTCGCCTTCAATTTGTTGGGAGACGCGCTGCGCGACTGGATGGACCCGCGCATCCGCTCGTATTTGGTCGTCACCGACCTCGCCCGCTAACCGCGCATCTGCTACTTTAGCGGGCCGTATTGCCTCGGAGGGACCTCGACGAATCGTCCATTTTGCCAGCGATAACTGACCCGAATGTAGCCGTCAGAACAGCAATCTCCTTCCCGTTTTGCCGGATCCTCAAAATCGAGTACAAGCAACCCGCCACGAATAACGGTATTCACAAGTCCGCGGTCCGCACGAGATCCACTCCTGAGCCAACCCATGAGCTTTGGTTTGCCGTTTGCCAAGCGATAGACATAAAGATAATGCCAGTTTGCAGTGCCACCGGTGCTGTAGAGGACATCCAGTGCCGCCACATCCTGGTCGTCGATTTTTCCATACATCGTGTGGAGAAGCTCAAGGTACTCTCCGCGCCCGCCTCTCAGCAGCTGAATGTCGCTGTCAAAAGGCATGGGCATCCAAGTCCAAGTCGAGGGCACAGGCCCCTGCATCTCGAACGGGAAAGTAAAATTCTTGAAGTCAACTTGGCGGATAGTCGTGAATTTTTTTGTTTCGGGCGCTGCGACAAGGAGCAAGAGCAAAATTGGTATGAGAGATATGCCAACCATGGTCCGATTGTAGCTTTTACGCTACGTGAATTCCACGGTGACTTCCGCGCCGCGATTTACGCCGACCACCTTCGCCGCGCTTCCGCGATTCACCGCCACCTCAAAGAATCCACTCGAGCCCATCAGGAGCACCGGCTCGTTCGGACCGCCCTCCGAGAACGTCTGCGCGAACTTGGAGATCTCCACATTCCCAACGCGCATCTTGAAACTCGTACCGGCAATCACTTGAGGCATATCCTCGGCGGCCAAATTCGTCAGCAGATTCCCAAAATTGTCGGCGCGAAGCACCACGCCCTTCACGCCTTTGTCCGAAGGCTTCGGCTTCGGCAGCGCGAAGCGCACAAAATCCGTCACTTCTTCGCCGAACGCGCTGCTCTGCCACGTTTTCGACAGCCACGCCGCCACCGGCGAAAAAATATCGCGCCCGTGAAACGTGTTGCTCAGCGGCTGCAAAAAATAATGGTCGGAAGTGATATGCCGCACGGTTAGCTGTTCCTCGCGGTCGTAGACCATCGAAAGCACGCCATTATCCGGCGCGACAAAATAATGCGTGCCCGCGCTCACAAGCAGCGGCCGCCGCTCCCTCCCCACGCCCGGATCCACCACCACCACGTGGATCGTCTTCGGCGGAAAATATTTGTACGCCTGTCCAATCGCCAGCGCGCCATCGAGCAAATCGTATGGCAACACCTGATGCGTAATGTCCGCAATCTCCGCGTCGGGATTGATGCTGAGGATGACGCCCTTCATCGTCCCGGCCAGATGATCGGCCGATCCGAAGTCCGTCGTCAGAGTAATGATCGAGCGCGCCAAATTCGTCTCCTGATTTCAGTTTGCTTTGTTCTACAAGTCTGTCAGAGACATCAGCGCAAGGCAATCTTCCCCGCGGCAATAGTTTCCTCTTCTGAAATCTTATCGGGCTCGCGGTTTTCAGGAAATGCTCTACATAATTCCCGGAATCTCCGGCGAATGCATTCGGTTGAAAGCGCTCGTGCCCGCCTTCTTCTCGCCTTTCGAATTCCCCCACGTCCAATAAAGGCCGAGGTACGCGTAAGTCTCCGCCAAGCCGGCGACCGAATGCCCGTAACAAAACAGCAATTGAAATCCCGGATTCCGGAAATAGTAATATCCGCCGAAATCGACGAGCGTTGCCGCGCCGGGCTGCGTTGTCAACGGCCCTTCGTCTCCATGCGAATAAACCTCCGTCCCGAGCGTCAGTTTTTTTCCAATGTCGCGCTGCAACAGCCATCCGCCAAACGTAAAATTATTAAAACCGGTCTGCGGCACCACTGTTTCCCCAACGCCGCCATACGTTGTCCACGGTCCCCAGCTTTTCTGCACCCACACGGGCAGCTTCCACCAGACTTTCCCCACGCCTAATCCGTTCGCCGAATCGCCCGTGGGAACTTCGATCATCGTGAACGTGCCGATCATCGGCCTATATTTCGTTTCTTTCACATACCGCAATTTCACGCCGATTTCTGTGTCGCCAACGCCCCAAGCGCGTGATCCCACTCCTGCGCCGGAGTATCGCGGATTGTTGTACGGGAAAATTGCCGCCGCCGGGAACACAATGTGGAACTGCGTGTTCGGTAGAATTCCCCAATTGAACTCAAGCGCCGGGCCGACTGTATCGATTTCGGCGCCCGTGCCGTCCATACCCCCAAACGTATAAAATTCGTAGTGACGAAAATCCACCGGCTCCGGGTCGTCCGTCTGGAATGGCGGCCCTGCCTTCACCGCCGTCGCCGCAACTAAAAAGAACGCCATCGCGGACATGGCCTTCGCAATTGTTTTGTGAACCATATTCGCCCTTGTACTCTCCGTCCAAAACGTAAACGCTGCATTAAACCACGGTTCCCTTGACCGTGTCCGCAGCAAACGCTATTCTAAATTCTACCGTGCCGACTGCAACCATGCGCCGCGTCTACTTAGACTACAACGCCACCACGCCCGTTGCTCCTGAAGTGCTGGCCGCAATGCTGCCGTTCTTCACCGAAGGCTACGGCAACGCCAGCTCGATTCATTCCGCCGGGCAGAATGCACGCGCCGCGGTCGAAACCGCGCGCCAATCCGTCGCAGCGCTCATCGGCGCGAAGCCGTCCGAGATTGTGTTCACCGGCGGCGGCACGGAAGCGGATAATCTAGCCATCCTCGGCTTTGTCGCCGCGATGCGCCGCGAAAAAAAGCATCTCATCTGTTCGACCATTGAGCACAGCGCCGTTCGCAACACCATCGAAGCCCTCGAAAAGCAAGGCATCGAAGTCACTTGGGTCCCCGTTTCGAGCAGCGGTACTGTCGATCCGGAAGATGTTCGCCGCGCGCTTCGCCCCGAAACCGTTCTCATCACGGTTATGCACGCGAATAACGAGCTCGGCACGATTCAGCCCATCGCGGAAATCGGCCGCATCGCTTTCGAATCAAACGTTTATTTTCACACCGACGCCGTCCAGTCGGCCGGGAAAATCCCCATTGACGTCAATGAGCTCAAAGTCGATTTTCTCTCGCTCTCCGCGCACAAACTCTACGGCCCCAAAGGCGTCGGCGCGCTGTACGTTCGCGAAAGCACGCCGCTCGAGCCGATACTTTTCGGCGGCACTCACGAACGCGACCGTCGCCCCGGCACGGAAAACGTTCCCGGAATTGTCGGCCTGGGAAAAGCGGCGGAAATCGCCCGCGCGCATCTCCCGGTGGATGCCGAACGCGTTGCGGCGTTGCGCAACCGTTTTGAAGAGGGCGTTCTCTCTCGCGTCCCCGAATCGCGCATCAACGGCGTTCGTTCCCGCCGCGTGCCCAACACGGTGAACATCACATTCCCGCATGCCGAAAGCGAATCGCTCGTCATCGCTTTCGATCTTCAGGGCGTCCAGTGTTCCGGCGGCGCAGCCTGTTCCTCCGGCGCGGTTCTGCCGTCTCACGTTCTGCATGCCATCGGTCTGCCGCGCGACGAAGCCAAATCCACTCTGCGCTTCAGCCTCGGCCGCTTCACCACGCCCGAAGACGTTGACTACGCACTCGAAATAATCCCCAGCGTCGTCGAGCGCCTCCGCGCCCTCTCGCCCAATTACGGCAAAGCCACGATTTCCGCCGACTAGCAGCTTGCGAAGGAATTGACTGTTTTCCGAGGAGATTTCTAATGCCACGTCAGCAAAAATCCGATCATTCACAACCTTACCGAGAATTTGAAAAAACAGGGCTCTGGGATGCTCTCAATGAGGGAATAGGGCACCTAGTTAAGAATCAAGATCTGAAAGAGACCGCGCCTAGGGAATACATCGTGGGTTATCTCTGCAAAGTGCTGACTCGGCGCAGCAAGACGCTCTTTTCAAAATGAATCATCACACGAAGTACACCTCGGGCCGCAAAATCGTCCTTCCGCTGGTATTCTAATCAGTCAGAGAGCATGTCCACGCCATCACAATCCGCCCTTACCGCCGTCGCCATGAGTGGCGGCGTCGACAGCTCTGCCGTTGCCGCGCTTCTTCACGAAGCCGCCGAGCCGCTCGTCGGCCTGACGATGCAGCTTTGGAACCAGCGACGCCTGCCGGAACTCGCCTCGACCGAAGGCCCCGCGCCGCATCGCTGCTGCTCGCTCGACGACGTTTACGACGCGCGTCGCGTGGCGCAGCATCTTGGTTTCCCTTTTTACGTGGTGAATTTTGAGCAGGCTTTTGAGGACCGCGTCATTCGCCCCTTCGTCGACGACTATCTCGCCGGCCGCACGCCCATTCCGTGCACGCTTTGCAATAATCACGTGAAGTTCGAGCAGCTCCTCGTGACCGCGCGCCAAATTGGCGCCGAGCGCCTCGCCACCGGTCATTATGCCCGCGTTCGCTGGAACGCTGACTCAGGCCGCTACGAACTTCTCCGCGCCGCTGACGATTCCAAGGACCAATCCTATTTTCTCTTCGGCCTCACGCAGGAACAGCTCTCGCGTTCGCGTTTTCCTCTCGGCGAGTTGACGAAATCCGAAGTCCGCGACATCGCCCGCCGCACGCAACTCCCCGTGGCCGAAAAACCGGAAAGCCAGGAAATTTGCTTCGTGCCGACCGGCAACTACGTTCGTTTCATCGGGAGTTATTTGCGCGAGCAGGGTAGGGAATTGGCAGCCGAACCTGGCGAAATCGTCACCACGGACGGCACCGTCATCGGCCGTCACGAAGGCTTGCATCGTTACACGGTAGGCCAGCGCCGCGGCCTCGGCTTCGCCACTGGCCGCCCGATTTACGTCGTCGAGCTTGACCGCGCCAACAACCGCCTCATCGTCGGCGACGACAACGAGCTTTTCACATCAGTCTGTGAAGTTCGCGACGTCAATTGGATTTCCATCGCATGCCCTGATGGATCTGTCGAGGCCAACGTGAAAGTCCGCCATCGCCACGCTCCTGCCAGTGCGCTCGTCGAGCCTCTCGATGCTGTCACGGCGCGCATCCGTTTTCGTGAACCTCAGCGCGCGATAACCCCCGGCCAAGCCGCAGTCTTTTACTCCGCCGATACTGTTTTGGGTGGCGGCTGGTTGCGCTAGCGGCGCCCGGCACTCCACCGCCATAGGCTTTTGCCTTTGTAGGGCCCGATTGGTGTTATCGGGCCGATGCCGGGCAACGCACGGCACAGTCTTCGACGTTCAAGGGGATTGAGGCGGCCTGCTCAGGCAGGCTGTAATCGGGGTTACCATCAACTACACAATCTCAAATAAACAACTCGTCGTCCTGATCCACTGAGCTTCCCCGCGAGCCACGCTGTCCGCGAATGAAGTCAATGCCCGTGCGTATTCCCTTCAATACCGCCGAAGCCTGCTGGAGCGGCCCCAGGACGGATCGCCGCACGTGAATCCCCGCGTCTTCGACGGCTTCGAGCGTGCCCGTGAGAATCGAGTCGGCGCGGATCATCTGGCCGCGTGTCCGCTCGAGTGCATCGCTGACCACGCGGTCTATCTTTTGCGCCTGGCCGCGCGCCAGCCGCGTCATTTCCGCGGCGTCCGTCACAATGCTGGAGATTTTCTCTTCCGAGTTGTCCAGTATGCGATTGACCCGGAACAGAATCGGATCAAGCTTCCGCTGTAGCTCACCGGCGACTCGATCCACTTCCGTGCTCGTACGTTTGAACTGGAAATACATCCCCGCCAGAATCAACATCTGTAACACAAGCGCGATCGACGCTACCACAAAGAACGCGACCATCCACCCGGTCATGATCATGAGTTTTTTTGGCTCCCGCGTCAGCTATTGCGCTTGTGCTTTCGATTTCTCTCTCTGGTAGGTTTCCTTGCCCGCTTCCACCGCTGCCGTGATCGAGCCTTTCTCGCGGTTCATGATGTCTTTGCTGCGCTCAATCAGGTCCTCGGCGCGCTCCCGCAACTCACGCGCTTTCTTCTGCGTGTACTCGCGGCCCTCATCCGCCTTCTTGGTCAGGTAATCTCGTGTCTCTTCGCCGGATTTCGGCGCGAACAGAATTCCCACCAACGCTCCGATGCCCAGTCCAACCAGAAAGAAACTGACTTTCGACCCAACGTTGTCCGCCATGATTAGCAACCTCCTACCCGACCCTAGCACACGGGTAATGGCGCGGGCAAGCAGGGGCTGCCCTTATTCGGCAGGGTATTTCACTGTATCCATACGCTGCCGCATGGAATCGCCACGCCTACGCCATTGGGCACCGGCAAGCAGCGGCGCGATACCTCGTTATTCAGAGGGCTTACTTGGGGGATGGTTCCTGCGAATGCAGGAACTCGTGCAGCTTTTCGGCTTTCGCCGTTGGCATTTCCTTAGCCAGATCTTCCACGCCCAATTGCTTCAACCGTGCCAGGCTCCCAAACCGTTTGAGCAGCTTCCGCGCCGTTTGTGGCCCAATCCCCTGCACCTCGGTCAACGACGTCCGCAGGCGCGTTTTCGTTCGCCGCAGCCGGTGGAACGTCACCGCGAACCGGTGAGTTTCGTCGCGAATCTGCTGAATCAGGTGCAGAATCGGCGAGCGGTGGTCCAGGCGAATCGGCGCATCCTCGTGTCCGTAGACGTACAGAATTTCTTCTTTCTTCGCGATGCTCGCCAGTGGCTGGCCAATGATATTGAGTTTTTCCAGTGCTTCTGCCGCGGCGTGGAGTTGTCCAACCCCGCCATCGATAAGCACCAAACTCGGCATCGGACGTTTCTCATCGAGCAATCGCCCGTAGCGCCGTCCCACCGCCTCGCGCATGCTGGCAAAATCGTCGCGCAACAGCTCGTCTTCCGGCTGGAACTCGGCCGCCCGCGTGTCGGGCGAATCCGCCGCCGCTTCGTGTCCTCCAGCGCCGCGAATAATGAATTTCCGGTAATCCGATTTTTTCATCCTGCCGTTTTCCCAAACCACCATCGACGCCACGGTGTCCGACCCCTGAATGTGCGAAATATCGAAGCTCTCGATTCGCTTCGGCGCGGTGGGCAGTCCCAACGCCAGTTCGAGCGCTTCTGCAATCGCTTCGGCCGTCGGCTTCATCACGCGAAATCGCTGCGTGAACGAATGCTTCGAATTCGTTTCCACCAAATCCAGGAAGGCCCGCTTCGGTCCGCGTTGCGGAGCCACAATCTCCACACGATGCGCGATGTTTTCGGAAAATACCTCTTCCAGTAAAGCGCGCTCCTCGAATTCCATCGGCACATGAATGAATCGTGGCAGGTAATTCGCTTCCAGATAAATTTGCTTGAGCATCGAAGTCACGAACTCCGCCGGCTCGAATTCTGTCAAGTCCTCCCAATAAAATTCCCGCCGATCGACCACGCGTCCGCCGCGCAAATGGAACACGTTCGCGGCGACCTGTGGCGGTTCCGCGTGCCACGCCAGCACGTCGATATCGTCTCCTGCCGCCGCGGCGACTTTCTGCCGCTCTTCCATGTCTGTGACAGTGCGAATTAAGTTGTGATATCCCGCGGCCGCTTCGAAGCGCTCCTCCGTCGCCGCGCGCTGCATCCGCTCTTCCAGGCTTTTCACCAAATCCCGGCGCCGTCCTTCGAGGAACATGCGCGTGTCGCGCGCCGCTTCCGCATATCGCTCTTCGAGCGTTTGCCTGGCGGCCGTCGGTCCCAGGCTGCGGCTCAAGTAAAACTCCAGCCATGCCCGCGTATGCGGCCGGTTCATCTCCATCTTCGCCGACGGAATCCCGAAAAACCGATTGATGAAATGCACGATCCTGTGTGCCAAACCCGCCGGAAAATACGGCCCAAAGAAAAGCGAGCCGTTCTTCTCCAGCTGCCGCGTCACGAACACGCGCGGAAATGCTTCCGCCGCCGTAAAACAGATGTACGGATACGTTTTGTCGTCACGCAGCAGGATATTGAACTTCGGCTTGTGCTGCTTGATCAGATTGTTCTCGAGCGCCAGCGCCTCGCGCTCATTGTCGACGACGATGTATTCCGCCACGGCAATTTCCCGCACCAGCGATCCCGTTTTCGCATCGAGTTGCCGCGAATCCAGGAAATATGACTTTACGCGGTGCCGCAGCAGCTTCGCTTTGCCCACGTATATGATTTTTTCCGCGGCGTCTTTGAACAAATACACCCCGGGCTGGACGGGGAATTCGGAAACCTTCTCGCGCAGGTCCATGGGAAAGAGTTATTCTGTTGCCGTCGCGCCATTCCTTCGCGCGATTTTGCGGGACAACGCCATCTTAACAGACACCATCAAATCCATTCTAGCGAGGTAAAGTTGAAACAGTGAGCATCTTCTCGAAACTTCCGGCCACTTTCGCGCTCTTCGTATTTTGCGGGCTCGCATCCGCGCAGAAACTGCCCGCGCCCGTGGCCGCTCCCACCTACAACCCGATGCGCGCCGTTCACGATGTCAACGTCGGCAAGTTTTACATGAAGCGCGGCGACATCGATGGCGCCATCGCGCGCTTCAAGGACGCCATGCAATACAAACCGAATTACGCCGAGCCCTGTCTTCTGCTCGGCCAGGCCTACGAGAAAAAAGATGATCCAAACCGCGCCATTGATTATTACCAGCGCTACCTGAAAATCCTCCCCGGCACGCCCGAATCCAAGAAAGTCCGCGAACGCATCGCCAAACTCGAAGAAAAAATACAGAAGGACAAAGCCGCCACGCGGTAGCTCTTTACAATCGGCGCCCGATTATTCCAATGAGAAGACGAGCCCGCCGCAGAAGTCTTACCTGAATCGCGCCAAGAATTTCATCGCCCGCTGATACTCGCCGAACTTTTTTTCTTCTTCCCGAAAAGCCCGCGAATGCGATTCCAGTCTACACCGCGCCAGTTTCATCGGATGCTTCTGGTGCAGCATCTCGTGATACAGCACGTAGCCGATCACGTATTGCGGCACGTCCGCGCGGTCCAGCGCGCAATTGATCGCAATCTGATTGAGCGCCGGATCGTATGTCCCCAGTTGGCTTCGCCACCGTTTCGCGCTCCACCCGATTTTCGGTTTCGCCAATCCTTCCTGAAAATATCTTCCGTTCAGTTCGTCGAACATCGGCTCCAAATCAAAATGCCGGCCGCGCGCGCGAACAATTTTGGGACGCGCCCTCTTTCTTCGCAACGCGTGCAATCGATGCCGCGTGCCCGCACCGTGAGAATATCGTTTGTACGTGTCCAGAATTTCGCTCGGCAGCCGGCGCCGGTAAAGCCGCGCCAGCAAAATCGCCGCCGCTGCTTCCATGACTTCGAGCGGCGCCTCGCGCAATAGGTCCGAGAGCCGCACATGCGCAATTTCGCGCCGCAACCGGATCGAATGTGTCAAATTGGCGTAAGGATAAAACTCCACTTCAAATTGGGGCGGCCGGCCCTCGCAATTCAGCCGCGTGTACATCCTTTGGAAGATGAGCGGCCCGCCCGGAACATGCCGCTCGTTCCGAATCATTCGCCTTGGGCTCAAGGCTTTCTCCGTACGGGCACCGCGCCATATTCCTTCGACGCTTTGTTTGCATCCTTCAGCGCGTCCTGCGTGCCTTCGATAGCATCATCAAGCGTGTCTTTGAATGCGCTGAGGTCCGGTCCGCCCGCGCCTTCGATTTTCTGGAGCGCGTCCAAATATCCCTTCCCGCGTTTCTGCATGTCCTTGATCGCCGCGCGCATGTTGGGATTTGTTTCGCGCCCCTCTTGTATCCGGTCTGCCGCCTCATCAATGCATCCCGCGTATGCGCTCAACAAGCCATTCAACAATTCGTCTTTGTGTATCTGCGGCGATTTAAGCTGCAATTCGTACTGTAATTTCTTCAGCCGATCGGCTGCAAAATCCAAAAACAGCTTCACGCGATCATTCGGATCTTGCGCGTCGCGAACTTTGTCCGCTTCCGCGGGACTCAGAAAATCGGGCTTTTCCTGCGCAGACACCATTTTCATGGACGCCGAGCCTGCGATCAGGCACGCGAGCAACGCCAGAACTGCCGGCACGTTCAGTTTGTTCCTCACGGCGCCTCCTATTCGTGTTTCTTTTCATCCTTGAATTTGTGTCCCGGCTGCCGCGGAAATAATTCCAGAATCAGCTTCCGGTTCAGCGCGTCCAGGTCGTGTTCCAACGCATCAAAAGACTGCCGCTGCTCAAACGGCACCCGGCTTGTTATTTCACGAAGCTGCAGCAAACTCTCGCGCACGGAAATTTGCAGTTGCCGGAATCCGTTCGAGTGTTTTTCAGGATCCACGGCCATGGTTTCGAGCGCTTCATGCGTCGTGATTGCTTGCTGGTTGTATTTCTTCAAAAACTCGAATGCCGCGCTGACGTTCTCCGCGTCCAAAGCCTGCCGCGCGGCAAGATATTCGGCGCGTCCCAGTTTCACCACCACCTTCGCGCGATCCACGGGCTTCGTTTTGCTCGCGTAATTCGCCTCATACTTTGCGATGTCCTTTTGCACACGCGCCGTTTGCGCCGCCTGCGTCATGCAACAAAGAAGCGCTCCCGCGCAGGAAATCGCGATTCTCAAGCCGCGCATTCGCAGCGTCGTCCGGGCCATATCAATGTCCCTTTTCTTTCACCGCTCGTTCCAGGAATCGCACGCGCCCCGCCGCTTCGAAATATTGGTCGCTCGTCTGGTCCGTATTCATCGCCAGAAATTTATGATATGCGTCCAGAGCCTCTTTCGCTTGCCCCAAGTGGTCGTAGCATGTTGCGCGCACGAACCACGTTCCGGGCTTGGGCGTTTCGCGTTCGGCCAACAAATTCAGCGCCGCCAATGTTCCCGGATAATTCTTGCCCAGATATTCGGCGGCCACCAGGTCGCGCAGCGCGGCGTTCGAACTTGGATCGAGCCGTACCGCTTCGGTCAGTTCTTTCGCCGCTCCCGCATAGTCCTTCGTCTCCAGCGACGCATGTCCCCATCGCGCCCGGAGGCTCGCATCTTGCGGAGCCATCTCCGCGGCTTTTTGCAAGACGGCTGCCGCCTTCGCGAAATCATTTTCCCTATAATAAATCACGCCGCGCAATTTCAGTGACTCCAGCGTTTCTGTTCCATGTTTGCTCGCGCGATCCAATTCCGCCAGCGCTTCGTCGTTCTTGCCCAACTCCGCAAGCAGAGACGCGCGCATCACGCGCGCCTTCGCAGCGTCCGGATTTTCCCTCAAGTAATCATCCAGCGCCGCCGCCGCGTCCGCCGATTTCTTCTGCGCGATCAAACTCTGCGCCAGCCCAAGCTCAGCTTCCGCGTCGTTCGCCTTCAGCTTCAACGCTTCTCGAAACTCCGGCTCCGCCGCGCTCGCGTTGCCCGCCGCTAGTTCCGCACGCGCCAGCGCAAAGTGGCTCGAATAATCGTTTGGGTCAAGCTTCACCGCGATTGTGTATTCCTTCAGCGCGTCTGCTGACTGCCCGGCGCGTTCCTCCGCCGTCCCCAGCAAATAGTGGCCCTGCGCATAGTCGTAATCCAATTCCGTCGCTTTTCGCAAAGGCGCGATCGCGCCCTTCGCATCATCATCGAGTAAACTGATTCCCAGATTCAAATATGCCTGCGCCATCTTCGGATCAAGCGCCACCGCCTTGCGGTATTCCACGATGGCTTTGTCTTGTTGTTTCTGCGCGGTATAAACGTAGCCCAAATCGAAGTGCGCCGCCGCATCATCCGGCTTTTGCGCCAGATATTTCTCGTAATCCGCGGCCGCTGTTGCGTAGTCGTTCTTGTCGGCTGCCGCTTTCGCTTGCACCAACAATTCATGCAGGGCTTGCTCCTGCGGCGAAACGCCGACGACTTTCCTGCGCGAACTGTGCCGTGATTGTGGATTGGCCGCCCGGGGCGCAGCCGCAAGAATCGTCAACAACAAAATCGCGGCCGCGTTTCGCGAGAATTTCATGGAGTGTGATTGCGACGATTCGTGCTTTCGCGCGCGCCTTCGTGCAGCACGCGCGCGAGAAACTTTCCCGTATAGGACTGCGCGTTGCGCGCCACCTGTTCCGGCGTCCCGCACGCGACCAAACGGCCGCCGCGCTCGCCGCCCTCGGGCCCCAAATCGATCACCCAATCCGCCGATTTGATTACGTCCAGGTTGTGCTCGATGATCAGCACCGAAGCCCCTCCTTCGAGCAATTTCCGGAACGCCGCCAGCAGTTTTGAAATGTCGTCGAAATGCAGCCCTGTCGTCGGCTCATCGAAAATGTACAGGACTCCCGTGTTCTCTTGCCGCGTAAGATGCGCCGCCAGTTTCAAACGTTGCGCCTCGCCGCCCGATAGCGTCGACGCTGACTGCCCCAGTCGCAAATATCCCAACCCAACTTCCTCCAGGATTTTCAGCTTCGACGTGACCTTCGGCGTGCCCGCGAAAAACGCCAGCGCCTCGTGCACCGTCATTCCGAGCACGTCATGCACATTCTTTCCGTGATACCGCACATCGAGAATCCCGCTCTTGTATCGCGTCCCTTTGCATTCCTCGCAAATTAATTCCACGTCCGCCAAAAATCTCATCTCGACGGTCACCGTTCCGTCGCCCTGGCACGCTTCGCATCTTCCGCCGGGAATGTTGAACGAGAAATGTCCCGCCGTGTAGCCGCGCCTTTTCGCATCCGGCGTTGAAGCGAATATCTCGCGAATCGGATCGAACGCCTTCAAATACGTCGCCGGATTCGACCGCGGAGTCCGCCCAATCGGCGATTGGTCCACAAGTTCCACCGCACTCAACGCCGCGTCACCTTCAATGTTCTCGCATGCCTCGCGCCAATTCCCGCCGCTTCGTTTCGCTTGCAGCGTTTTGTAGAGCACATCGTAAACAAGTGTCGATTTTCCGGAGCCCGATACGCCCGTGATCGCCACAATCATTCCCAACGGAATCATCAAATCGACTTCCTTCAAGTTGTGGCTGCGCGCTTTCAAAATCTTCAAGAATTTTCCCTGCGTCTTCCGCCGCGTCCCTGGCACGGAGATGTGCATCTCGCCGCTCAAATAACGCGCCGTCAGCGAATGCTTGTCCGCTTCGAGTTCCTGCTGCGTGCCCGCGAATGTGATTTTTCCGCCATACTCTCCCGCGCCAGGACCCAAATCCATCACGTAATCCGCCGCGCGAATGGTGTCCGCATCATGCTCGACGACAAGCAGCGTGTTTCCCAGTTCGCGCAAGCTTTTCAAAATTGAAATCAGCCGGTGCGTATCCCGCGGATGCAATCCAATCGACGGCTCATCAAGCACGTACAGCGCGCCCACCAAATGCGACCCGAGAGAAGTCGCCAGTTGTATCCTTTGCGATTCTCCACCGGACAATGTCGACGTCAGTCGGTCCAGCGTCAAATAATCCAGCCCTACTTCATCCAGAAATCGCAGCCGCTGTTGCACTTCTTCCAGCACTTTGCCTGCAATCGTTGTTTCCGCCGGACTTAATTTCATCCCGCTGAAAAACGCGCGCGCCTCCGCGACCGTCATCGCGCACGCTTCGGTAATCGACTTTCCCGCCACTCGCACCGCCCGCGCTTCTTGCCGCAGCCGCGTTCCTTTGCAGTCCGGACACGTCGCGTACCCGCGATACCGGCTCAGAAACACGCGTATGTACAATTTGTATTTCTTGTATTCGAGCCGCTTGAAAAACGGCGTCACGCCCTCGAAATCTTCTTTCGGGTCGCCGTCAATAATCCACTTGCGCTGCTGTTCCGTGAGCTGCCGGAACGGCACATTGATCGGAATGCCTTTCTTTTTCGCATAGGTCTTCAGGTCCTGCACCACTTGCCGGTAACGCGGCTTCGTCCACGGCTCAATCGCGCCCTCCGCCAGCGTTTTGCCCTTATCAGGGATCACGCGGTCGAGGTCGAAATCAATCGTGTTCCCAAATCCCTGGCATCGCGGACACGCGCCATACGGATTGTTGAACGAAAACAGACGCGGCGCCGGCTCCTGATAAACGATTCCGCATTTCCTGCACTCAAATCTCTCGCTGAAAATCATTTGTTCCGGCGACGCTCCCGCTACTTCGGGCACAAATTCCAGAATTGCTTCGCCTCGCCCCTCGCGATAGCAAATCTCAATCGAGTCCATCAGCCGCGAACGAATTTCCGGCGCGAGCGCGAGCCGGTCGACCAGCACGTACACCGGCTTCGCGAAATTCACATTGAGCAGCGTTTCCGGAGAAGAGAATTCGTAGACGCGTCCGCCCTGATACAAGCGGTTGAATCCGCGCTTTTGCAAACTCCCCAGTGTTTGCTTCACTGATTCCGCCGCCGGCAATGCCTTTCTCGCGCGCGTCGGCTTGGCGGGATCCGCCGCCGTTTCCGTTTGCAATACGAGCGGGTAGAGCACGTAGAATCGCCGCCCCACCGGCAGCTTCAGCACGCGCTCCGCGATTTCGTCGATTGTGTCTTTCTTCACTTCTTCGCCGCACTTCACGCAGAACGTATGCCCCACGCGCGCGTAGAGCAGCCGCAAATAATCGTAAATTTCCGTCGCCGTCGCCACCGTCGAACGCGGATTTCGCGTCGAATTTTTCTGCCGTATCGCAATCGCGGGCGCGATACCTGTCACTTCGTCGACGTCCGGCTTCTCGATGCGCTCTAAAAATTGCCGCGCGTACGCCGAAAGCGATTCGATGTATCGCCGCTGCCCCTCCGCGTAAACCGTGTCGAACGCAAGGCTCGATTTTCCGGATCCCGACACGCCCGTGACCACCGTGATCGCGTTGTGCGGAATCTCAAAATCGATGTTTTTCAAATTGTGCACGCGCGCCCCGCGCACACGAATCGCGTCTTGGCCCAAATCCACGCCGCTCGCCGATTGTTGACTCGCACTGGCGGCGCGCGCTCGTTGGGACTTAGACTTTGTCGCGAGCGCCGCTGATGAAGGCGCCAAATCGGCCGGCACGCTCTCTGTGGGTTTCGTCGCCATGGGCGTAAACCAATAATTATACGTCTCGGCGCAAGTGCCCCGCAAATGCACAATTCTTGCTGCTCGCGGAGGCTTCGGGCATCGCCTGCAAGGCAAACTCGACACGGAACTTATGATAAATTCAGCGTGGAAGGGAGACAGTGTCGCCAGTCCAATCTTTCGCGCGCATCATCTGGGTCGTGCTCGACAGCGTCGGCATCGGCGAACTTCCCGACGCTGCTGATTACGGCGACGTTGGCCGCGACACGCTCGGCCACATTGCGCGCTCGCGTCCATTGCGCCTGCCGAATCTCGTTCGCCTCGGGCTCGCCAACATCAAGCCGCTCGCACATCTCGACGCGCCCGCGCATTCCGCCGGCGCCTTTGGGAAGGGAATCACGATCTCGCCCGGCAAAGACACAACCACCGGCCACTGGGAAATGGCCGGCATATGGCTCGACCAGGCGTTCCCCGTTTACAAACTTGGTTTTCCGCGCGACTTGATGGAAAAATTCGAGCGCGCCATCGGCCGCAAAACCATTGGAAATAAGCCCGCTTCCGGCACGGAAATCATCAAGGAACTCGGCGAAGAGCATCAGCGCACCGGCTGCCCAATTGTTTACACTTCCGGCGACAGTGTTTTCCAAATTGCCACGCATGAAGACGTGATCGCGGTGCCCGAGCTTTACAAAATGTGCGAAATTGCGCGCAAACTTCTCGATGGCCCGCATCGCGTTGGCCGTGTGATTGCGCGTCCATTCACTGGCACGCCCGGAAATTACCGGCGCACCGAGCGACGCCACGATTATGCCGTCGAACCGCCGCGCCCGATGCTTCTCGACGTTCTTGCCGAGCGCAAAATTCCAGTATTCGGCGTGGGGAAAATTCACGATATTTACAACGGCCGCGGCGTCGCGAATTACGTCACCACAAGAAATAATGCGGACGGCATGGCGAAACTCACCGAAGCTCTCGCGCGGCAGCCGGACGGACTTATCTTCGCAAATCTCGTCGATTTCGACATGCTGTACGGCCACCGAAAAGACGTCGAAGGCTTCGCGCGCTCGCTCGAAGAATTTGATGCGCTTCTCGGTCCGTTTCTCAACCCGCTAAAAAACTCCGATCTTCTCATTCTCAGCGCTGACCATGGCTGCGATCCAGATCCCGTGAATCCGACGACGGATCATTCGCGCGAATACGTGCCCATTGTTTGCTATTCGCCGAGCATGTCCGCAAGCGGGCGCGCCGGCGTGAATCTCGGTGTTCGCAGCACGCTCGCCGACATGGGGCAAACCGTCGCCGAAAACTTCGGCGCGGAAATTCCGCACGGCGACAGCTTCCTTTCATTGCTTCGATAGCGTTTTTTTTTACGATTAAAACGGGCTCCGCTCGAATTTACAAAAGGTCGATTTCTGTGTGGATTAGAAACGACGCCGACCGTTTGTTGTGTGTAAGTTACGGGCAATTCTAATCCCCACAGTGCCGATTAGAAATCATGAAATCGCCACGGGAAGAGCGCTACGCGAGGCGCACTTTTTTCTTGACACATAGAACAACTAGGCATATATGTCGAAGTTCTAGGCGTGATGATGCTAGGCATCTAAAGAGTGGCTGAAAATATCCGCTGACGAGGTGGGCTGACATGGCTGAAGACAAATCCGAAATGCTCAAGGGCACGCTCGACATGCTGATTCTGAAGGTCGTCGCGCTCGGTCCGATTCATGGTTACGCCATTTCGCAGCGCATTCAGCAAATTTCCAAGGAGTTTTTCCAGGTGCAGCAAGGCTCGCTTTATCCGGCCCTGCATCGGCTGGAAAATCGCGGATGGCTTGGGGCCGAATGGCGCGTGACGGACACAGGGCGGGAAGCGAAGTTCTACTCGCTGACGAAGAAGGGCCGCAAACAGCTGGAAGCCGAGGTGCTGAACTGGGCGCGTCTCTCGGACGCCGTCGCGCTGATTCTGCGCACCGCGGAATGACGCGGGCTGGTTCAGTTCGTTTTGTGCGTTTGTTTTTGGTTATTTGTAGGGCCGATTCCAATCAGAGAAGCAGGTTCTTCGCTGGATGCTGGTCGCATCCACTCAGAATGACAAAAAGGGCGACATGTCGTAAGCACCGGCGGCCCGATAGTTGGAACATCGTTTTCGTGACAGAGCCTCGTCGTAAGCAAGAAGGAGGTACGTATGCGCTGGCTCAAGCGTTTGTTTCGCAAACGCGCCCTCGATAAACAACTCGATTCTGAATTGCGCTTCCACGTCGAGCAGCAGATCGCCGACAACGTTGCTGCGGGCATGAATCCCGCTGAAGCGCGGCGTCGCGCGCTCGCGCAATTTGGCGGCACGGAATACATCAAAGAGGAGTGCCGCGAGGCCCGCGGCGCGCATTTCCTCGAGACTTTGTGGCAAGACATTCGCTTCGCTCTCCGCATGCTGCGTAAATCCCCCGGCTTCACCGCCGTCGCCATACTCACACTCGCCCTCGGCATCGGCGCCAACCGCGCGGTCTTTTCAGCCATAGACGCGATTCTTCTCCGGCCGTTGCCTTTTCCCGAAGGCGACCAATTGATGCGCATCACCCAGTACAATACAAAAAACCCCAATCTGAATCCTTTTGTGGCGCCGCTGAGGGAGGAAGATTGGAATCGCGTGAATTCGACGTTTCAGGCGATTACTGGATTTTACCCAGAGGACGATTCCGAGATTTCCGGTCCGCTGCCCGAAAAAGTCACGATCGCCTTCGTTGCTCCGCGATTCTTGCAAGTTTGGGGAGTCTCGCCCGCGCTCGGGCGCGATTTCAGGCCCGCAGAAGAGCGTTACGGCGGTCCCGGCGCGGTTCTCATCAGCCATCGGTATTGGCTGCGGCGTTTTGGCGGCAACCCGGATGCCATCGGAAAAAAGCTGCGGATCGGACATTTTTCTCTGAGCATCGTCGGTGTCATGCCGGCTTCTTTTCTGTTTCCGGACGAGGACGTGGAGCTCTGGTCTCCGGACTTCACGGACGCGCCTTACGCTCAGAGCAGAGATTCCACGTGGTACACGGTCATCGGGCGGCTTAAGCGCGGCGTGACACTTGAGCAAGCTCGTGCCAATCTCGCGACGATTCAGGCGCAACTTGGTAAGGCGTATCCGAAAACCGACGCCGACCTCGCGGTGAAAATACAGCCGCTGAAAGAGACTATCATCGGCAACGTGCAACGGTCGTTCTGGATGCTGTTTGGCGCTGTGAGTCTCCTATTGCTGATCGCCTGCACGAATATTGCCGCGTTGCTTCTAGCGCGTTCTTCAAAACGGCATCATGAAATTTCGATTCGCTTCGCTCTCGGCGGTTCTCGCACCGCGATTGTCCGGCAACTTTTGATCGAAACATTTTTGCTGGCGCTGGGAGGGGCTGTGCTCGGGCTGATCGTAGCGGGCGCAGGTTCGACAATTTTTCGAGCGCTTGCGGGGAGCCTGCCGCGCGTACAGGAGATTCGCCTCGATCCAACGATTGTTCTGTACACGCTGGTGTGCTCTTTAACTGTCACACTTCTCTGCGGTCTGCTTCCGGCGATTCGCGCGGCGAACAAGAGCATCTCGCTCTCGCTTGCCCAAGCCAGCCTCACACAGGTATCCACGCGGAACCGCTTGCAGTGGCTGCTCGTCAGCGTGCAAGTCGCGCTTGCGGTGACGCTGCTCGCCGGTGCAGGGCTGCTGCTTCGCAGCTTTCAGGAATTGGGGCGCGTCTCGCCTGGGTTTGATCCCAGTCACGTTCTGACCTTTCACATCAGCGCGTCGTACGGAGAAACCGTGAATCTCAAGGCGATGGCGCAGCGCATCAACCGCACGATTGACTCGCTGGGCGCGCTACCCGGCGTCACCGCCGCCGCGACTGATACCTCTCTACCTGGCGTTTCGTCCGCGTTTCCGCAAGAATTCAAGATTGCTGAGGGAGAAATCAACCCGAACCGCAAAATCCTGGCGGACGGCCGCTCGGTTTCTCCCGGGTATTTCGCGACAATGCAAATTCCACTGCTGGAGGGCAAATCGTGCCGGGAACAGCCGAACGGCGTAGAGGTGATGGTCAATCGCAGTTTCGCGAACACTTACTTCGGGCAATCGCCGGCAATTGGACACCATCTGCTTGTACAGGGCAGCCTGGCGCAATTTTTTCCGCCGGGGGAGATTCGCGGAATTGTAGGGGATGCACGAGAAGAAGGGCTGAATCGCGCGCCAGAGCCTACGGTGTACTGGTGTTTCGTCGCGGCAGTGCCCGACCCGTATTATCTGGTTCGCACGCACAGCGCTCCGATGACCATGGCGGAGACGATTCGCAAAAGAATCCATGACATCGAGCCAGCGCGTTCGGTGTTCGATATTGCTCCCTTGACGGAGCACATTGACGCATCGTTTTCTGAGAACCGTTTGCGGACGGTGCTACTCGCTTTCTTTGCGGTCACAGCCATTTTACTTGCCTGCGTCGGTTTGTATGGGACGCTCAGCTACTCGGTCACCGTCCGGCAGCGCGAGATTGGCTTGCGCATGACCCTCGGCGAATTGCGCGGGCAAATCGCGAGACGTTTTCTCTTGCAGGGTTTGAGGGTTTGCTTCATTGGCTGTGTCGCCGG
>JBOGNJ010000236.1:0-2459 GCA_050746905.1 Candidatus Acidiferrales bacterium
CGCTAACTTTGTAACGTGCGGAGAAAAGATTAAGGGAGCGGCCGTTTGGGGAAAAAGGATCGCTACGTTGTGGGTCTCGACATTGGCAGCACGAAAACGTGCGCGCTCGTCGGCGAAATTGAAGAAGAGGGCGGCGCCGTGAAATTCGCGGGGCTGGGCGCGGCGGAATCGAAGGGCTGGCGCAAGGGGCAGATCGTGAATCTCGAACTCGCCGTCAGTTCCATCCGGCGCGCGGTCGAGGAAGCGGAGAACATTGTGGGCGTGCCGGTGGAATCGGCGCTCGTGGGCGTTGCCGGTGGACACGTGCGCGGCGTGAACAGCCGTGGAGGAATCACGCTGGGCCAGCGCTCGCGCGAAATTCACCGCGACGATGTGCGCCGCGCCGTGGAAGCGGCGAAAAATGTGAGCCTGCCAGAGGATCGCGAAGTTCTGCACGTGCTGCCGCAGGAATTTTTCGTTGACGCGCAGGACAACATTCGTGACGCCATCGGCATGGTGGGGCAGCGGCTTGAGGCCAATGTGCACATCGTCACGGCATCGGCCACTTCCTCGCAAAATGTGGTCAACGCCGTGAATAAATCCGGCGTGATTGTCAGCGACACAGTGCTCGAGCCGTTGGCCTCCGCCGAAGCGTGCTTGACGCAGGATGAGCGCGAACTCGGCTGCTGCCTGCTCGATATTGGCGGCGGCACCACGGAGCTGATCGTTTTTTCCGGCGGAGTTGTGCGGCATACGGCGGCCATCGCCATCGGCGGCGACCATTTTACAAACGATCTCGCGGTCGGATTGCGCACGCCCGTTCCCGAGGCGGAAAGCGCGAAGCGCGAACATGCCTGCGCGTGGCGCGAAATCATGGGAGTGGATACGCCGATCGAAATCGGCAGCGTGGGAGATCGCCCGCCGCGGACTGTGTTTGCGCGAAACTTGTGCGAGATTGTCGAGCCGCGCGCGCATGAACTTTTAACCATGGTGCGTGAGGATTTGCGCCGCGCGGGTCTCGATTCGCAAATTCCCGCAGGAATCGTGCTCACCGGCGGAGGCGCGCGCTTGCGCGGGCTCATCGAACTCAGCGAGAAAATATTCAGGCTGCCGGTGCGATTGGCCGCGCCGCGCGGTTTGAGCGACATCACGGAAGCGGTTTCTCAGCCCGAGTACTCGGCTGCCGTCGGCCTGGTGCTCTACGGTGCGCGTGCGCGGCGGCATGCGGCGCAGCGTTCCGGCGGTTGGACGGAGAAGTTGAAAGGACTTTTTGCGGGGAATTGAGCAGGAAAATTTCAGCGGGGGAATTTCAGGGGAGGCAGCATGACGCCAAGAGAAGCAGCACTTCGAGTCTCGTTCAGTGAAGAGCCACAAAACGGCGCAAAGATTAAAGTGATCGGCGTCGGCGGCGGCGGTTGCAACGCCGTGAACCGCATGATTCGCGCCAAGGTGGAAGGCGTGGAATTCGTTGCGGCGAATACGGACTTGCAGGCGCTCAAAATGTCGCAAGCGCCGCTTAAACTTCAGCTCGGCACAAAACTCACCAAGGGCCTGGGCGCCGGCGCGAATCCGGAGATGGGGCGCAAGGCGGCGCTCGAAGACACGGATAAAATTCTCGAGGCGCTCGACGGCGCGGACATGGTGTTCGTCACGTCGGGACTCGGCGGAGGCACCGGCAGCGGAGCCGCGCCCGTGGTCGCGAATCTGGCGAGCGAACTCGGCGCGCTGACTGTCGCGGTGGTGACGAAGCCGTTCGCCTTCGAAGGCAAGCGCCGCTTGCAACAGGCGGAGCAAGCTCTCGGAGAATTAATCGGTTGCGTCGACACGGTTATCGTGATTCCCAACGAGCGCCTGATGGAATGCGTCGAGCATGGCACGAGTTTCTTCGAGGCGTTCCGCATCGCGGACGATATTTTGCGCCAGGCGGTGCAGGGCATCAGCGACATCATCACGATTCCTGGAATCATCAATCGCGATTTCGCCGACGTGAGAACCATCATGTCCGGCCAGGGATACGCGGTGATGGGCACGGCCGTTGCGACGGGGTCGAACCGAGCCATTGACGCAGCGAATCGCGCCATCAACAGCCCGCTGCTCGAAGACAATTGCATCCAGGGCGCGCAGGGGATTTTAATCAATGTCACCGGATCTTCCACGCTCAGCCTGCACGAAGTTCACGAGGCGTCGTCCGTGATTCAAAAGGCGGCGCACGAGAATGCGAATATTATTTTCGGCGCGGTGCAGGAAGACGCGATGAAGGAGTCGGTGAAAATCACGGTGATTGCCGCCGGCTTCCGCGAAGTCGCGAACAAGAAGACGCACTCGCGTCCGTCGTATTTGCCGAAGACGTGGAAAGCGGAGCGCGCGCCGGAGCCGCAGCCGGACGTGGTGGCGCAAGTGTCGCGCAACGTGACGGACGTGATTCAGGAAGTCGCCGCGGACGATTTGGACGTCCCGACGTTCCTGCGCCGCCAGGCCGC
>JBOGNJ010000237.1:0-4134 GCA_050746905.1 Candidatus Acidiferrales bacterium
TTGACCAGAAGACGCGCGTCGTCGTTCAGGGCCTCACCGGTCGCGAAGGCGGCTTTCACGCCGAGCAGATGATCGCTTACGGCACGAAAGTGGTTGCCGGAGTCACGCCGGGCAAAGGTGGAACGAAACATCTCGACGTGCCCGTGTTCAACACGGTCGCCGATGCGGTGAAGGAAACCGGTGCAAATGCCTCGGTGATTTTTGTTCCGCCTCCGTTTGCAGCGGACGCAATTCTCGAAGCCTTCGACTCGCGTCTGCCGCTGGTTGTGTGCATCACGGAAGGCATCCCGACGCTCGACATGGTGCGCGTCGCCGCCGAATTGCGCGCTTCGAGCACGCGCCTGATCGGGCCGAATTGTCCCGGACTTATTTCCCCGGGCAAGTGCAAAATCGGAATCATGCCCGGACACATTCACAAAGCAGGGCACGTTGGCCTTGTGAGCCGCAGCGGGACGCTCACCTATGAGGCCGTCGACCAGCTCACGCGCCTCGGCATCGGCCAATCGACGTGCATTGGCATCGGCGGCGATCCGATTATCGGCACGAATTTTCTCGACGCGATCAAGATGTTCAACGACGATGCGGATACGCACGCTATCGTGATGATCGGCGAAATCGGCGGCAACGCCGAGGAAGTCGCGGCGGATTTTATCAAGACTCACGTCAAGAAGCCGGTCGTCGGCTTCGTCGCGGGGCAAACCGCGCCTCCGGGCCGCCGAATGGGCCACGCGGGCGCCATTATCAGCGGCGGACAGGGAACCGCGAAGACAAAATACGCAGCTATGCAAGCCGCGGGAATCCACACCGTGCAGAGTCCCGCGGAAATCGGTCACACGATGGAAGCAGTGCTGGGCAAGGCCGCGCAGCGGTGAGCATTCACTACAACCCGTCTCATGAATGGTCGGTGTCAGGCACGGCTTTAGCCGTGCCGAATAGCGCAGCCTCTACCAGGGCTTTAGCCCCTGAGGTCGGTCCTCCATGACCACGAGGAGTTTATGAGACAGGTCGTAAGACTTCTAAAGGGGGTAAATCTTGGCAATCGAACGGACTTTGGCAATCATTAAGCCGGATGCAGTTGGCCGCGGTTTGACCGGCGACATTCTGAAACGCATTCACGATGCGAAATTTCAGATTGTGGCGATCAAATCGCTGCGCCTGACGAAAAGCGAAGCCGAAGGATTTTACGCCGTGCACCGCGAGCGCCCATTTTTCAAGGACCTCACGGAATTCATGAGCTCGGGCAAAGTGGTGGTAATCGCTCTCGAAGCCGAAGGCGCAATCACGCGCTGGCGTGAAACGATGGGCGCCACCGATCCGGCCAAGGCCACGCCCGGCACCATTCGCAACGCACTCGGCACCAGCATCCAGAATAATTGCACGCATGGCTCCGACGCTCCGGACACGGCACGTTTCGAAATCAGCTATTTTTTCTCCGGCCTCGAACTAATTTAGTTGTAGTTGTAGCGCAGACCTGTGCCTTTCAGGTCTGCGGCTCTTGCCTTGCAGCGGCTTTTGTCTCTCTTGGAGTGCGGCGGCTCGACGCCGCTTTGCTTCCAAGAGATTTTTGTCTTGGTAGCCCGGGTGCCATCGGAGTCCATCCCCGGTGCTCTTGACCGGAGCGTTCCTGGTGGCGCGGACCTGGCGCTTTTCCAGATCTACGGCTCTTGCCTTGCAGTTGTAGGCTTTTGCCTTCAAGTCCCAGCCTTGTAGCGGCCTTGTCTGCCAGACAAAATTTCCACACGTCTGATTGTCGTCGCCATTGTCAGGTAGAATGAAGCGCGAGAATCCACCATGGAACCCGCGCGCGAATTGGGTAAGACGCTGCTGATTTTCGGCTTGGTGATCGCGGCCGTCGGCGCGATTCTCCTCGCGGGCCCGAAATTGCCGCTGCGTATCGGACGCTTGCCGGGAGACATCTCCTATCACGGCCGCCATGGCACATTTTATTTTCCGATTGTCACGTGCATCGTGTTGAGCGTGGTTTTGACTTTAATTCTTTGGATTATCGGATCACTCCGCAAATGAAAATGGCGCGTGCAATCCGCGAAGGCCAACAATGACGCAGTTTTCGCTGAATCTGATTCCTGAAAAGCACGTCTGGCGCGTCAGCGAGCTGACGCTGCGCATTTGCGACCTCCTCGAAAACGAATTCCCGGATTTGTGGGTCGAAGGCGAAGTCTCGAATTTTCACACGGCGCAATCGGGGCATTTTTATTTCACCCTGAAGGACGAGAAATCGCAAATCCGCTGTGTCTGCTTTCGCGACCAGGCCCGCGGATTGAAATTCCGTCCCGAGGACGGCCTCCACGTCACAGTCCGCGGATCGGTCGGTGTCTATGAGCCGCGCGGCGAATACCAGATTTACATTTCGCACATCGAGCCCGTAGGACTGGGCGCGTTGCAACTCGCTTTCGAGCAACTGAAGAAGACTCTCGAAGCGGAAGGCCTCTTCGCCGCGGAGCGTAAGAAGCCGCTGCCCGCCTTGCCGCGACGCATCGGAATCGTGTCGTCACCGCAGGGCGCCGCGATTCGCGACATTTTGCGCGTGCTGCGGCGCCGGTTTCCAAATTTGCACGTGATTTTGTATCCCGTGAAAGTGCAGGGCGAGGGAGCGGCAGAGGAAGTTGTTCGCGCCATTCGCCATTTCAACCGAGCGGCGATTGTCGACGTGATGATCGTCGCGCGCGGCGGCGGCTCGTTCGAGGATTTGTGGGCGTTCAATGAAGAAATCGTGGTGCGCGCGATTGCCGCCTCCGGAATTCCGATCATCACGGGCATCGGGCACGAGACGGACAGCACGATTGCGGATTTCGCCGCGGACATGCGCGCGCCCACGCCCTCGGCTGCCGCGGAAATCGTTGTGCGCACGCGCGCCGAATTTGAAAAGCACATCATGGATTGCACTCGCGAACTGGTGCAATGTATGCGGTATTTCTTTTCGCAACGGCGGCATGCTTTGCGCGATCTCGCGACGCATCGCGCGTTTCGCCGTCCGGAGGATTTGGTGCGACGCACCCGCCAGCATCTCGACGACATGAATGCGGCGCTCGCAATGGGCCTGCGCGGCAGGCTCGACGTGGCGCGGCAGCGCATGCGCATGGCAAGCACGCGAGTGGAATTGTTTGATTTGCGCGAACGCGTGGCCATGCTGCGAACTCGCGTCGACCGCCGAAGCGGCGAATTGGCCGCCGCGCTGGAGCGCGCGGTGACGCGAAAGCGCCGGCGATATGCAAATGTGCAACTGCGAGTCGCGGCGCTCGATTTGCGCGCTCGCGTCAGCCGGTTGCGGCGAACGCTTGAACGCGACACTAGCGACTTTACCGCGCACGCGCGGCGATATTTGGTGGCAACGCGCAGAAAACTGGAAGCGGCGACAGTGCGACTCGAAGAGCGCAGCCCGTTCCAGTTGCTCGAGCGCGGTTATGCGATCGCCTACGACGCGCACGGCCGCGTCCTGCGCTCCGTCGAACAAGTTGCCGCGGGCGATGATATTGCGGTGCGCCTCGCGCGCGGCGAAATCGCCGCAACAGTCCGGACGAAGAAAAATGTTGCAGACAAAGATGCCGGCGAAAGAAATGTTCGCGAGGAACACGACCTGTGAGTTTTCTGGATGCGGTAAAGCGCGCAATCGGCCATTCGGTTGAAAAGCCGGCCAGCGGATTTCGTCCCGGTGGCGATGACGCGATCGAACGCTTGGTGCGCGAGTTGGCGGCGTGTCCTGTGTGCGGAAAAGAATTTGCCGGGCACGCGATTGCGCTGTTTGCGCATACGCCGCTGGGTGAGAAGAATCGCAAACGCGCGCGCGACCTCTTTGATGTTGTGGATGAGCGGCGTTGGAAGGATTTGCAGAACTTTCAGGAATGGGATGCGCGCGGAGCAAACGCCGAAATTTACGTTGTCCGCTGCGTCACGGGCGATGCGGCCGTTGCGATCCTGCATTCGTCGCCGACACCCGCGGAATTTAAAAACGTGGAACGCTGCGCGTGCGTGGGAGGAACTTCCGCCCGCGAACTGCTCGCGCTGATCCCGCCGCACGCATGGAAACCAGTCACGTTCGAACCCGCCGCCTCAGATCGCCTCCTGCCGACGTAAAGAAATCTCAGGCTCATCGAAATTAGTCATCGGAGTCGGCGC
>JBOGNJ010000238.1:0-15972 GCA_050746905.1 Candidatus Acidiferrales bacterium
ATGGCGTAACGCAAATCCTGAAGCAATGTCCCCATGATTCCTCCGAGTCAGCGCCTGCCGGATTGCGGTTGGTGGCCGCAAGTTTCGGCGTCACCCTGTAGTACGAAGGCGGTGGTAAATATGTTCCCGTCCAGCGCAAGTCCTGGCAGGTTCTTGTAGCAAGCATTCGTGCTGCCCTGCCGTTGGGCATTCGCAGCGTAAAAACCTCAGGTCAGTCCCGACAAGGCGCGAGTGAGAGAGTGCCCGGTCCGGAAAGGCGCCGGACCCGCCGCTACAGAAGAACCAGCGTCATTCGTAGTGCAGCGCGATCATCGGGTCCGTGCGCGCGGCGCGACGCGCGGGAATATAGCTTGCAAGAAACGCGGCAGCGAGAAACAGAATTGCGCTGCCGATCATCGTCAACGGATCTGCCGGGCTGACTTTGTAAAGGAGGCTCGACATCAAGCGTGTGAGCGTGAAGGGCGCGACGAGTCCAATCAAAACTCCGATGCCAGCGAGCCTGAGGCCGCGGCCGATCATGAGACTGAGGATGTCTTTCTTCTCCGCGCCGAGCGCCATGCGAATGCCCATCTCCTGCGTTCGCTGCGCCGCAGCGTAGGAAATCACGCCGTAAATGCCCACAATGGCAAGAGCCAGCGCCACGGCGGAGAAAATTCCAAACAGCGCAGCGGTGAAGCGCGATTGGGCGCGCGCTTCGGTGAGTATTTGGTCCATCGTTCGCACCAGAATGATCGGCTGGTCGCTGTCGATGCGCGCCAGCCGCCGGCGAACGGCGGGCAGCAGCGCCATCGGATCGCCGCGCGCGCTGCGCAAACTCAAACGCAAATGCGACCACGGAAGATTCGGGAACGGCAGAAACATCTCGGGTGCGGGATCCTTGCTCAGTCCATTATTTCTCTCGTCACCGAGGACGCCCACCACTTCCACGGGCTTCGCAATCGTGCCCAGCAAAATATGTTTCCCGACGGGATTGTCATTCGGCCAGAAGCGTCGGACAAAGGCCTGATTCACCATCGCCACCGTCGGTGTGGTTTGATTGTCTTCGGCTCTGAATTCGCGCCCGCGAATCAGCGGCACGCGCAGCACTTTTGCGTAATCGGGGCTGATCGTCTCGATATTGACGCCCGGTCTTTGCGGCAACGGCACCGCCGGCTGACCCTCCGGGAGGATGGGTGTATATCGCGTGGGATACGGCGGCAGGGCCGACGAGATCGCCGCAGCGCTCACTCCGGAAATCGCCTGCGACTGGCGCAGCATCTTGTTGTAAAACGAAACCATCTGCGCCTTCGTCGCATATTTCGAAGGCGAGAGATTCATCTGCATGGTCAGCACGTTTTGGGGATCGAATCCCGGATTCACATCCATCAGTTGCAGAAAACTGCGAATCAGCAACCCTGAACCGATCAGCAAAATCATCGAGAGCGCCACTTGCGCGACCACTAAAGCATTTTGCAGCATTCCGGCGCGACGGCTGCCGGAGCTGCCTCGGCTCTCGTCGCGAAGAACGGAGGTCAAATCGATTTTGGAAATTTGCAGCGCGGGTGCCAGGCCGAATAGCACTCCGCTCGCGAGCGTGATGCCCGCCGTGAAGCACAAAACGCGCCAGTCCATCGCCACGCCGCCGCTCAGCTGCGTCACCGCATCCTGATTCAACGCCAGGAGCGCCCGCAGGCCCGCATACCCTGCGAAAATTCCCGCCACGCCGCCCGTCGCCGCGGTCAGCAGGCTTTCGACGAGCAATTGCCGGACAACGGCTGCGCGGCCCGCTCCGAGCGCGGCGCGCACGGCAATTTCTCTCTTGCGCTTGAGCGCGCGCGAAAGCAGCAGACTGGCGAGGTTCGCGCACGCAATCAGCAGCACCACGCCCACCGCGCCCATCAGAATCAGCACCGCCACACGGACGTTGGCTACGATCATGGATTGCAGGGACGCGACCGTGATGGGCCACTTGGGGCTGGCGTCGGGCTTCGTCGGATTGTCGCGGGAATACTCCTTGCTCAGCACGTCCATTTCGGATTGCGCCTGCGCGAGGCTCACTCCCGGCGCGAGTCGCGCGATGCCCTCCAAATATCCCATGCCCGCCTGAATGTGCGCGGGCGTGGCGATGTTCAGCTCGAATTCGCGCGGAATCCAAACCTGCGTGTCATTGCCGAGGGGCGCAAAGACGAAGTTCGGGGGCAGCACTCCAACAATCGTGTAACTCAGCGAATCGAGCATCAAACTTTGCCCAATCACATCGCGCGCGCCGCCGAATTCGCTGGTCCAAAATGCGTGGCTCAGCATCAACACGCGATTGCCGCCGCGCCGATCTTCATCGGGTAGAAACGCGCGGCCTAGCATGGGACGGACGCCGAGCACGTCAAAAAAATTCCAGCTCACGCGCGCCGCTATAACTTGCCGCGGCTCGCCGCGCCCGGTCAAGTCGAAATCGTCCCAGGCGACGGCGGAAATCCCCGAAAACGAGCGCCGCTGTTCCCGCAGGAGAGCAAACCGAGGATACGAGAACGAGCTCACGGCGCTGCGGTCAGCAATGCTCGTTTCGTAGACCATCGCCAGGCGCTGCGGATCCGAGTACGGGAGCGGCTTCAACAAAAGCGCATCCGCGACCGTGAAAATGGCGGTGTTTGCGCCGATGCCGAGGGCGAGCGTGAGCACGGCGACGGCGGTGAAGCCAGGTGACTTCACGAGCATTCGCGCGGCGTAGCGCAGATCCTGCCAAAGAGCTGTCATGGCACACACCTCCGCTTGATTCGGTTACTATACGCAAATTTAGTTCCGAAAGAGGATGCGAATAAAAAAACGCAGAATCAACGGCTTGCGCGGAGTGCGAGAAGAATTTCCGAAGTGATTTGTGCGATTGCGGAGCGGGGCGTCGCGAAAACGAACAGCCGACGACAAGATCGCGAGATGGCTTTCGTTTCGTGGGCGCGTATACTTTGCTGCCAGAGTATGTTATCGAGCCGAAGCAACTGGAAGCGAGAAATGGCGCAATCCGAGGAAAGTTCAAAGCAGACGGACGCGGCGGGGCGATGCTCTGAATGCGGAGCGGAAGTTGAGGGTGGAAACGCCGGATGCGAGGCGCTGTTTAATCAACTCGGGGCGCGCGATTTCAGCGATCCGCGCTATGGCGCCACTCACGAATTGTTGGTCGACGCGTATTGCCTCCAACATCCCGAGCGTTACTGCCACTCGGCGAAATCGTATGCGGCGCATCTGACGCGGATGTGCTGCGGCATCGAGCATGGCGGCAAGCGCGAAATTTACGCGGCAATTCCCCGCTGGTTGAGCGGTGCGGCGAAAATCGAACGCCCGGAACCGCTTGCGCGGCGCGGGCCGATGACCATTGCGGATTTGCGCGCCGCAGAAACTCCCGAAGAACACGTCAAGTTGGTTCAAAAATGGGCCGGGGATGTGTGGGAGGCGTACGCGCCTCAACATGAATTAGCGCGGCGCTGGCTCGATGCCGCCCTCGGGCGCGTTCCCGTAAACAAACTGGACAGATTGTCCAAGACGAAGTGACTTTTGAGATTGACGGCGAACGGCGGGGCATATAGTGTCGCGCGGGAAAGGGCGCGGCAGTCGCTATTCGAAGTGGTGCGAGCGGAGGAACGAGAATGAAAAACATACAGCGGTTGAGCCCGAATGCGGGAGGCGCGCTTGCGATGCGCCGCGTCGCCGCATTTGCGATCATTTTCGCGATGGCGACGTTGACCGTTGCGTCAGGCGCGCAGAAACAGACTGGGCCGGCGACTCCGGTGCAAAAGCGCGCGGCGAAACTCGTGCCCAAACCATCGAGCGAGGGCGGGCCCGTGACGCTGCCGCCTTCCCTGCCCCCGGCGCAACTGACGCAAGCCGACCTCGAGACTTTTTTCGACGGTCTTGTCCCGCTGCAAATAGAACGCGACGACATTGCGGGCGCGGTGGTCGCGGTGGTGCACGACGGCAAAGTGATTTTCGCGAAGGGCTACGGCTACGCGGACCTCGCCAAGAAAAAGCCCGTTTCGGCGGAGGACACGCTGTTCCGCTGTGGTTCGATTTCGAAATTATTCACGTGGACGGCAGTGATGCAGCTTGTCGAGCAAGGAAAAATCAATCTCGACACGGACGTCAATCAATATCTTGATTTCAAGGTGCCGGAGCCGTTTGGCAAACCCATCACGATGCGCGATTTGATGACGCATACGCCGGGTTTCGAGGAAACGATACGCGATTTGATCACCGTGGATCAGAAAAACATTCCGTCACTGCGCGATTATCTGGTGAATCACCAGCCGAAGGAAATTTTCCCGCCGGGAACGACCGGCGCGTATTCGAATTACGGGGCGACACTCGCGGGCTATATCGTCCAACGCGTTTCCGGTGAGCCGTTCGACGACTACATCGAGCAGCACATTTTCGGCCCACTGGGAATGACGCATGCGACGTTTCGCCAGCCGCTGCCGAAAGACTTGCAACCGCTGATGTCGCAAGGGTACGAGCGCGCGTCGGGCGGCGCGAAGAAATTCGAGATCGTGACGCCGTTTCCGGCGGGAAGCGTGGCGATTTCGGCGATGGACATCACGCATTTCATGACGGCGCAGTTGCACGACGGGACGTACAACGGCGCGCAAATCCTGAAGCCGGAAACGGTGAAGTTGATGCACACGCGGCAGTACGCGCCGGATCCGCGCGTCCATGGGATGTGCCTGGGATTTTACGAAGAGACGCGCAACGGGCATCGCATCATCGGGCATGGCGGCGACACGGAATATTTTCACAGCGATCTGCACTTGATTCTCGATGCGGATACGGGGCTTTTTGTGTCGTACAACAGCGTGGGACGTGGGGACGTGGCGCCGCGCGGACCGCTGTTTGAAAAATTCCTCGACCGCTATTTTCCGTACACGCCGCCAGCCGCAAATCCGCTGGCCTCCGCGGAAGCAGACGCGAGGGCGGTGAGCGGCCCCTACATTGCGAGCCGGCGCAGCGAAACGACCATTTTCAAGCTGTTTTCGATTATGAACGAAGCGGCTGTCTCTCCCGGCAAAGATGGATCGCTCGTCCTTGGGGGATCCAAGGGCATCAACGGCCAGCCGACCGAATGGCATGAAGTAGCGCCGCAGGTGTGGCAGGACAGCTCGGACGCGCAGAACCGGATTGTTTTCGCGAAGAATTCCGGCGGGCAGTGGCAAATTGCACTCGGCTTTCCCGCGGAAGTGTTGCAGCAGGTTTCGTGGTACGAATCAAAGAATTTCATTCAGTTGAGCGTGATCTTCATACTGGCGGTCTTCGCCCTGACGCTGATTTTGTGGCCCGTCGCGGCGCTGGCGCGGCGGCATTATGGGCGTCCGATAGGAATGGACTCGCGGCAGCGGCGCGCGCGCTGCTGGGCGAGGACGGTGTGCGCGCTAAATCTGGCGTTTTGGTCGCTGTTTCTTGGGACCGTTATCTATGGCGCCGGACATCTGGGCGTCCTCTCACAAAGCCTAAATCCCTGGCTGCGCTTCGTTCAGGCGATTGGGTGGCTGGGAATCGTTGCCACGGTGATTGCGATTTTGAAGTTCCTCCGATTGCGCGGCGCGAGCGGACGGTGGTGGTGGAGCAAAATTCACGAAATACTGATCGTGTTTGCATGTTTGCTGAGCGTTTGGGTTGTGTGGTTCACGCACATGCTGTCGTTCAGCTTGCGCTACTGATTGGATTTGGCGGAGGGCAGGTTCGAGAAGTTAGAAACTGTCAGCCGTCTCATAAACTCTCAGCTAGAGCCGTGCGTTGACGCAAAAGCGGCGAAGCCTCAGGTCAGTCCGACGCAAGAGCGTCGGGCGGGACCTGAGCTACAGCGATTTATAGCAGTAAACTTCATTTTGGGAATTCCGCTGCTGCCGGGCGTAGTACTACCGGGGCATTTCCTCCGGTACCCCCGCTCCATTGCTGGTCCGCATGCCAGAAAGTACATTCAAACACAGCGATTTAGGGCAAGTCCGAGGGAAAAACATGGCTGGGGTTTCGGGAGAAATGCTGGCGCGGATCCGGCTTCGAATCATGACGCTGCCCAATATCGTCCGCAGGCTTAGCGTGCTCATTCAAAACGGATTACTTAAGGGCACGCGGGCTATGGCAGCGCATGTCTTCCTGCCCGTAGCGCTATTCGGTATGACGGCAATGGCGGCGGCGCAGCGTGGAGCGAGCTCCGCTCGAATGAAATCATGGTCAATTTTGCACAACTCCGCACTTTTAGGACGGACTTGGTTTACCGCTGCGAAAACATGGATAGGGCGTCTTTTCCAGGGTGCATATCGGACGCTGCGAGCTGACCTTTCGCGATTGTGGACCCGCTACATTGCGAGGCCGAGCGTTGCCGTTTTCCATGCGCTTCAAGCGAAGGTCAATTTTCGCCTGCGAACCAAGTTTCTGATCTCCCTGATACTGATCACCAGCGGCCTGACGTGTGCCGCGCTTCTGGTCGTTGGACGCACGGCGCAGGAGGAGGCGCAGCGCCAAATCGAGGAAGAAGCGCACAACGCCGTCCTCACGTTCCAGGTGATGCAGCATCAGCACGAAGTCGCGTTGCAGCACAAGGCGGACTTGCTGGCGGCGCTGGCTTTGATGCGCAATGGAGACGCCACAGCGATTCAGGAAGCCAGCCAGGACCCGTGGCAATCGGAAGATTGCAATTTATTCATGCTGACGGACGCGAGCGGCAAAGTGGTGGCTCTGCACACGACCGGCGAACAATTTCCCGCGAAAACAGCGGAGGCGTTGCTGCGAAAATCACTCCACAGCAAGCAAACGGACGGATGGTGGTTTAACGGCCAGCGTCTGTTTCAAGTGGTCGTGCGGCCCTTCTTCAGCGGCGCGGATCAGAATCATGCGCGACTGGGCACAGTGGTCGTGGGCCGCGCAATCGACAGCACGATCGTCAATGAGCTGCATCGAATTTCGTCCAGCGAAGTAGCCTTTCGCTACGGAAAAGAAATTATTGTCAGCACGCTTGCGCCGCTCGACGAGAACAATCTGGAGCAACAAGTGTCCAGCGGCAAAGTTCCGGGCTTCCTACAAATCGGCGATGAAAAGTATCTGATGAGTTCAAAGGATCTGACGGCCGGCATGGACAGGGGCGACATAAGCCTGATCGTCCTGAAGTCGTACGACGACTCCATCACGTTTCTGCACCGGCTGAACCGGCTGCTGGTGGGGTTGTTTTTCCTGGCGGCTATCGTCGGGGCGGGGCTCGTATTCCTGATTTCGGATACTTTCACGCGGCCCCTGGCAGCGCTGGTCGGCGGCGTGCTTGCCCTGGAGCAGGGCAACTTCAACTATCCGCTGGAAGCGAACGGCGGAGATGAAGTGGCGCAAGTGACGCGCGCTTTCGACGGCATGCGCACGACTCTGCAGAAAAACCAGACGCAACGCGAGGAGCTCGAAGGGCAATTGCGCCAATCGCAAAAAATGGAGGCGATGGGACGACTGGCGGGCGGCGTGGCGCACGACTTCAATAATTTGCTCACGGTGATCAAGGGCCACAACGATTTGTTGCTTGACCGCCTGGATACGGCAGAGCCGCTTCGCGGCAGCAGCCAGCAAATTGCCAAAGCTGCCGATCGCGCGGCGGCGCTTACGCGTCAACTGCTGATATTCTCGCGCAAGCAAGTGCTGATGCCGAAAGTCCTCGATTTGAATTCGACCGTGTCCGAGATGGGCAAACTGCTGAAGCGCCTGGTGCGCGAAGACATCGAATTCTCGTTCCGGCCGGGCGAATCTCTGTGGCGACTAAAGGCGGATCCGGGCCAAATCGAGCAAGTGATCATGAATCTGGTGGTGAATTCGTGCGACGCCATGCCCAGTGGCGGCAAACTGTCCGTGGAAACTTATAATTTGACGGTTAGCGACGAGTTTGCGAAGGCACGGAAATCGATTCGGCGCGGCGACTATGTGGTGCTTGCCGTTGCGGACACGGGATGCGGAATGGACGACGCGACAAAGGCGCACATCTTTGAGCCGTTTTTCACCACCAAAGAAGCCGGCAAAGGAACGGGACTAGGTTTGGCGACGGTTTACGGCGTGGTGAACGAGAGCAGCGGTTACATTTGGGTTGAATCGCAGCCGGGGGAAGGCGCGCGATTTGAAATTTATCTGCCGCGAGTGGACGCGCCGCTCGTGGAGTACCATCCGAAGAAACCTGTGACGGATCACCGCGTGCGAACCGAAACGGTGCTTATCGTCGAAGATGAACAAGCTGTACGGGAGCTTGCGTCTGAATTTCTGAAGACGGCGGGATATAACGTCCTTACCGCTGAAAATGGCACGGATGCGTTGGCGATTACCGAAAGCTTGCAGCAGCCTATACACGCGCTGGTGACGGATATTGTGCTGCCGAAAATGCGCGGGCCGGAACTGGCGGAGCGAGTTAAGCTCTTGCGCCCCAATCTAAAGATTGTCTATATGTCGGGCTACCTGGAATACGACAAGAAAGCCGAGGAGTTCCTTGAAGACGGAGCGTTTCTGCAGAAACCGTATACGCGGGAAGCGCTGATTGCCAAAGTGGACGAAATTTTGCGACGCCGCGCTACGCCGAAAAAAGAATCTGTGCTAGTCGTTCCCGTGGGTACGTAGATCAACGTGGCATCGCCGGTTGTCATGGGGATGAACTTGACTTCCCCGATATCCTGATTCAGAATCCGCCAAACTCACCATGCTCAGCGCGCCATCGATGTTTAATTCACTTGCGGTAGCGAGCGCCGCCGCTCCGCCATCGAACTACGTCCAACCGACGCTCAATCACGGACTGCGCATCTGGTGGGCTTACTACTGGCCTGCCACGCTAGTTTCTGCCGTCTTGAGTTTCTGCGTGGCGTATTGGCTGCGCGTCCTGTACCAGAATCTTGTCGTGTCCGCGACGGTTTTTATTTGGGTAGCACGCCTGCAGAGCTATGTTCTGGCTTATCTGGTGGCCATCTTCGCGATTAATTACGTGTTGCGGAGACGATTCCGGCGCTTTCGCATTGCGTTAGTTTCGTCAACGACGGCTGGCACCACGGATAGGCTGCCCGTAACCGCTGGACGCGGCCTGCGTGTGTGGTGGACCCTTACATGGCGGACGATTGTGTATGTTGTGATCGCCTACGTTGTGGTGGTGCTGCCACTAGGCTGGTTCGTAGGGATTTTTGCGCCCGGACCGGTTTTTATGGGAGTTTTCTTTTCGCTCGTGGGCTTCGCCATTAACGGCGCCATTTCGTTGTTCATTATCTATTCAAATATTTTAGATGAAGACTTCGGAGATTTCCGCGTAGTGCTGCTGCCTAGAGAACCCACGCAGGAAGCCGCGGCCGCGACTCCGCCTGCCGCAAATCCAGCCATATCGTAAACAATCACCGTAGAAACCAAGCTACGCCACTATTTCGTTTCGGCAATTTCTACGAAAGCCGGGGCAGGAACATTCCTGTGTGTGCGCGGTGCTCATCGAATGCAGGGCCGAATTCGCGGGCGAGCCACGCTTCTTCCTTGCGTGCTTTGAAGAAATGCGCCGCCAGGACAATCACGAGAGCCACAATCGCGCGCCACTCTCCGATGACGAGCGCTGTTCCGGTGAGCGCCACTTGGAATCCGGTGTAAATCGGGTGCCGGATGCGGGCGTAAGGCCCCGTGCGAATCAGCTCATGGTCCTTCTTCAGCGTTACGGTGCCAGACCAGTTGCGTCCGAGATACTGGCGAGCCCAAATCGCCAGCGCCATTCCCAGAGCTGTCAGCACAGCGCCAGTTATGACGACGGAGAGATTCGACGGCAGGAAGCGGCGGTCGAGCGGGCCGAGGTCCCAATTGGCGAAGAGAAATTCGAACGCCACCACAAGCAGAAGAGGCCGAAGAATACGCGCGGCGTAGCTCTCCTTCTGTTTCGCGCGCTTGACCGTGAACGCCATCGCGTACCAGTAAATGAGAAAGGCCAGCCACAGCCAGCCAATGAGGGGGCCGATCGGTTTCATCGATGCGCACTCTATGAGATTTAGCAGCAGGAGGCAAGCGCACAGCCGCGCGTTTTAAGTCTATTGGTGCGGTTGTGGGTCTTGCGGCGGTTGCTGGTCGGGCGGCTGCGGGGTCAACGTGAAGGCGACGCCGCGCTTGTAATTCATGTCGACGGTTTTTTGCAGATCGAGTTGGTCGATGGGAATGCTCGACTGGATTTGATACGTGGTGATGTAGAAGAGACGGTCGTTCAAAAGCCAGTAGCTCGTCACGCCAAAAACGGTGCCGTCTTTCAACACGAGATCGACAATCGGCTGCGCCGCGGTGGATGCGTTGGCCGGCGGCGATTGATCCTCCGGGACAGGCAAAGGCTCGGGCTCGAAGGTGTATGAAGGGGCGTAGTTGGTATTCGGCAGGTAGTCCCCGAACGCGGGAGTCAAATTTTCGACTGGAGGCAGGAATAAAAAACTCGAGCCGTACGGCGAAAAATCGTAGCCGCCATACCACGGACCGTAAAGGCCGAAGGGGCCGAATGCGCCAAAGCCGAACGGGGAGAATCCGACCGGCGACAGGAAGCAATCCTGGAAGAAGCCGTTGAAAATGCAGGTCGAGCCGAAACCGAGCGGCGAGAAGCCGAATGGTCCCAGGAAACCGAAGAATATCGAGGACCCAAAACCGAAACCGTCATTGTCGAAATCACCGTCTCCGTCGAGGACGCCACCGCCAAAGCCACAGCGAGCGATTGTGTTGATGCACGGGTGCGGAGGAGTGGCGGTCGAGCTGCCAAACGCCGTGAATGCGATGGGGCGGCGCTTCGCTGTGGACTCAAGCGCCATGCCTGCAAAAGGCGGCCGGACCGGCAGCGGATGACTGAGAGGCGGTACCGGACGCAAGAGGACGGCCCTGGGCGCGGGCGCGACGGGACGCGGGCCGGAAATTGCAGGCGAGATGAATCGCGTTCCGAACCTTGAGGACCTCGCTGATACGGGAAGCCTTGCAGGTATGAGCGGATAGGACATCGGCGGCGGTATTCCTACCGGTCGCGAAATTGGCGTTGGCATTGGAGAGACGGGAATCGCGCCCGGCCGGGCTACAGGCATCCGAGCGGGAATCTGAAATGGGCGTGGGCCTTGCCTGGGAATTGGCGTGGGCATGGACATCGGGCGGATTGGCGACGGCGGCTGCATTACCGTTGGGTGAATCGGCTGCGGTGAGGGCACGTTGACGGGGCGCGGCGCTGAAGGCGGAGGCGTCGCGACGTGTTGTCGCGCCTGTTGGGGCGGTGCTGCCCAGAGATAGTTCCCTGCCGCAAATGGACGCGCGCCAGTCGGCGCAGTCGTGTTCGCGGATACCGGTCGGCCGTTTGCGTTTATGAAAATAGTGCGGGCGGCACCTTCGACGGGCTGCGTTGCTGTAGGAGGCGCAATGAAGGTGTTGCCGGTGTAATTGCCGGACGCGCCGTTGAAGCCGTGGCCGACGCTGCTCGATGACATGCGCGCGGGTGCAGGTAGCGTCGCGGAACCGGACTGCGTGGAAACGCTCGAGCCGGCATAGGGTCCGCTCGCTGAACCGGCGTGGAATCCGCCACTAAAACCGGCGTGGGATGCGCCGCTGCTTCCACCGTGAGCTCCGCCGACGCTGCCGCCGTGCGAGCTTCCGGCGTGCGAGCCGCCACCGCCGTGCGAACCACCGCCACTGGCATGCGAACCGGCGCTCTGGGCAAACGCGGCCGGAGCAAATGCGGTGAGGCAAAAAGAGGCTGCGCAAATCAGAACGGGTCTGAAGATCGATTTCGGGGCGGCTGGATTCATGGCCGTCTCCCCCTTTACCCTGACGGCGAAACCCGATGGGTTTACCCCGAGCCGTTGCACCGGAGGGTTCGCGGAGGGCGCTTAGCGCCTCGCGAGCAGCTATCGCTAGTATATGAGACCGCGGACGAATAGAAAAGGTTGCAAAAATCGCAAAATGACGGCACGCCAGTTTGCGATAACAGGCCGCAAACGCGCTCGAAAGTCTGCACTTCCGGCTCGCGGGGCATTGACACTTCCAAGCTGGTGGCGACACCGGCAACAAATTGCTTCTCGAACGGGAGGAAACATTTTAGAGTGGGATTTCGTTTATCCAGACAGGATTATCCGGGCAGAAGATGAATAGCAAATGATCCGCGGCAAACTGCGAATGGCGACGCACTTTGGCGCGGCAGCGAGGGACGCGATGAAACTGCGAGATGCGATTGAGATTACACCGAAGGCGCTGGTCAGTTTGATCTTCGCCGTGACGCTGGGACTCTCCGGGTGCATTGTTGGCAGCGGTCATGGACCGCTGGCGAAAACCGGCGAGATGCAAACAGAAAATGTTTCCATCCCTCTGAGCGCGGCGAAATCGGTGGATGTGCACCTGCAAATGTCGGCGGGCGAGATCAATATTTCGGGCGGTTCGCCGCAATTGCTCGACGGCACGATCAAGTACAACGTGCCGGACTGGAAACCGGACGTCAGCTACAGCGTGAACGACGGTAAAGGCGCGCTGATGGTGATGCAGCCCGAAGCTTCTCACACGACGATCGGCGGCGTGAAATATACGTGGGATTTGCACCTGAACAACGCCGTGCCGCTCGACGTGGCGGTCGAGATGGGCGCGGGAAATTCGACGCTGAATTTCAGCAGCCTTACGCTGCGGAACCTCGACGTGCAGATGGGCGCGGGGAATTCCATCGTGGATCTGACCGGCGATTGGAAGCAGAACGTGACTGCGTCGATCCAGGGCGGCGTGGGCGAAGCGCACATTAAACTGCCGCGCGACACCGGAGTGCGCGTAACCGTGGATGGCGGGCTGGGTTCGGTGAACGCGCCGGATTTCAAGAAAGACGGCGACAGTTACGTGAACGACGCGTATGGAAAATCGAAAGTCACGGTGGAGGTGCACGTTACCGGGGGCATTGGCGAAGTGTATCTGGAGCTCTCGGGCACGCGGCCGATTGTGTAATATGGCGTCAATTATGACTTGCACGTATTCGTGCAAAAGCGTATATTTGCATGAAATCGTGCAATGGCTACGAAACTCTACGGCGTATTAATCGCCGACGTCATTTCCTCCGGCTCGCGGTCGCGTTTGCCCGCCCTGCTGCATGAGCGGCTGCGGCAGGCGACACGCGCCCACCGCGCACGCAAACTGATCTTGTTGCCCTACGCCGTCACCGCGGGCGACGAATTCCAAACCATCACCGCGCGGCTCGAAACGATCCCGTGGCTTCTGCTGGATTTGCGGCGGCGCTTGCAGCCGCTTTCGCTGCGCATCGGAGCCGGCATCGGCGAGGTCGCGGGACGCATCACCGCGCCCGTAAATGAACTGGATGGCGCGGCCTTTCGCATGGCTCGCCAAGCGCTCGAAAGTTTGGGGAAGCGAAGCGGGCGGAAGCGTCCCGCGCTCACGGCCTTCCGCACACGCGATGCGGATTTCGATTCCGTGGTTAACTTGATCTACGAACTGCAGGACACGCTGGTTCACCGCATGACGCAGAAACAATGGAAGACCATCGGCGCGCGTAGCGAGCATCGGAGGATCGAGGACACGGCTCGCGCCATGGGATTGAACATCTCGACCGTATCGCGAAATCTGAAACGCGGTTATTATGGGCAATTGATTGCGGTTGCGGCAGGCGTGGAAAAGTTAATTGCCGCGCGCTTTTAATTTCAACAAACGATACTGGGGCTTGCACGATTTCATGCAAATACCGATATTTGCACATATTGGTACAAGGCATTGATAACAAAGCAATGATTGGGAACCTTGCCGCGATCGCCGTTTACATCCCTCCCACACATTTTTTATCGAGGCTCGGAATCACGGCTGTCGTTTACGCCGTTACTATTTTCGCCGGTGGGTACCTGATCCGCGCGCTGACGCGTCCTCTAGTGAGCGGAGATTCCCGGCCCGCCGATGAAACCACGAAGCAACTGCGGAACGCGGGCATGTACATCGGATGGCTGGAGCGGTTTCTGATATTGACGGCGCTGCTTTTGCGCTCTCCCGCCACGGCGGGACTGGTTCTGACGGCCAAAGCAATCGCGCGCTACCCGGAGTTCAAGCACGTGCGCTTCGCGGAATATTTTTTGATTGGAACACTGCTGAGCCTATGCGCGGCGATGATCGGCGGGCTGATTCTCCTGAAACTGCTCTACGGGAGTATCGCGGTTGAGCCATAACGAACCGGGAAGCAGGCGCTGCATATTCCGCCGGGAAAACAGAAGGTCCAGAAGAAGATCACAATGATACCGTTCATTCATATCGGGCCGATTACGCTGGCAAGCTACGGGCTGTGCGTCGGCTTCGCGATGCTGATTTCGTATTTTGTGCTGGCGAAAGACATGCGGCGACGTGGAATTCATGCACCCGCGGACATGATGGTGGCTGTGCCGTGCATTGCGGGGCTGGTTGGCGCGAAGCTGTATCACGTGCTCGAAACGCCGCGAGACCTTTTCGCTGATCCGAAAATACTGATCAGCCAATACGGGTTTGCCTGGTTCGGCGGATTTTTGGGAGGCTTGATCGCGTTTGTGCTGCTGGCGCGGCATTATCGCATTCCGCTGCTGGAGATTTTTGACGCAGCGTCTCCGGCGGCGGCGCTGGGTTACGGGATCGGGCGCATCGGATGCCTGATTTCCGGTGACGGCGATTACGGAATCCCCACTTCCCTGCCCTGGGGCATGAGCTTCCCGCATGGCTTGGTGCCGACGACGCAGCGCGTGCATCCCACGCCCATCTATGAACTGATCGTCGCGATTTTCATTTTTCGGTGGCTCTGGAAATTGGGCGGGAGGCAAGCGCGAGTTCCGACTAAGGCGGAAACGGCGGGTGGTGCGAAGATTCGCGGTCATTCAACGCAAAAGCAGCTCGAACAGCGCCAGGGCGGCAGGAATATGTGGTTGCCGCGTGGCGAAGTGTTCGCGCAATATTTGATTTTGACGGGCGTCGCGCGCTTTCTCGTCGAATTCATCCGCATCAATCCGCGCTCGTTCTTCGGCATGACCAACGCGCAGACGGCCAGTCTGGCATCGATCCTCATCGGTGTCGCGCTGATGTGGCGGGGACGGGAGCAGGCGAAACGAAATCTCGGGCGGGTGTAACGCGTTCTTAAAAAGGGACGCTGCCGAGTGGCCAGCACAAATGAAAAAGCCGGACCTGACGATCCGGCTTGCAAGAAATATGGCTCAATTCTTACGCTAGAAGCTTCCGACGTCCCCAGCCGATCAGGCCAACCAGTCCTGTCCCCAGCAAAAGTAGCGATGATGGTTCCGGCGTGGGTGCAACCCCCGGAACGATGATCTGATAACCGCTATCAACCGTATCGATCATGATGCTGCCGGAAACAAATGTGGGGCTTGAAACGCCGTCCGCGGTGCCCGAAGTAAAGAGCTGCCCGCTCGGTTGGAAGATGCTCCAGAAGATGGGTGACAACGAGCCATTCGAGGGACAGACTTCCCCGACGCAAATCGTCAGGCCGCCGCCGAGGTCAGTTTGGTAGAAATCGACTTCGCTCGTTCCGAAGGTGGTACCGTTCAGATCGAGGCTGATGTCCAAGCCGAACGAGCCGTCAACGGGACCGGGGGTAACATTCACCAGCGAAGTGGGGCTGGTCGGCACGGAGAACGTGAGCGTGTACGCCGCGCCAGGGGAGCTGAAGGCCGTGGTGGCAGTGCCCGGAAGGTAGACGCCGGTGATGGTAAAATTGGTCTGCGTGCCGTTCGGAGTCAGCGTCAGTGTTGACACGCCATCTGCAAACGCCATTGGCGCGCTGAACGCAGCCGCCAAGAACAGAACGGCAGCCAGAATTATGGATTTCCGCATTACGAACCCCCTTCGCCGAGTCGGGCATCCCACACAACAATTCCGCACCAGGATGCGATAGTACAATAATCCACAAACGTTGAGGCAATTCTCTAGCCACAGTACCGATTGCAAATAAAGGGGTTAACGTCCAAAGGGGAAAATAGTTGAAAAAATATGCGCTACTGTTCCAATTTGGTGCAGGTT
>JBOGNJ010000239.1:0-3543 GCA_050746905.1 Candidatus Acidiferrales bacterium
TGGCCCCGCCTCCGCTGGCTCGGCTGAGATCAAATCGCGGGCCAAAGTGAATCGTTTCTTTGGAGGACGGTTACCAAATATTTAAGGAAGTGCTTGACGGCCCACGAACCAGGCCAATGGCAGAATAAATTCGGATTCCCTGAACGTAGTGGAATTACCGTCCCGGGGTTTTTGGCGCAGGTGAGTTTGAAGGCTGGCTGGATGACGGGCTCCCCGATGGAGTCCCTGACGTGACTGGCCGCGGCGCGCTCAACCCCGCTACATCCGATCCCAATCCGAGCTTTTGCAAACTCAGCGCGTCGAGCTTGCCGGTCGGCGGAAGCCCGTTCGCAGTTTGGAAACGCCGCAGTGCTTCTTGCGTGCCGCCATCCCATTTTCCGTTCGGATTGCCGGAATAGAATCCGCCGCGCACAAGCGCAGACTGAATTTCCTCGGTCCTATCCGCGGCCGGCTGCTTCGGCAGCGTTATGTGATGCCGCCGCCTGCGACGCCGGCGCCGTTTGTGCGTTGGCGCTTTGTAAGATACTTTTCGCAATTTCGCCTTGCCGGATTTCGCGCTCGTGTTCTTATGGGGCGCTGCATGGGTTTTCGTGCGAGCCGGATGCCGCGTCGCATGCGCCCGCAGCGGCGCAAAACAAAACGCCATCGCAACCAACGCGACTCCCACCAGCCCGCGTCGCGCCACTTTCAGCGCCGTCTCCAGCAAAGACTGCATTTGCAAACGCCTCCCTCATTCGGCCTTTTTTTACCATTCCGCGGATTCTACTGCCCGGTTCGCGGAATCGTTCCCGCGTGGAACACGGTGTATTGTTGCCCGGTCCCATCCGGATGCACCACCTTAAACAGCACATCCTCGCCGGGTTTCAGCTTCGCAATCTCCCGCTTGTAATCCTGCAAATTCGTTATCGCCACGTGATTGATTTCAACGATCACTTCGAAACGCAGGAATTTGATGTCGTCCGCGAAGCTCGTCGGCTCCACTTCACTGACAATCACGCCCTGCTGGCTCGCGCTTAATCCCAGGTGACGCGTGATTTCCGGCGTCAGCCCTTCCACGTGCAATCCAAAAGACGTCGGCGCGGTTTCAACGTCGCCCGACATCGGACTCGCGCCCGCTCCTGCGTCTTCCGGGAAAATCTTCGCCATGTCCGCGACATTCACCGACACGTTTTTCGTTTTCCCGTTCCGCACATAACTCAGCGCGACAGAACGCCCGATCGGCGTGGCCACAACGGGATTAATCAAATCCGCTCCCGCATGCACTGCATGCCCATTGATCTGCGTGATTACGTCGCCCGGCTGAATCCCCGCCCTCGATGCCGGGCCGCTCGGCGCCACGTATTGCACCACCACTCCACTCGGCGCGCCCAATTCTTTGTGCAACAGTGGATCGCTCGTCTGGTCGTCCTGAAATTTAATTCCGATCGATCCGCGTGTCACGTGCCCTTGGGTCACGAGCTGGTTGTAAATATTGATGGCCGTGTTCGACGGCAACGCGAATCCCACTCCTTCAAATCCGCGGCTGCCCGTATAAATCGCCGTATTGATCCCAATCACTTCACCGGCCAGATTCACCAGCGGCCCGCCCGAATTTCCCGGATTGATCGCCGCATCCGTCTGAATAAAATTCTGAAATTGCGTGTTGCCGACGTTCTGCCGGTTCGTCGCGCTGATGATTCCCGCGGTCACCGAGCCATTCAGCGAAAACGGGCTGCCGAACGCCAGCACCCAATCGCCGACTTTTGAACCCTCCGAATTGCCCAGCCGCGCGACCGGCAATTCATGATTCGTTTCGATCTTGACCACGGCCAGATCCGTCTGTTTGTCGAAGCCGATCACTTTCCCGGTGTAATGCTTCGGGTCGCCGTCAATGGCCACCTGAATTTTCGTCGCGCCATCAATCACGTGATCGTTCGTCAGGACGTATCCTCTCTTGTCCACAATCACGCCCGAGCCCAGGCTCTTCTCAGCCTCCGGCCCTTGCCCTTGCGCGCCAGGGTTCTGACTAAAAAACTTATTGAAGAAGTCCTGAAATGGATCCTGCCCGCGAGCCCCTGTACCGCGCTTATCCTTCGGCGCTTCAAAGACCTGCGTCGTTGAAATATTCACCACGGCAGGCTCGATGCGCGCCACCACGTTCGAGAAGCCGTTGGACAGGTTAACGGGGTCCGGAATCGTCAGCAGCATGGTGTTACTGGGGGCGCCCGGGCGCGTAGCCGCCGCTTTGCCCGTTATCAGCGTACCTATAATGATGCCAATGCCCAAAGTCAGCGCCAAGAGCACGCTTGCGAAAATCTTGCGGTGCCGTACCCACGCAACCAGCTCCAGAAACTGAATGCCCATTGCCGCTCCCTTCGATCGTGCCCTGCTTTTCGCCAGGCTGGAATCTAGGAGTATACCACCAGCCTCATACGTTGCCCGTCTCTCCCACTATTTTCCCCGCATCGCCCGCCCGCGTCACCTGTCCTCATGGTCAGCGTTGCCCCCAGCGACATTGACCCCGACATCGACCATTCGCACTCCAAGTCACCCCGAGATGCCGTTTGGCCACCTCTCGCTGCTTGTCGTTAGCGCCGACACGGAGCCTACCCCTTGGTAGAACAACCGGATCCAGACTTCTCGGTAGATGCTATATTTACAGCCATCGCTATCTGAAAAATTGCCATGTTTGTGCTACGCTTGTTTGAGAGGTTCGCAGTTCGATGCCAGGAGCAACGCCGCAGAACTGTCCGCGAACGGAATTCCCTAATCTGACGCCAAACCTCCAGCCAATTTCTGGCATTTCTAATCGGTACACGCGGGGATTAGAATTCGCCGTAACTTACACAAAACAAAAGACCGCGCCCCATTCTAATCGGTACAAAACCACACTTGTTGTGCAGCGCGTTTTCACAGGAATTTCGCGCAACGCGCAGCCCTCCGTCGCCGTCCAAACGCACTGTGATTCGCGTCACGCCGCTTGCCCTGTTACAACGCAAATGAAAATGCAAACCACGAATGTGAAGAAGAAGACATCTTCATGCCCGCGCTAACTCTCTACGAAAAAATCTGGAACGCGCACGTGGTGCGCGAGGTTCCCGGCCAGCCTTCGCTCATCTATATTGATCGTCACCTGATTCATGAAGGCACCTCCCCGCAAGCATTCGCCGGACTGAAAGCCGCGGGCCGCAAAGTCCGCCGCCCCGAATTGACCTTCGCCGTGATGGACCATTCTGTTTCCACGAAAAATCGCGAGCTCCCTGTTCTTGACGCCGACGCCGCCGGCCAGTTCGAAGCTCTCGCGAAAAATTGCCGCGAATCCGGCGTGCGCCTCTTCGACATGCACAGCCGCAATCAAGGCATCGTCCACATCATCGGCCCCGAACTCGGCATCACGCAGCCCGGCTTCACGATTGTTTGCGGCGACAGCCACACATCCACGCACGGTGCCATGGGCGCGCTGGCATTTGGCATCGGCACCAGCGAAATCGAACACGTGCTTGCGACGCAATGTCTCTCGCAATTCAAATCGAAAACCACGCGCATCGAAGTGAAGGGAAAACT
>JBOGNJ010000240.1:0-5416 GCA_050746905.1 Candidatus Acidiferrales bacterium
TTTGCCGCGAGTGAAAACGAACGCAAGCGAAACGAATTGGACAAGCGATGCGGCGAAATCGAATCGGCGGCGCGTGCGGCGTGATAGCGTTACTTTGCGGCGCGTGTGTTTGCGCGGCGCAGAATAAAATTGCGCTCGCCGCGACAAGCCGGCGAATGCAACAGCAAGCGAAGCCGGAATCGAAGGTGGAAACAAAACTAAAAACGCGCGAAGTGATCGACGAAGCGGGGCGGCATGTTGCCGTGCCCGTGGAAGTTCATCGCATCGTCGCGCTCGCGCCGAATCTCACCGAAATTGTCTACGCGCTCGGCGCGCAGGATCGCCTCGTCGGCGTCAGCAATTACAGCGATTCTCCGCCCGAAGCAAAATCGAAGCCGCACATCGGCATGCCGATGAATCCGAATCTTGAAGCCATCGTCGCGACGCATCCGGACATTGTTTTGATCACCACGGAAGGGAACCGGCGCGAAACTGCCGATCAACTCACAAAACTGGGCATCGCGGTGTACGCCACGAATCCGCATTCGGTCGAGAGCATGCTCGAATCCATCGTGCACATCGGCGGCGTGATCGGCGCGGCGGCGCAAGCGGAAAGCGTGGCCGCAAATCTCCGGCAGCGATTGGATTCGCTGGAAACAAAACTCGCGGGCGTGCCGGTCGCGCGCGTCTTCTTCGTGGTGGGAGAAAATCCGCTGATTTCGCTCGGCGAGCATACGTTCATCGCGGACGCGTTGCGCTACGCGGGCGCGCAGTCGGTGGTGCACGCGAGACAAGATTGGCCGCAGATTGGCTTGGAAACAGTTGTGCGCCTGAATCCCGATTATCTGGTGTTTGCGAGCAGTGGTTTTGGCGGCGAGGATTCCACTGCGAAGCAGCTCGCGCAGTTGCGCAGCGAAGCAGGCTGGCGCGAACTCGCGGCGGTGCGCGCGGGCCGCGTGGTGGTGGTCAGCGACGAAATCGATTTGCCCGCGCCCGGATTGATCGACGCGATTGAAAAACTGGCGCGTCAACTTCATCCGAATGTTTTTGCAGACGCGGCGCGACATGCGAGCACACTCGCATCGCGCACATCCAAAGACAAAAGCAGATTCCTCACTCCGGCAATAATACCGCAGGAGTTCGGAATGACACTTCGCAAGGTCCGTTTCGATGAACATTTGATTGCGCGACTGCCGGACTCCGCTTCAACGAATCCATGCGCGGAGGCGATTGCATGCGGCCGCTGACGCCACGGCGAATCGCGGGAATTTGCACGCTGCTTGCGAGCGTGCTTTTCGTCGTGGTGGTTTTGTCGCTGAAAGTCGGCGCGTATCCGATTTCCGTGCGCGACGTGGCCATGACGCTGGTTCGCGGCGCGCTCGGCCACTGGAACAGCATTCCCAGTTCGGACCGGCTGATAGTGTTCGGCCTGCGGCTGCCGCGCATCGCGCTGGGAATTCTGGTCGGCGCGGCGCTTTCTGTTTCCGGGGCGTCATTCCAAGCGCTTTTGCGCAACCCGCTCGCCGATCCGTACGTGTTGGGAGTTTCGAGCGGCGCTGCCTTGGGCGCGATTTTGTCGCTCGTGTGGCTGCAACGATATCCGTGGTCGATGCAAGCGCTGGCGTTTCTGGGCGCGCTCGCCACGATTGCCGCCGTTTATTTTCTTGGCCGCCGCAAAGGCCAACTCGACAGCACCACGCTGCTTCTCGCGGGGATCATCACCGCGTCGTTTCTCTCCGCCATCATTATGTTCTTGATGACCACGGTCAGCGGCCGCGATTTGCGCGGCATGGCTTTCTGGCTGATGGGCGATCTGGCGACGCCGCCGGCGATCGGGTTGGGATTTCTATTCGTCATTCTGCTGATCGGGATCGGCGCGATTTACACCACGTCCTCGGATTTGAATTTGATTTTGACGGGCGAGCAGGAAGCGCATCATCTGGGCGTGAATGTGCCGCGCGTGAAACTCGTCGTGTACGTGAGCGCGTCGCTGCTGACCGGCCTAGCCGTTTCCGTCAGCGGCGCAATCGGGTACGTGGGGCTGCTGGTCCCGCATGTGATGCGCATGCTTTTCGGCTCCGACTATCGCGTGCTGATTCCCGCATCGGCGATCGGCGGCGCGATTGCCGTGGCGCTGGCGGACACGCTGGCGCGCATCATCGTCGCGCCCACGGAACTCCCGGTCGGCGCGATGACGGCGGCGATCGGCGCGCCGGTATTTATTTATTTGTTGCGGCGGCGATTCGCATGAGCGCGCAAGGAATGCCGACGCCGAATGCGGGCCGCGATACGGCCGCGGGCTGGATGCAGAATCCCGTGCGCTTGCTTGTGGAGCAGGCAAGTTACGCGTATTCCACTTCGGATCGCGAAGCGCCGGATTTTACGATGGGCCCCGTGACGTTCAGCGCGCGGCAGCGCGAAGTCGTGGGCGTGCTCGGGCCCAACGCGAGCGGAAAATCCACGCTGCTGCGTTTGCTTTCCGGCGAATTCAAGCCGTTGTCGGGCCGCGTGGAACTCGATGGAAAGCCGCCAAGCCAATTGCCGCTGCGCGAGCGCGCGCAACGCATCGCGATGGTGAATCAGGAAAGCACGCTGATGTTTCCGCTGCGCGTGTGGGAATACGTTTTGCAGGGACGCTATCCGTACGGGCGGCGATTGCGATTCGAAAACGAGGCGGATTGCCTGATGGCCGAAAATGCGCTGGCGCAAGTAGGCGCAAAGGCGCTGCTCGACCGGCGCATGAATCAACTTTCGGGTGGCGAAGGCCAGCGCGTGATTCTGGCGCGCGCGCTGGCGCAACAGCCGCTCCTGCTGCTGCTCGACGAGCCGACGCGGCATTTGGACATCGGCGGAAAAGTGGAATTGATGCGGCGGCTGCGAAAGTTGGCGGAAGAAAATCGTTACACGGTGGTGGTGGTGACGCACGAGTTGAATCTGGCCGCGGAATTCTTCGACACGATTGTGCTGATGCAGCGCGGGAAATGTCTGGCTTCGGGCAAGCCGGCGGATGTTTACCGGCGCGAATTGCTCGAGCAGGCGTTCGAGACGGAACTCGATGTGGAAATGAACGCCAGTGGAAGGCCGCGCGTGATTTTGCGCGGCGGCGCGGAGATGGAAATAGTGGGAGGCGACGCGGAAACGCCAAAAGAATCGTAGCAAGAATTTGTCGCTGGATGAATTATGTGATTCTCTCGGGAAACGCAAAGACGTGCCTCAGGGGCTAAAGCCCCTGACTTAGGCTGGCTTTCCGGCACGGCTAAAGCCGTGCCCTGACTAGTTCTGTTTCGCATAATTTTCAGAAGTGGTGTTTTGAATTACCGGCGGAAACGAACGCTGATTTCGAGTGGTTGATTTTCGCCGGCGACAATCACAGGGAGACTCCGTGCACGGGAAGACGGTGGGAAGCCGTCGCCGCTGCGCGACTGTAAGGCGGAAGAAGTCGGGCACGCGCCACTGTTGCGGTGTTCGTCGAAAGACGCGACACCGCGACGGGAAGGCCGGGCCCAGCAGAATGCCGCCAAGCCAGGAGACCGGCGGAGTTTCCATCTCGAGTGAGGGCTTACCACAAAGCGGCGGCCTGAATTTCGAGACAGCCTTCAAACTCCCGCGCGAGAGGGAGCCGGAGGATAAGAATGAAACTTCGTGTGCGGCTGTTTTTATTTTTTGCGCTTCTTTGGTTTTCACTTCCCGGAATTTCAAATTCACTCCAGGCACAATCGAACGCAACCATTTCCGGACGCGTGACGGATCGCAGCGGCGCAGTTGTCGCTGGCGCGCAAATTGTTGTGGAGGAAATTTCGACCAACACAATCGTGAAGCAATTGAAAAGCGGCGCGGACGGTTCGTATTCCGTCGAGCTTCCGCCGGGGGCATACAAAATTCGCATCGCGCACGCGCAAATGGCGGCGAGCGAGCGGGAATTCACGCTTGCGGCGGGCGAGCACCGCACGTGGGACGCGCGATTGGAACTCGCGCCGCTGGCGTCGACGGTGGTCGTGTCGGCGGAAGCGGAACCGGCGCCGGCAAATACAGTGGCGTCGCCGGTGACGATTCTGACGCGGAAAGAAATCGACGAGCGGCAGGAAATTTGGCTGGCGCCGTTGCTGACTTCGACGGCGGGCGCGAATCTGGCGCGACTGGGGCCGATGGGCGGAATCACGTCGCTGTTTTTGGATGGCGGGAATTCGAATTTCACGAAAGTGCTGGTGGACGGCACTCCGGTGAATCAGCCGGGCGGCGACATGGATTTCTCGAATCTCGATCTATCGAACGTGGACAAAATCGAAATCGTGCACGGAGCTTCGAGCGCGCTTTTCGGTTCGGACGCGATGACGGGCGTGGTGCAGATTTTCACGCATCGCGGAACGACTGCGACGCCGGAATTCACGGTGATGGGCGAGGGCGGGTCGTTCAGCACGCGGCGTGGCGCGGCGCAATTGAGCGGGCTCGCCAATCGTTTCGATTATGCGACGTCGATTTCGTATTTCGACAGCAATGGGCAGGGACTGAACGACCGTTTTCGTGATACGACGCTCTCTGGAAATTTCGGATGGAAATTCAGCGACATGGATCATCTGCGTTTGTCCGTGCGCAGCGCGGCAAGCGACGCGGGCCAAGCGGGGCAGACGGCGATTGATTTTCCTACTTTCTTTCAGCCGGGACAATCATCGGACTTGCACGATTTCTCGGCGAATGTGAGCTGGGATTTTGCGACGGGGACGCACTGGCAGCATCACGTCGCCGGAACGGATTCCTACTTTCGCGATCTGGACGCGGACATTCCCTTTTTTGCGGACATCACGAAATTCAATCGCGCTAGTTTCGAGGAACAGTCCACTTATTTATTTCGCAACGGCGCGGTTTCGCTCGGCTACGACTACGAAGTGGAAAACGGATCAGCAATCGGTCCGCACGAGCGGCGGAACAATCAGGGCGGATATTTCGAGGCGCATTATCAATTCGGACGCAGACTGACGGCGATTGTGGGAGGCCGCGCGGAAGGCAACACGAGTTTCGGCACGCGGTTCGTGCCGCGCACCGGCCTGGCGTATCTGGCGCGATTCGGGCGCGGATTTTGGGGCGAGACGCGGTTGCGCGCTTCGTACGGACTCGGAATCAAAGAGCCGAACTTCACGCAATCGTTCGAAGCGGATCCGTGTTTTCCGGGGAATCCGAATTTGAAACCGGAGCGCAGCAATACGTTCAACGCGGGCGTGGATCAGGTGATGGCTTCGGAGCGCGTGAAATTTTCGGCGACAGTTTTTCACAACAGTTTCAGTGACATGGTGAGTTTCACTTCGTGCCCGCCGCCAGGGTTTGGGCCGTGCTCGCTTCCGGCGCCGCCAGGATGCCCCGCGCCGGAATTGAATTCGTTCGGCTACGGGACATTTTTCAACACGGATTCGGCGCGCGCGTTTGGCGTGAACACGACGATCGA
>JBOGNJ010000241.1:0-6026 GCA_050746905.1 Candidatus Acidiferrales bacterium
GTAGGGGCGCTGCTTGCTGCGCCCGCGCGACGCAACGCGTCGCGTCATAGACCGCTAGAGGCGCATCGAAAACGGAATCCGCGGAAGATGATTTTGCGATAACGCAGAACATGGTGCAAAACAAACGCAAACGGGTGCTGAGCGGGATGCGGCCTACCGGGCGGCTGCACATTGGGCATTACTTTGGCGCGTTGTCGAACTGGCTGAAGATGCAGGAGGCGCGGCTCCCGGACGGCTCGCCGGAGTTTGAATCGTTCCATTTCGTCGCGGACTGGCACGCGCTGACGACGCATTACGCGGACAGTTCACAGGTGGCGTCGAACACGCTGGAAGTGGCGACGGATTGGCTCGCTGTCGGCCTCGACCCGGCGAAGGCGACGCTGTTCATTCAGTCCAGCGTTCCGGAACACGCCGAGCTGCATCTGCTGCTGTCGATGATTACGCCGCTCTCGTGGCTGGAGCGCGTCCCCACGTACAAAGAGCAGATTGAGAATTTGCGCGAGAAGGATTTGGGAACGTACGGGTTTTTGGGTTATCCGCTGCTGCAGGGCGCGGACATTGTTATGTACGGTTTACCCGCCGTGGCGGGCGAGCCGGGGCAGGAGTTGTTGGTGCCGGTGGGGGAGGATCAGGCACCGCATATTGAGATGACGCGCGAAATCGTGCGGCGATTTAATGCTGCGTTCGGCCTAACGGTCGATGATTCCGTCATGGATCTGGCCAAGACGGGCACCCGACTGGGCGGCACACGGCACTATTCGGGTAAGGAGTACGAAGTAGCTTCCAGCGGTGTGGCCAGAAGTTTGTCGGACATAAGAGACTCCATTCGAACATTCATATTTGAGGCGGGGTTCCGCAACTATGTTGAACAAAACCCGGAGTGGGGAAAATATGTTCACCAAACGGAGGTTCTGCAGGAACCCGACGTAATTCTCACCGAAACGCCTCGGGTGCCGGGGACGGATGGGCGGCGGATGGCGAAGAGTTACGGCAACGCGATTTGGTTGAGCGACACGCCGGAGGAGATTCGCAAGAAGGCGCACCAGATGATGACGGACCCGCAACGCGTGCGGCGAACGGATCCGGGGCGGCCGGAAGTTTGTCCTGTGTTCGCGTACCATAATTTGTTTCCCGAGAAGAAGAGCGTGGAGGATTGCGCACGCATCGAGCGCGTCGACCGCGAGTGCCGGGCGGCAGAAATCGGCTGCGTCGATTGCAAGAAGCTGATGGCGGACGCGCTGGTGAAATGGATTGCGCCGATTCAGGAGAAGCGTCGTCGGTATGAGGCGAATCCCGCGGACGTGTGGAACGTGCTCGAGGATGGCTCGCGCCGCGCAAAAAAAGTAGCGGAGCAGACCATGGAGCGCGTCCGCAAGGCCGTGTTTAACTGGGAAGCCGCCGGGCGCAACCCTGCCACGGCGGACAAGCCCACTGCGGTGGGCAAGCCGTCCGGTGAAGGCAAAGTCGCTGGCGACTGACGACGATTGAGCCGATAAAGAAGCGATTGAGCGGAAGCCGAGGCGCCGCGTTTTCACAGGCACATCAACTTTCCCCGCGGGCAACGTCGTGCTAGGCTCGGTCAGAGACTAGAACGAAATTCGATGACGTGCCCGGCGTACAACAGACCGAAAAGCACCCCGAAAGTCCAAAAGCCAACCCGAAAACTCCAAATCTTGATCGGTAATGAGATGCACAGTCGCCTTTCGTTAAATCTCCTCGAATCAACAGCATACATTTTCCTGATCGGTAATGAAATCAATTTGCATCGAAAACATTTTGAGTGAAGGCGATCCGCACATTTTTGACGGCATTTCTCATGGGATTTGCGGCCCTCGCGGGTCCGCATACGCGCCTTTTTTGATGGGGCGTGGATGGTGAAAACGAGGGAGCGGGCTGGGCGCTCCCTCGGTCGACAAATGGTCTAGTGGCAGAACGTACCGACTACGGTGCCGGTTCCGGCGTGACCCGGGTCCGAGGCGTAGCCTGGGTTGGTCTTGATGACGACGATGATGGGGACGTCGCCAGCGATTAAGGAACCCGACTTAATGATCGAGCTCGACGCGATTACGCCCATGTAAGAAGGCAGAACCGCGGGCGGGCCCGAACTGTTGCCGGGATCGCTTGTCCAAGCGCCGCCGCAGGCTTGCGGAGAGGCGCTGGCAAACCCGTCGAAGGAGTTCGACGCGGAACCGCCGCTGAGCGAGTTGACCTTGGCCCACTGCGCCCCCCAGAACATGGCGGGCGTACCCGTGGCGGAATCGAGGTTGCCGATTATCATCGAGCCGCTATTGAGGAACGCGAAGACAAGAACCGGTTCCGTGGCGGACGACGGCAGATAGAACGCATCTCCGGTGAAGCTGACCATCACGGTGCCGGGGCCGAGAACCTGGCTGAGTGTGATGGTGCAGTTCGCTGTGCCGGCGACGTCGCTGAGTCCAGTGATGCAGGACTGAGTGCCAATCGTAATCGTGAAACTTCGACCCTGGATGGGAGTCGTGCCGTCCTCCAGCAGGGTTGCGGAGAAGGTGGTCGGGTGGCCGTTTGCAATTACGGTTGGACTGCCTGGGGTAAATTTGACCGTGGTCTCCTCTTTCGTGATGGTGAACGGGCCTGCTCCGGCGCTCGCCGCGTAGAATGCGTCTCCGGCGAATGTGGCTGTGAGCGTGTACGAGCCGGCCTGCTGGTTCGGCGTGATTGGGCACGTTGCCAGGCCGGTCGGATCGGTGATGGCGGAACATGCCTCCGTTCCAGTACCCGTGCCGAGCACTAGCGTGACGGGTTCGTTCTGGAGCACGTTACCGTCGGTGGTGAGTTGCGCCTGAACTGTGGCGGCGTCGTGGAAATCAGAGGTAGTGGCGCTGGCGCCCGTCACGGCTATGGCTGTTTCTTCGTGCAGGATGGTGAAGGAAGTTGACGTGGAGCTTCCGGCGTATGTGGCGTCGCCGCCGAAAGTCGCGGTCAAGATATAGCCGCCTGCGGCCTGGTTCGGAGTGATGGCACAAGTGGCCGTGCCGGTTGAGTCCGTGGTGGCGGAGCAGGTTTCCGTGCCTGCGCCAGTGCCGAGGACGAACGTCAGAGTCTCGTTCTGAAGCGGATTTCCGGCGTGAGTCAAGACGGCCTGCACGACGGTGGCGTCGTTAAAGTCAGAACTGGTGGCGCTGGCACCGGTGAAGGCGAGCGTTGAGCCGAGTTCGACATTTACGTCAACGGGCGCAGAGGGAATCCCGTTTGTGACGACGACCAGTTTGCTGCCGCCCAACTCGAGACTGGCCGGCACGTCGAAATTCGTGGATCTGATATCCGTGCTTCCCACCGCTTCAACTCCCATTTGGCTGTGGTCATGCGTGCGGGCGTAGAAAACGTCGCCGCTTCCGTTGTTGGTGATGCGCGCGAGGGGATAGTTGGTCGCCATCTGCGCGTCGTCACCGTAGGCGGCGCCCTGGGAGAAGCCGTTGAACTGTGTTCCCGAAATGTTGTAGCTCTGGCCCTGGCCAATTACCGACGGAGCGGAAGTAATCGCGGGTGCCCACGAGCTCTGAGGGCCGCTACCCGGTGTATAGGTCCAGATATCGGTGCCGCCGCCGCGATGCGTTACGAGCACGCGGCCCGACGGAAGCACAAGCATGCGTCCATAGAACGATGTGAGTGCGGGCGCGTTGGGCCCGTTCGAACCGGGGCTGCTGGGAGTTACGTCGTTCAGGTTCGTGCCGTCGAATTCGTAGAAATGGCTGGGGGTGTTGAATACGCTGAATACGGGAGGCGGACCCGGGCTCGTCTGGACACAAACGGGACTCGCGAGCACGAGCACATGACCGTTGACCAGCAACGAAGCTGGACCGTCGGCGACTGTGTCATTGTTCGGGAAGGTGGGGCCCGCCGCCCAACTGTTCGTCGAAATGGTATAGACGGCGTTTTGTCCCGCCGGATTGCCGGAGAATTGAATAACGGTGCCATCGGGCCGCGATACAGCCGGACCGAGCTCTTGCGAGTTACAGTTGCCGCCCGCGTCCGGGAGGCTCAGGCCCGCGGTTGTGCCTGAGCTGCCCCAGGTGTTCGCGACGGGGTCGTAAATCTCAAAGGAGTTGACAGTTCCAGCATCGACAGACAGAACCGTGCCGTTTGGCAAGATAGTCCAACCCTCTTCGTCGTTCCGGTCAACTTTGGTGCCGCCGGGGTTGAGGGCGCTGAAAGTTAGCGTTGAGGGATCGAACGAAGCAACGTTGCTGTTATTTATGTTGGCGATCAACATGGTTCCATCCTGTAGAACCACGGATTGATCGTCGCCAATGTTTCCGGTGCCGAACGGCTCAGTTAATTGCGCGGACCACGAGCCAGCTCCGCCGTTTGCAGTGGGATCGAATAGGAATCCGATATTGGTCCAAGTGTTGCCATTGGTGTTGTCTTCGCCGCCAATCATGACGACGCGGCCGTCACGCAGCACGGCAGACGCGTAATAGAGTGGCCCCCACTGACAAGGGTTACACGGGCCGCTGACTTGTGGGGCCGGGGGCGGTAATGTGCTCTTGACGCTTGTGTCGGAGCCCTGTGGCGCGTCGGTGAGCGTGGTCCATGTGCCGTTTTCGTAGCTGCCGTTATTTGGCGTGAGCCGTAACCAACTCTTACTTCCCTCGTTGGCTTGACAGAGAACTGTGCCGTCCGTGAGCAGGAGGCAAGTACTGGGATTTGTTCCGGAAGGCGGATTGTTGACTTTGTTCCATTGCGCGCGGGTAAGCACTGGCGAAACCAGGAAGGCAAAAAGCGCGATTCCCAGTGTCGTCAAGGCTCTCTTGGACTCTGGTTGCATGGCGGCTCCTCGTAGAATTTTTGATTTCCACCTGTATTTGCGTCGAGACGAATACCTTGCGCTCCCAGGTCAATGTGCCGACCCACGGAAGTGACTTGGCCTCACGCGTTACAACAAGTGCAATTTCGATAAATTGGGGGTCTAAGAAAAAAATTAATGGCAAGATTTTTAGCGTCAATTCTGGGGTGAGTCAAGAGGAATCTTGATGAGGGAGCCCGCAGTTTGCGCGAGACAATGCCGGATTACTTTGCGTCCTAACCTCAAGAATCGGACTTTTCGGTCGCATGTACATCTGAGGCAGGTTTGTGTTCGGAGATGTATCATGCAAGAAGCGCTCAATGGGGTCAGCGCAAACACGGTAGACGGGGCGGGGGCAACCCGCAAAGGCTAAAAGTCCATCTCTTGGCGCAGAAGAAGGGGGTCAGATGAGAAACTTTTCGGGAATGGCGATGAGGATACTTCTCCTAGGCGTTGCGCTATTTGCGATTTGTGGCGGATTTGCATTAGGAGTAAAAACTCAAATGCAACCGGCCGCTCCTGCGCGAACGCGGGCGAGTGCGGGCGCGCAAGCGACGCCGCGAACGGCGTCGGCGACGAGCGTTGAACGTAAGCCCGTGGTTGTCGAGTTGTTTACTTCGGAGGGCTGCTCGGATTGCCCGCCAGCGGAGGCGCTCGCGCTGAAACTCGAGCAACAGCCCATCGCGGGAGTAGATGTGATTGTTCTCGAAGAGCATGTGGATTATTGGGACCATCAAGGATGGGTGGACCCGTTCTCGTCGAGCGAATGGACACAGAGACAGCAGGTTTACGTCGCGCACGCGAAGGGCAATCCGTACACGCCGGAGATGGTGGTGGACGGGCAGAGCCAATTCGTCGGGAGCAATGGACGCCAGGCGCTGGCTGCAATCGAGAAAGCGGCGCGTGGCCCGGAAACTAGCGTGACGATCGCCGGCGGTAAACAAGACGGGGAAGATTCGCAGGACTTTCGCGTATCGGTGGGGAAGCTCGCGGGCAATGTGGACGGAGATACGGCGGAAGTGTGGCTGGCGGTGGTGGAGGACGGGCTGCATTCGTCGGTGAACGCCGGAGAAAATGCCGGGCACGTGCTGTATCACGCGGCGGTGGTGCGCTCGCTGCACAAAATTGGAGATGCGAAGGGGAATGGAGACGCGGCGTTCGCGGGAGACGCGCGCGTGAAATTAAAGTCGAACTGGAAGCGTGA
>JBOGNJ010000242.1:0-2474 GCA_050746905.1 Candidatus Acidiferrales bacterium
TCAGCGACGGCTACATCAATTCGCGCGTCGCGAAAGTCGACAAAAACGGGAACTGGCTGATGTCATGGGGCGAGCCGGGCGACGGCCTGGGACAGTTCAACACGCCGCACAGCATTGCCGTCGATGCGCGCGGAAATGTTTACGTCGCGGATCGCGGCAACCGGCGCATTCAAGTGTTCGACGGCGACGGGAAATTCCTGCGGCAAATCACGATTGACGTGCCCGCGCCCGCAAATGCGCGTCCCGCGATTGGCAACAAACCGACTTCCACGAAAGGCACCATGGCGCCCGGCGCTCCGTGGGCGATTTGCATCACGCCCGGGCCGCATCAGGTGCTCTATAGCTCCGATGCTTTTCCCGGGCGCATTTACAAGCTGACGCTCGACGGGAAAGTTCTCGGTATGCTGGGCGATTCGGGAAAACAGTTGAAGCAATTCGGCTGGGTGCACGAAATCGCGTGCCCGTCTGAAAACGTGCTGTACGTCGCGGAATTATTGAACTGGCGCGTTCAAAAATTAATCTTGCAGCCGAAACGATAGAGGTTTGTTTGTCTCTGAGGCAGTGCTGGCGCGATGCGACAAAAAGCGAAAAGCAGATTCCTCATCGCATTGCTCCTCGGAATGACAGCCTTTGGAGTCCGCGTGTTTACTAAGTGAGTGCGACTCCCGCTTGTAGAAGTGTGCCTCGCGGCGAATTAGGGGTTGGCGGTGATTTGGTCGCGGATGCTGCTGTACTCGTCGCTGGAAATAATTTTTCGCGTGACCAAGTCGTGCTTGTCGCGATAGGGGCGACCGGCGATGATTCTGCGCGCATCGCTCCGCGTGATTCCCGGCAGGCCCATCAATTCCGTTTCCGACGCGGAATTCAAATCGAGAGGATGCCCGCTGCCGCGTTTCCAACCTTCCTTGGCGCCTTGCGCAGCGGCGTGCGCTTCTTCCGCAGCGGTTTTCGCGGCTGCGTTCAGGTCCCTGCCTGCCTCTTTGAGCGCGGGCTTGACCTTTGCCGCCGCGTCGGCGGCAGCTTGACGCGTTTTCTCGTCGCGCTCCCGCTGGTCCCGGCCGGAACAGGCGATTGAACTGACGACCACCAAAGCGAGCGAACAGGAAATCAGCGTGCGTAACATTATCGATAAGTGGCGGGATAAGAGCATTTGTTCCTCCTGAATTTCGCCGCACAGTCACCGGCGCTCTCTCTTTTGATACAGAGCAGCAGGAAGGAGTGACATTGGGGCCCGGCTTGTTTTGCTGTTTTGCGGCGGGTTCCAAATATACGCGGCCTGGACGCTTGCGCGACACACGTTTTTGTCATTCCCAGGTTCGAGGGACGGTGAGAGAATCGACTTCCGAATTTCGCGCAGGGTTGCGGAGGAAAGAATGCCCACTCGAACGCTGGACGCGGCGCTTCAGAATTTCCTGCAGGGACGTTACGTCGCCACGCTGGGTACCGAGAACCCGGACGGCAGCATCCATCTGACGGCGGTTTGGTACCTCTTTGAAGATGGTTGCCTGTTTGTGGCGACGTCTTCCAAGACTCGAAAAGCGCACAATGTGATGGCGCGGCCAAAGGCCTCGCTGATGGTGGACGCGCGACAGCCCGCGAAAGAGCGTGGCGTCACGGCCATGGCCAGAGTGGATGTGATCCCCGGCGATGCGTCGCGAGAAATAAACCGGCGCATACAAAGCCGGTACATGAGCGCGGCCGCGATCTCCGATCCCCTCATCGGGCCGGTGTTCGCGTCATTCGATGACATCACGCTGCGGCTTACGCCCGATTCGTGGACCTCGTGGGATATGGCCGCACTGGACGCGCGAGCCTTCGGGGGACGCTTGGGCCAAACGCCCGGATACATGCTTCCTCTGGATTGACGCCGCTTAACCGGCTTTTTTCTTCCTGGCGGGAGCTTCTTTTGCGCGCGGGACGACGCGGAGCGGCTGTTTCTTCTCGGGCGCGGCGGATTGTTTGGCGAGGCTTTTCTTCAGTGCGTCCATCAAGTCAATTACCGGCGCGATGGTCGCGTGGGGCGCGGCGGTAACTTCCCGGCCGGCGGTTTTCGCGGCGACCAGCGCGCGCAGACTTTCCTGATACGTGTCGCGATATTTCGACGGTTCGAACTTCGCAGCGAGATTTTCGATGAGTTGGGTGGCGAGCGTGCGCTCCTGCTCTTTGACTTCTGTTTTGTCGGCGCCGCCGTACTCAGCGGAACGAATTTCGTTCGTGTAGAACATCGTGTGCAGCGTCAGCCCATTTTCGCGCGCGCGAATGATGACGATGTACTCGCGATTGTGCATGCTGACTTTCGCGATGCCTGCGTAGCCGGATTGCTGCATGGCTTCCGTCAACAGGCGATAGGCCTTCTGGCCGCCTTCGTCAGGCGCGGCGTAATAGGAGGAATCAAAATAGACGGGATCGATTTCGTCGAGCTTGACGAACTCGAGAATCTCCATCGAACGCGCGGATTCCGGCTCGACTTTGCC
>JBOGNJ010000243.1:0-3703 GCA_050746905.1 Candidatus Acidiferrales bacterium
TTCTTAAAAACTAACGTCGCTCCGCGCTCGTTTTCCGGGTAGTAGAGATTCGAAATGCCGCCTGAAGCGAGGTCACCGAAGATGCCCGAATAATTTGCCTGCCAGTGCCCGTTGTCGCCCTTGCAAATCACGGAAGTGGCGATCGCATACAGAACCCGCGCCCGCTTGCTTCCGCCGTCCTTGTAGAAGTATCGCGGATCCTGTTTCAGCAGCGATGGCAGAACGGCGCCCCCAATGAAAGTCTGCGTTACTGCGTCAGCGTATGCGGCGCCGTAACGCTTTCCGTAACCTTCCGCGCCTTGCCCGTATCCGCTGAACTCATTTTGCGACTGCTCAACTCCCGCGATCGCTCCGGTCAATCCGAACGTAATCGGATCCACCGTCGTCTTCCAGGCAAGCTCGAACTTCTGCTTCGGCGTCATAGGAACCGCATCGGCAACATAGCTCACATAAAAATTCGGAATCACGCCCAGCACGCGCTGCTTTTCTTCCACCTTGATTTGTTTTTCGGCTAACACATCGCGCGGCAGCACATACACCTCGGTCAGTTGCGTGGCAACCGCTAACGTGACTTGCGGAACAATGTAAAGCTGCTCGGGATTTAAGACTCCAGCGTACGCTTGCGGGGCGAAGCCCTCCGACGCAATCGTGATCTGGAACTTCCCGGGAGCGATGTTGGCAAAGGAGAATTGCCCGTAGTCGCCCGACAGCATCGTGTGCTGGTTTGCGAATTGCTCTCCGGTGGCAAGCGTCACGCGCGCGCCGGCGACCGCGGTTCCAGTTTGGTCAACGACTGTCCCGGTAACGGTTCCCGGCGTCATCACCGGAGATTGTTGCGCGCGTACCTGCTCGCCCGATGCGGCTGCTCCCGCGACCACAGGCGGTTGCTGAGACTGAGCCATGGCCGGAATCGCGCAAAGCAGGAGACCCAGGATTATCCAGACTGCGCCAGTGCGAACGAGAATCCTGCTACAAGCGTTTCCGCCCAAAGGATTCTTGCCGGAGTGTCTCTTTGCAGGATGCGCGGCCATCAACGTATAGCCTTGCCCTTTCATCCACGATGTTTGTTCCAGGTATCTTTGACTGTATGCAGTTGCTTGAGGTTGTCCAGCGTTCCAAGCCATATTGAAACTTACTATGCCTTCATGACGACATTCCCGAATCTTTCTGCGCGCTGAACTCAAAAACTAAACCACCCAACCGGCCCGCGCCTTCTATCCTCATCGTTGTCATTCCGAGGAGCAGTGCGACGAGGAATCTGCTTTTGTATTTCGGTCTACTCAGCTCGCACAACTGCATCATAAATCTCGCGCACCGCTTTCCGCGTCGCTTCCAAATTGTCCTCCAGCGAACCGCGCAACGGTTTACCCTGAGCGCTTTGTGCGAAGGGAACGCCCCATCTCTCCAGCAGCGCCGACACGCGCGGAATCTGCGCCGGCTCCGGCAACTCCGCCAGCGGATGCCCAAGCACCACTCGAATCGCATGGTCCAGCGAACGGTAAAACGTTGCCGCGTCGCGCAACGTTTCCGCCTGCCGCGCATCGAGAACTCCGCTCTTCTCCAAAAACGCAATCTGCTCCACAAAATTCTCCGGCCCGCCCAAGCGTTGCTCCTGTAGCTCAGGCTTGCCCTGAGCCTGCGAAGGGTCGCGCGCCGTTTCTGCGCCGCCTGACCTGAGGCTTTCGGTTTTCCCGAACAGTCCGTGCGACAATTTCAAATACGCCACCACATAATCAATGTCGAAAAATCCGCCCGCCGACGATTTGAATCCCGACGGCCCTTCGCGCCTCTCATTTTCGAGACGCGCGCGCGTGTGAACAAGCTGTCGCGCCAGCTCGCGAGGATCGCCGCCATGCGCGGAAGAGAATCGTCGCAGCAAAATCTCGCGCAGGTCCGCCAGAATTTGTTCGCCGAGAGCGATATTCCCGGCAACGGCACGCACCTTCAGATACGTCGCCGCTTCCCAGCCCTCCGCGTCACGCGAAAAATAATCGAGCAGGTACGCCGCCGATTGCACGATCTCGCCTTCGCCGCCCCGCGGACGCAGCCTCGTATCGAGAGGCAGCAGCAGCCCGTCGCTCGTGTAACTTCCCGCGATGTGCAAAAAACGCTCCGCGACGCGCCGCCACTCGCCGATTTCATTTTCCTTCGCGCCCGCGTCCGTGAAAAACACGATGTCCGCGTCGGAGCCAAGATCGAATTCATGCGTGCCCAGCCGCCCCAGCGCGACCACGGTAAACGGCGCAGTCTCGAATGAGATGTCGCCGCGCACATCATTTCCAGCCGGAACAACTTCCCGCGAAGACGCGTCGCCTCGCACCGCAAGAGCCAGCGCGCCGCGCAGCGCTTCTTCCGCGGCGTCTGTCAACGCCGCAAAAGTGTCGAACGCTTTCGCTTCGCCGAGCAGCGAACGCGCCACCGCGCGCAGCGCAGCTTCGCGATGCTTAATTCGCAGCGACGCAATCGTCGATTGAAAGGGAAGTCCCGGCGCGAACGGGCCTTTGTCCGTCGTGATATGCCGAATCGCGTGCGGATCGCGAATCAGCATCTCGGCGGCAAAATCGCTCAGCGAAAAAAGCTGCGCGGCAAGGTCCATCCACTCCGGACGCTCGTCGAGTTGCCGAAGCAGCAGGCGCGAAAGCAGCGCCGCGTCGAGGAATTTCTCCACGCCTCGCCGCTCCATCGCATTTCCCTTGCGACGATAATGCGTCAGCCGTTCCGCCAGCGCCGCATGCTCGAATTTCAGATGCGCCATCAGCGAATCGCCGCTTCCAAGGAAAGTTCCCAACGCCTGCTCGGAACCCGTCGGCCAGTCCGCTTCATCCGGCTTGTCCGAAGGCAATGCGCGTTCGTAAATCGCGCGAACTTCCTCAAAATGTGCGCGCGTCTGCCGCAGCAATTCTTCGCCGGGGCTAACGCCGCTTGCAGCGTCGATTCCGCTCCGCCGCGCGATCCGGTCGAGCTGGCCGCGCTTGCGAGGCAGCGTGTGTTCCTGCAAGCCGTCGCGAAGTTGCAGCCGATGCTCGACTTTGCGCAGAAATTGATACGCCGAGCTGAGCCGGAACAAATCGCGCTGCGTCAAATATCCCTTGTCGTGCAAATGCTGCAGCGCGACCAGAGTCGAACCGGAACGCCGCCCCGTCAGCCACGGATCGCGCCCGCCGTGAATGCGCTGCAAACATTGCGTCAGGAATTCGATGTCGCGAATTCCGCCGGGCGAAAGTTTCACGTTCCATTCCGCGGCGTAATCTTCCGTCGAAGCAGTGCCGCGTCGCAGCGAACGCGAAATCTCCTCGCGCGCATTCACGACTGCCTCGACGGCGGCGAAATGAAATTCCGGACGGTAAATCAGCGTGTGGACTTCGCGGAGGAACTTCTCGCCGGTCGGAACTTCTCCGGCGGAAACGCGCGCCTTGATCAGCATTTGCAATTCCCATTCGCGCGCGCGCACGCGATAATAATCGGCAGCCGCGCTCAAGCTCGTCGCGATCTCGCCTTGCTGCCCCTCGGGCCGCAATCGCAAATCAACGCGAAAAAGCGCGCCTTCCGGAGTCGCTTCCGTCAGCAATTTCAGGATGGCCTGTGCCAGGCGCACAAAATATTCGAGATTTGAAATCGCGCCGGACGGCCCCGACAATGCTCCGCCCGCGGTTTCGCCGTCGTGGTCGTACAAAAATATTAAATCGATGTCCGAGCTGTAATT
>JBOGNJ010000244.1:0-21051 GCA_050746905.1 Candidatus Acidiferrales bacterium
AGCAGTTTGTCAGAAACCGTGGCTGTAATCGTGCGCCTGTGACGCTGGGCGCTTGCGGATGCGCACGGACCTGGGATATAAGCTCGCTAACGATTGACCACGGAGGCCTACGATGGTTTCGCTTTCCGAATACATGGCGCGCTATGACCACGAGCACACGAATGGTTGGAATAAACTATGCCACGGTATCGGCATCCCGCTGGTGATCGCCGGGATTGTGTTGTTACTCTTGCTGCGCTGGAAGGCAGGGCTGACGCTGTTCGTACTGGGCTGGATTTTTCTGTTTGGCGGGCACCGCATCGAGGGAAATAAGCCCGCCTTTTTTCAGGGCGTGATTTATTTTCTGGTGGGGCCGCTCTGGATCGCGAAGGAAATCAAGGACGCGATTTTCGGGGCAAGCAGACGGTCCACAGATACGCGCTGAAACGCCGCTTGAAACCGCCGTAAGATACCCTCCGGAAAGTTGCCCTTTTCGCGTCACCTGTACCTCGAGGACGGCTGTGTTGGAGCCGCCGAATGGTATGTTAGGAAGCTGCCCCCGAGGAGAAGTGTGTGACTGAGTCGCTGGCGTCAAACGACGCGGACATTCAGAAGCGTCGAAGCACGCGAATTGCGCAGGCTATCCCCGTAACCGTGATAGGTGTGGACGCCCTCGGGCAGGCGTTCAAAGAGCGCACTTCGACCGTATCGGTCAACTGTCACGGCTGTAAGTACCAATCAAGACACTACGTTCCGAAGGGCTCCCAAATAACGATCGAAATTCCGCGCGCGGAGGCTGACGCGCCGCCCAGGATTGTGGAAGCGACCGTGGCATGGGTGCAACGTCCCCGGACCGTGCGCGAACTCTTCCAGATTGGCGTGCAGTTTACAGTGCCGGGGAATGCCTGGGGCATCGCGTTCCCGCCCGCCGATTGGTTCCCGCTTCCCAATGAAAAGGAAGTTTCCATTGAAATTCCCGTACCGCCGCCCGCACCAAAGACACCACCAAAGGAGGGTGTCGCCCACGGACGTCACGCGCCGGAAACGCCCGCGCCGGTAATTGAGATGGAGTCTCGCCCAGCAGCGCCGAGCGCGCCAGGGGAAGACAAAGTGCGCGTGCTGCCCGCGAACGCGCAGGCACAAGAAACAATGTCTACGGCCCGCCAGATGGCACGCCTGCTCGCGGAAGCGAAACAGCACCTGCGGCGCACGATGCAGAGCGATGCGGCGGGAGCTGTGGCGCAAGAAGTAAGGACCGCGCGGGAGCAAGTGGAAGCGCAAGTCCGCGCCACGGTGAACGACGCCGTCAAGGAGTCGGTAACAAAGGCCACGGAAACGTCGGTGCAGGCGACGGTGCATAGCGCGGTTCAAGACGCCGTGCAAGGATCGCTGCAGCAGCTTGTGGAGAAGGCGACGCAGCAGGTGGTGCAAAACGCGCTGGCCGCATTCGAGCAAGCGCGGCAGTCATCCACTCCGAAACCGGCCGAATTGGACGCGCAGATTCGAGCCGCCGTCGAGCGCGTGGTTGAAAGCTCCGCTGCGAAGCTGGCCGAACAGACCATACAGCAAAGCGTGCAGCAAACCGTGGACCACGCGGTGAAGCAATCGGTGCAGCACGCCGTCGAGCAAGCCACGGCGAATTTGCCGGTGAGCGGCGCTTCCGCGACGGTCGCCGCACCGACCGAAGACGTTCTTCGACAATTGGATGAGGCGGGACAGGCACGTTTGGCAGCATGGCGCAAGGAAATCGAAGACGCGGCGGGCAAGCTGCAGGCGCAGTCGCGCGAGAATTTGAGCGCGGAATCCGAGGCGGCAACGCGGAAGTGGCGCGAACAGTTCGATCAGGCGTTGACGGGTGCGTCAGCGCAGATGAGCGAGCAGTTGAATCAGATTTCCCAGGCGGCGACAGCGCGGGCGGAGCAGGAGATTTCCGCGAGAAGCGCGTCGCTGCAGGGATTGCTCGATGAGGCGGCTTCCGAAGCGCAAAAAAATCTGGAGACATTGTGCTCCGGGCTCGAACAGGAGCGCACGCGCGCCGAGGCCGTGATCGGCAAGGCGGATGACGCCGTGCGGCGGGCCGAGGAAACGTCGGCGCAAATGGAAGCGATGTCGCGCGCGGCTTACGACGAAGCGCAAAAGCATCTCGACGGATTGCTGGCGTCGCAGACGGCGCAACTGGAGCGTCGCGTCGACGACGTGATTCAAAAGAAGGCCGGCGAACTCGAAAAGCCCATCAATGACGTGGCTGATAACGCGCTGAAACGCCTGGCTGAGCAGGTGGAGCAGCAACTCGCGCCCCATTATGAGCGCGCCCGACAGTCGAGCGAGCAGCTTGCGAGCGCGAACCATCAGGCCGAGGACGCGCTCCATCAGTTCCGCGCGCAAATGCACGAGGTTTCCGAGCAGGCCCTGGGGGCTTCGCTCCAGCGGATGCGTGAACAGAGCGCGGAATTGCCGGCTGAATTCGAGCAGACGTGCCGCGCGGCGCTGGCTCGCGTGGAAGAAGAACTCGAAACCAAGACCACGGACGCGACGCATACCACATTCGAGGCGCTGTATAAGGCTGCCGAGTGGTATCAGAAAAAAGCGCAGACGAGCATGCAGTCCACGCTCGAAAAGATGATGGATCAGTCCACCGCCGGAATGCGCGAGCGCGCGGCCGAAGTTTCGCAAATGTTCGGCTCCGAGCTTGATCACTATAGCCGCAGCTATGTGGAGCACGCGCAAGGCATGATTGAAGAGGATGCCAAAGAAATCAAGGAGCGCACGCGCGAACAACTTGAGGTGACCGCGAAAACGGTGGCGGCGAGCGCGACGGACGAGCTTCGCCGGATCACGGGCGAAAGCCTGGCGCGGTTCGAGGAAGCAGCAAAAATATCGGCCGAACAGACACAGACAGGCATGAAGGAAGGCGCGGACAAGGCGCTGGGCGAGTTCGACGCGCATCTCGAAGAGCGAATGGTGCAGGGGGCGACGCTAGCGCGGCGTCATCTGGAGGAACAACTGAAGCCGCTGGTCGAAGAATTCTACGCCAGGCGCGAGGCGGAACAGGCGGCGTGGCTGGAACAGATGAAAGGCTCGGTCGAGAAATCCATCGAGCAGTACAAGGAACGGCTGGAAAATACGTCGAATTCATGGCTGCTTGCGTCGGCCACGACGCTCGGGCAGCATTCGAAGACCGTGCTGCAAACGCTTTCCGAGGCGGCGGAAGAGCGGCTCCGCGATACTTGCTCGGATGTATTCGCGGGCCTGGGCGAATCGTTGCGTCAGAGGCTGCTGGGGATTTCTTCGGAAGTCGGCACGGGTAAAAAGCCGCAAGATAAAGACAAGAAGTAACGTCCATCCTGCCAAGCGGCCCTCTGATGGCCGCCACTTAAATCCTTGTCCCTGTATCCGGTATAATACTGCGCATGGCCAATCGCGCGTATGCGAGCATTTGGGTGCAGGATTTTTCCGAGGAGACGCTGCTCGATCGCTGGCGGGAATTTCTGCAGACGGTCCCCGTGTCGGCGGAACATCCGGGCTTCAGTGAACTTGTCATTCGAGCCGTGGACACGGCGGAAACCCCGATCCTGGAACAGGATTTGCGCTCGGGAGAATACGGCGCACAGGTGCTCGTCGACCTGGCGAGGGAGCATGTTCACAGCGACTCCTCGTACGAAACCCAGGCATGGTGGGATTTATGGATGCTCGACGCGCGTGGCAACCGGTGGGAATTGAAGCCGCAGCCGCTGGCAATTAATTGTTACGGAGACGAATTCGACGAAGGTGTTTCACGAGAACAAGGACATTTTCTGGTGGACGCCGGTTTCGAGCATATTTTTACGGGCCATGCGGGACTCCTGGGATTTGGAGGCGCGCGGGAATGGCAACCGGAGCATCCCGATGAAGCGAATTTTGTCGCTTTGATGTCGCAGCCGGAAAACCTGCGGAACTATCACGAGAAAACGCGTGAGAATATTCGTAAACTGTACGATTGGATGGCGCGCGTCGAATCCAAGCTGCCCGTGGAGCGTTACCGATTGTGGTCGGAGGGCGAAGCGAATTTTGAAGCGCGAATGGAAGAAATCCTCGCCGCGCGCTAAGGCGACGCTTCCGTCGGGAGCGCACACACGTTAGAATTACTGCTCCATACTTTAGAGAGGGACAATACGCTGCCAAAGCTACAGGCGCGAATGATCGAGTGCTCAAAAAATAAGCCGGGGGTTTTGATACGTTGAGAAGAATGATGCGACAATCGTACTTGTTGTTGGCGTGTGGCGCATTTCTGTTGCTCGCATCCTGCGGCGGCAGCCCGCATCCAATTTCCCAAGGTGCCGCGAAACCGGCTGCCCCATCCTATCCACCCGAAGTGGATCAGGTGACGCAGAAACTGTTCGGCGCGGAAACGGAAGTGATTGCCTATGGCGACCTGGCGAAAAACGGCAAGCAGGAAGCGCTGGTGGTCAACCGCATCAAGAAGCCACCCGATGGAATTGTTCCGGGGAACTTGTTGATGCGCGCGGGAATCATCGAGAACGAGGGTGGAAACTCGTGGAAGGAAGTGTTTCTCTGCGACGAGCATTTCAAGAATCCCGCGGGATTTCTGGGAGGGCAACCGCTATCGCCGGTGAACGGCTGGCGTTTGCAATACGAGCTGGACGCAAAAAAGGGCTTGGTGATGTATTTTACGCCGCTGCAAAAACCGGCGGGCGGTTACATTCAAACTTACGGAGTCCGATGGAACCCGGCAGCGAAACGCTACCAAATGCTCGACCGGAGTTTCGATAAATTCGTGGGAGAAGTGTCGACGCTCGAGCCCATCGACAACACGTCGCAAAGATGAGCGCAGCAGCACAAACCGTTAGCTTGCCAAAGCAAGCGAAGAAGAAGGCGAAGGCGTGGACTGAGTTGCGGCGCTTGATGCCGTATTTACGGCCATACAAGGGCGCGACTGCTTTCGGCCTGCTCACGCTGGTGCTGATGGGCCTGATTGGCGCGCTGCCGCCGTTGATCATCGGCATCATCACCGATTGCCTGACGCGCGCCCCGGAGCCGATGCCGAACCTGACGGCGGCTTCGCATGTGGGAGCAGCGGCGCCGTTGCACTCTCTGCTGACGCCGATTCTCAGCTTCTACCATCCCGGCAGCCGACACACGTTGATCATTCTGTGTTTGCTGCTGGTCGGCGTGGTAGCGGTGAAGGGAGTTTTTTCGTTCGCATCACGATGGATCCTGATCGGCATATCGCGGGACATCGAATACGACTTGCGGAACGATTTGCTGGCGCGGCTGGTGCAGATGGAGCCGGAGTATTACGTGCGGAATCGCACGGGCGACCTGATGTCGCGCTGCACAAACGACCTGGGGGCGGTGCGGATGGTGCTTGGGCCGGGCATCATGTACAGCGCGAACACAATCGTGGGGATGGCGGTGGCCATCGCGGTGATGGTGAAAATATCGCCACTGCTGACGCTGGAAGTATTGGCGCCCGTGCCCTTCGTTTTCGTCACGGTGAGATACTTCGGCACGGTGATTCATGAGTTGCAGGCAAAGATTCAAGCGATGCTGGCGACGCTGTCGGCAAAAGCACAGGAGAATTTGACGGGGATCCGCGTGGTGAGAGCTTATGGGCAGGAAGCGGCGGAGACGCGGTCGTTCGACGAGGCGAACCGGCAGTACGTGGGCGAGAACATACGCATGATTCGGGCGTGGAGCATGTTTTTTCCGGCGCTGCAAATGATCATCGGATTCTCGATCCTGTTCGTTCTGTGGCAAGGCAGCCACATGGTGGTTCAGGGGCAAATGACGCTGGGCGCGTTCACCGCGTTTTACTTTTTTGTGGGCTTGCTGGTGTTTCCGATGATCGCGCTGGGGTTCGTGACGAACATTTTTCAGCGCGGCGCGGCCTCCATGGAGCGGCTAAATTACATTTTGGATGGAAAGCCGGGCATTAACGATGCGGACGCGCGGAGCGAGCGCCAGCAGGCGATACGAGGCGACATTGAATTTCGCGATTTGACGTTCACATATCCGACGGTGCGCAGCGGCGACGGTTCCAAGTCGCCTATGAATCCTAAGAACGCGGGAGCGAGCGAGCCCGTGCTGCGAGACATCAATTTGCATATTCCGGCGGGGTCGACGACTGCGATTGTGGGGCCGACGGGCAGCGGAAAAACGACTTTAGCGGCGCTGATCGCGCGGCTATGGGAAGCTCCGCCGGACACGATTTTCATTGACGGCAAACCGATTCGCGAATGGCCGCTGGCGACGCTGCGGCAAGCGGTTGGATTCGTGCCGCAAGATGCGTTTCTATTCAGCGAAACGATGCGCGAGAATATTGCGTTTGGAGTAGAGGACGCGAGTCTGGAAGCAGTGGAAGACGCGTCACGCATCGCGAATATCGCAGGCGACATATCGGATTTCCCAGGCCGGTACGAAACGCTGGTCGGGGAGCGTGGCATCACGCTTTCGGGCGGACAAAAGCAGCGGACTACACTGGCGCGGGCGCTGATGCGGCAGTCGCGCATTCTGATTTTGGATGATGCGTTCTCGAGCGTGGATACAGACACAGAAGAAAAGATCCTGCAGGGGCTTGAAGATATATTCAAGGAGCGCACGACAATCCTCATTTCACATCGCTGCTCGACGGTGCGGGACGCGGACCAGATCGTGGTGTTGCACGAAGGACAAGTCATCGAAAAAGGGACACACGAAGAACTGATCGGCCGTGGCGGGTATTACGCGGAGCTTTACCAAAAGCAATTGCTGGAAGAAGAGCTGGCGAGAGAATGAGCACCCATCACGAAGAAGAGAAACTGGGACGCATCTACGACGCGCAACTGACGCGGCGGCTGATGAAATACCTGAAGCCTTACAAGTGGCGGGTATTCCTTGCCATCGGGCTGACGATCGTTATAACGCCTTTGCAGCTCGTCGCGCCGCGACTGTTTGGGATAGCGATTGACCGTTACATCACTCCGGGGGTGAGCCACAAGATACCGATTGGCGCCGCATTCCACGGGATCATGTGGATATCGCTCTTCTTCATGGCGACCCTGATCCTCAGTTTCGCGATTCAGTACGGGCAAGTGCGCATCATGCAGTCCGTGGGCCAGCAAACAATGTATGACCTGCGGAAGCAGATCTTCGGGCACTTGCAGCGGCTTCCGATGGGCTTTTTCGACCGCACGCCGGTGGGGCGGCTGGTGACACGGGTGACGACGGACGTGGACGCGCTCAACGATTTGTTCGCCGCGGGCGTGGTGGCCATGGTGAACGACTGCTGCTTTCTGGTGGCCGCGGTCGCGTACATGTTCAAACTGAATTGGAGGCTAGCCTTTGCAGCGCTCGCCGTGCTGCCGCTGATGTTCGGGGTCACGTGGCTCTTCCGCAACAGCGTTCGAGAAGCGAATCGCCGGATCCGCACGGCCATCGCACGCATCAACGCGTTTCTGCAGGAGCACATCAGCGGAATGGCAGTGCTTCAGCTTTTCAACCGCGAACGGAAGTCACGCCAACAGTTCACGGAATTGAATCGCGCGTACAACGTGGCGTTCAAGGACCAAATTTGGGCGTTTGCGCTTTTCTATCCGGCGATTGAGTTGCTGTCATCGAGCGCGTACGCACTGATTTTCTGGTTTGGCGGCGTGCGCGTGCTCATCGGAGGTTTGACGATCGGGCTTGTGACCGCGTTCTTCATGTATTCGCAGCGGTTTTTCATGCCGATTCAGGACTTGAGCGAGAAATTCAACATTTTGCAGTCCGCGATGGCCGCTTCCGAGCGGATTTTCAAGCTGCTCGATGAACCGCTGAAAGTGCAATCCGCGGAGAACCCGGTGGCGCTGAATGCGCCACGGGGGGAAATTGAGTTTCGCAATGTGTGGTTCGCGTATCGCGGCGGCGAAAATCCGAGCGAGGAAGATTGGGTGCTGCGCGATGTTTCCTTCCGCGTCGCGCCGGGGCAGAGCATCGCCATTGTGGGACACACGGGCGCGGGCAAAACGACCGTTATTCAATTGCTTTTGCGCTTTTACGACATTCAGCGCGGTGAAATTTTGCTCGACGGCGTGAATATTCGCGAGCTCGATCTGCAGAATTTGCGGCGGTTGTTTGGAATCGTGTTGCAGGACCCGTTCCTTTTCAGCGGGACGATCGAATCGAATGTGCGTCTGGGAACGGAATCGATCACGCGCGAGGCGGTAGAGCAGTCTTTGCGCGAAGTAGGCCTGGGCCCGTTTATCGATTCCCTGCCGCACGGAATCGCCACCGAAGTCACGGAGCGCGGGGCGACGCTTTCGGTGGGACAGCGCCAGCTTATCAGTTTTGCGCGCGCGTTGGCGCATGACCCGCAATTTTTGATTTTGGACGAGGCGACCTCGAGCGTGGACACACAGACGGAAACGCTGATTCGTGAGGCGCTTGACCGCTTGCTTTCGGGACGCACGGCGCTGGTGATTGCGCATCGGCTGAGCACGATTCAACACGCTGACCGGATACTTGTGTTCCACAAGAGCAGGCTGCGCGAGGAAGGCACGCACCAGGAACTGCTGGCGCGGCGCGGAATTTATTACCGGCTCTACCAGCTCCAATATAAAGACCAGGAACTTCGCTTGCCGGTTCCAGGCAGTATACCGGCGGGCGCGCCGCTGCCGGCGAATGACTAGTGCGCGATACCGCTGAGACGCCGCGCAGGCTGCTTTCCCGCCTACTCACGGAATTCCTAACTGCCGCACGCCTTGAGCCGGCCGCATGACAGCTCCGCCGGAAATTCTTATCTCCGCTGGCGAAGCCTCCGGCGATATGTACGGCGCGCAATTGGCGCGCGCGTTGCAGACGCGTACCGGGGCGCATCTGTTCGGCATGGGCGGTCCGAAGATGCGCGAAGCGGGAGTGGAAATCGTTGCGGATGCTTCCGAAATCGCCGTGGTGGGAATCACGGAGGTGCTGCACCGGCTGCCCGCTGTTTGGCGTGCGTGGCGTAAACTGGAGCGTGAAGCTGTTCGCCGCAAGCCGGCATTGGCGATCACCGTGGATTCGCCGGGATTCAATTTCGGCCTGGCGCGGCGGTTGAAAAAGCACAGCGTTCGAATCGTTTATTTCATCAGCCCACAGATTTGGGCGTGGAGGCCGCGCCGCATGCGCTGGATTCAGCGGCGATTTGAGCGCGTGCTGGTGATTTTTCCTTTCGAGGAGGAGATCTACCGCAAAGCGGGCGTCGCGGTGGATTTCGTCGGGCATCCTCTAGTGGATTCGGTCCACCCGCAAATGACGCGCGAGGAATTCGCCAAGCGATTTGGCCTGGATGCGAAGCGTCCAATTGTTGCGGTACTGCCGGGGAGCCGTCCGAGCGAAATCCGGCGGAGCATGCCGATTATTGCGGAGGCTTGTGCGCGCGTGCAGAAGGACAGTCCGGTACAATTTGCCCTGGTGGTTGCTCCGGGGCTTGATGAGCATATTTTCGACAATTATGACCGGAGCGATTTGCAGATAACATCCGTTGCAGGTGCGGTTTACGATGCGCTTGCGGCGGCGGACTGCGCCGTGGTTTCGAGCGGGACGGCAACGGTGGAGGCTGCCCTGCTTGGCACGCCGATGGTGGTCGTATACCGGCTTTCGGGGCTTACAGCGGCGATAGCGCGCCAACTTGTGCTGACTCCTTTGTTCGCCATGGTGAATCTAATTTCCGGCCGGCAAGTGGCGCCGGAGCTCATCCAGGACCGATTTACGGCGGAGGCTTTGGAACGCGAGATTCGCCGGCTGCTGGATTCGCCCGAGGCGCGCGCGCAACAGAAGCGCGACCTGGCGGAAGTGAGGCTGAAACTGGGTCCTGGCGGTGCGATTGAGCGGGCCGCCGAAGTGATTGCGTCAATGCTCTAATCTTTTGGTAATGGGTCAGTTTGAATTTTGACTCCTTGTGTCACGATCAAGAAAATTCAAACTGACGCACCAGGAATCTTTCGGATGACAGGCAACTAGCAGGCTTGTTTTGGTATTCTAACCAGCGGACGCTAAATGACATCAAAAAGAAGCATTACCCGGCATTCGCCAGCCATCCAGTTTGCATTTCTGCTCGTGCTGCTCGGCTTCGGCGCCAGTGCGTCCAGTGCGCAAACGCAACTCCCCAAGTTCGATTTTGAGGCTGTGCATTACGACGTCCAAGCGGCACTGCACCCGGAACAGCAGAACCTGACGGCCGAGGCGAAAGTCGAGTTGGTGGCGAAAACGGCGTCGCGAACCATCCTCGTTGAATTGCATCCGGATTTGCACGTGGACGGAGTGAAGCTCGCGGTTGACGGCCGGAAACTTGATTTTCAACGCGACTCGTTCAACCCGCTTGACCTGGAAGTGTCGCTTCCGTCGATGGCGCGACCGGGCATGCACGTTACACTGATTTTCGACTACTCGGGGGCTTTCGCGAATGACGACGACAGCCCGACGAAGGATGTTCGTTTCGCGTGGATCGACAGGAATTCCGCGTACCTGCTGCTGCCGGCGCGCTGGTTTCCGCTGACGAGTTATCCATCCAATCGCTACACCGCCACGTTTCAAATCACCGTGCCGGATAATTTCGCCGTGACCGGAACGGGACAATCGTCGACGCCGAATTCGCTGCCTGCCGAAAAACCGGGAGAATCCGGCAGGTCGGTCTATACGTTCAACTGCAAGGATGCCGGGCCGGTGGGGACGTTTGTCGCGGGAAACTTGCAACTGGCGCCGGTGCAGGCGCAAGGGATGGCAATTTCGGTGTTCGCACCACCCGAGGCGAGCGCCACAACTTCCCGCTACGGCGATGAACTTGCCAACGTTCTCACCTATTACTCGAACGAATTTGGCGCGTTGCCGTCGCCCAATATCACGCTGGCGCAATTGCCGGACGGGACGGTGGATGGTTTCTCGGCTCCGGGATTGTTGCTGCTGAGCGCGCGGGATTGGGGCACGACGGTGAATCAAAACGAACTCGCGCACCTTTCCGCCCAGCAGTGGTGGGGCAATCAAGTGCTGCCTGCATCGCCGGGCGACGCGTGGGTCACGGACGGTCTGGCGCAATACGTGAGCGCCATGTATATCGAGCACTCGCAGGGCGAGCAGGGCTTTCGGCGCGAATTGACGAACTATGCCGTCGGGTCCGTGATGTTCGAAAGCGCCGCGCCCATCGCGCAGGCTCAGGATTTGCAGCCGTACTCGCAGCAGTACGAGTCGGTGGTGGTGGATAAGGGCGCGATGGTGTTTCACATGTTGCGCACGTCCATGGGAGACGACGCTTTTAATTCGTTGCTGCACGACCTCTACACGGCGCACGTGGGAAAAACCGCGAGTATCGAGGATTTCGAAAAACTTGCGGAAGCCAAGCTGCCTGCCCCAAAGGCTGGCAAACCGCATCTGAATCTGATTGCTTTCTTTTCTCAATGGCTCAATTCGACGGGGATTCCGGAATTCAAGCTGAATTACATCGTTTACCGGACGCCCAAGGGCTTCAAAGTCGTCGGCAAAGTCGCGCAGCCGCTCGAGACTTTCAACATGCCGGTGGAAATACGTGTGAATACGGAGGGAAACCCGGTTACGAAAACAGTACAGGTGATCGGGACGAGCACTCCGTTTGATATCGAGACATTCGGACGGCCGAAGCCCGACGGCATCTCGATCGACCCCGACAATGACCTGCTGAAATCAAGCCCGCAGCTCCATGTGCGGGGTCTGATCGCGCACGGCGAAGGACTGGCGGCGATGGGAGACTTTCAAGGGGCTATTCAGCAATATCAGCAAGCGCTTGCCCTGCAGGCGAACAATTCCCTGGCGGATTTCCGGATCGGCGAAGCTTATTTCTATCAGAAAAACTATTCGGCGTCGGCGGACTCTTTCCGCAACGCGCTTGATGGCGACCTCGATTCCAGCTACAAGTGGGTCGAGGTCTGGAGCCACATTTATCTCGGAAAGATTTTTGACCTGACCGGGTCGCGCGAGCGCGCCATCAACGAATATCAGAAGGCCGAGGAATTGAAGGACAACACAGGCGGCGCACAGAAGGAAGCCGAGAAGTATATGAAGTCACCGTATACCGCAACAGGGAGCACGCAGGCCGCCACGACGAAGCCGGAAGAGAAACCCTCGAAACCTTAGACTTAGCAGCGCCGCCGCGCGTTACGGCCCTGCACTTTCCTTCTTTTTCGTCTCTTTCCACACTTGCTCGAATATTTCGAGGGAGTGTTTGTCGAAGAGAACAAATTGAATTTGCTTGAGAGAAGTCGCACCTTGCAAATGCTTCTGCGCTTCGGCCAGCATGATTTCCGCGCACTCGCGCATCGGGAAACCGGCGATGCCCGTGCCGACGGCCGGAAAAGCGATGGTCTTGAGATTATTCTGCGCGGCGATGCGAAGAGAATGGGCAGTTGAGCTGCGCAGTGCTTGCGCCGTTGTCGCGCCACCGAGCTGCATGCTGGCTGCATGAATAACGTGGCGCGCTTTCAGCCGGCCGCCAGACGTGATGGCTGCGCCGCCCACCGGAACCGAGCCAATGGCGTCGCATTCGCGCTGAATCTGCTCGCCGCCCTTGCAGCGAATGGCTCCCGCCACGCCGCCACCGAGATGCAAGTCGTTGTTCGCGGCATTGACGATGACGTCAGCATCTATCTCCGTCAAGTCGCCCTGCAGCAATACGATTTTGTCAGCGTTGTCAGTCATCACATGAATCTCGGCGCAAATCCTAAGCCTTCTGCTTTGCCGCCGCGTCCTTGTACTCGAATACGCCGCGGCCGGACTTACGCCCCAGCCTTCCGGCGTTTACATATTGTTCGATTAATGGGCACGGGCGATATTTATCGCCGAGCGTGCGATGCAAATGCTGAAGGATGCTGAGGCGCACGTCGAGTCCCACAAGATCGACCAGCTCGAATGGGCCCATCGGATGATTCAATCCGAGCTTCAAGGCCTTGTCGATATCCGCGGCGCTCGCGATTCCCTCTTGCAACATGTAAAACGCTTCGTTGCCGATCATGGCGTTGATACGGCTGGTGACGAAGCCTGGCGACTCGCGGACCACCACGACTTCCTTGCCCATGCGGCGGCCGGCTTCGGCGCAAGCGGCGACGGTCGCTTCGGAAGTTTCCAGACCGCGAATCATTTCGAGCAGCTTCATCTTCTGAACCGGATTGAAGAAGTGCATGCCGATGCAATTCTCGGCGCGGAAAGTGATTGCGGCCATTTCCGTGATGGAGAGCGAAGATGTGTTGCTGGCAAAAATCGCGCCGGGCTTGGCGAACTTGTCGAGGATGGTGAAGATTTCGAGCTTCACTTCCATCTCTTCGGGAACGGCTTCGATAATGAGGTCCGCTTCGCGGCAGGCGTCTTGCACCGAGCCAGACGTAACGATGCGCGCGAGGGATTGCTGCTTCTGTTCTTCAGTGGCCTTGCCGCGCGCGATTCCTTCGTCGAAGGCGCGGCGGATGTATTCGACGCCTTGCTCCTGCATCGAAGGCGACACGTCTTCGAGAATCGTCTGGTAGCCGGCGAGCGCGGAGCAGTACGCGATGCCGCGTCCCATGGTTCCCGCGCCGATGATTGCGACAGTCTTGATTTCCATTCGTTCTCCCTGGGATGAATTGGTGCGCGATCTATAGCCTCGTCGAACGGGCTCAGGCGCGCGGCGGAAACAACCGCGCCGCATTGTCGTAAAGAATCTTGCGTTGCGCGGCGGCGGAAATCGGCAGCGCGCGGAATTTCTCCATATTGCCGCGAATCCCGGGAACGCCTGGGCCCGGCCAGTCAGTGCCCCACAACACTTTATCGGCAATCTCTTCGATGCGCGGAAAATGCTCCATCAGCCGATGCGGCGGAATGCCGGAGATATCGATATACATATTCGGATGGCGGCGAACAAGGAAAAATGCTTCGTTCATCCACAGCGGGCGGCCGCCGTGGGCCAGGATGATAACGAGTTTGGGAAAATCGACGGCAACGTCGTCAGCGAGCATCGGCTGGGCGTAGACGTTGCGCGCGCCCGGGAAAATCGAAGTTCCCGTGTGGATCATCACAGGCATGCCGTGGGCTTGCGCGCGGTCGTACATGGCGGCGAGGGGCCCGAAGCCGTCGCGATAGGCGTTTGGCGCAAAGAGCTGATGCGAGGGATGAACTTTTAGGCCGCGAATGCCCAATTTCGCGAGGCGATCGACTTCCGCGCCCGCGTCGGGCACATATTTCGGGTGCACGGAACCGAATGCGAGCAAACGCTTGGGATCAGCCGAGCAATAGTTCGCAATCCAGTCATTCACTTCGGGCGGAAAGCCAATCACGTCCGGGCTGACATAATTGATCAAGCCCGCGCGCTCGATTCCCGCTTCATCGAGAAATTGCAGGAACAGTTTCGGATCCGCGGAATATTTGTGGACTTCAGGATAATCTTTGCGGCCTTTTTGAATCAGCGCGAGGGCATGCGGCTTGAACATGTGCAGCGGTTGAATGTGAATGTGGATGTCAATTACGGCGCCCGAATCCGATGGCAAGCAATTTCTCCTTAGCGCTTAGGCAAACAGCGTGGTTTACGCGTTTCCGTGACCGTTTCTCCAAGTGTCTTCGAGCGCGCGCCGCGTAAAAACGCGTACCATGTCACGACGATACATGGGCGTCGAGCCGGAAGTCGTCAGCGGCTTGCCCGTCTGAATGGCGGCGTGCGCGGCGCGATCCGTGAGTTCCAGCGACCACTTCTGGCCGACGAGCGATTCGGCTGCGCGCTTCACCAGCACTGGAGCCGGATTCACGGCGGACAAAGCGATGCGAGCATCTCTGCAAATGCCCGCGGCGTCGACTTCCATCGATACGGCGACTCCTGCCAATGGATAGTCAATCGAATCCCGAACGCGGAGTTTGTGGTACACGCCGCGACGCCCAGCCATATGCGCGGGCACGTGGGCGGCGATAAGCAGTTCGTTGCGCGCGAGGGCGATGCGGTCCATACCGTCGTTTTTGTAGAAATCGCGCAGAGCGATGCGCCTTGCGCCCGACGAACTCGCAATTTCCAGTTCGGCGTCGAGCGTCAAAAATGCGGGCGCTGAATCGCCTGACCATGCGGCCCAACAAAAGTTTCCGCCGGGAGCAACGTGGCAAATGTCGCCATCTTTTTTCAAGCAGCCGCCCAGCGATTGACGCCAGAAGTGGGACTGGTTGTACCAGCGGCAGCGCGTTTCGAGACACAGATTTCCGCCGACTGTTCCCATGTTGCGCTGCAACGGGCCGGCTACAGTGCTGATTGCACCGGCGAGGACGGGGAATTTCTCGTGGAGCCACGGCGTTTCGAGAATATTGGTCAGCGTGGCTGTCGCGCCGATGCGCAGGCCGCCGCGCGGCGAGAAATCGATGGTTGCCAATTCTCGCAGCGGCTTTATGTCGACCAGCACGCGTGGCGTGAAAAGGCGCATCTGCAAATTGGGGATCACATCGGTGCCGCCTGCAATCACCATCGCATCGGAGCCGTGCTGATCAAGCATACTGACAGCTTCGGCGACTGTGTGGGGCCGAAGAACGCTGAATGCAGGAAGCGTCATCGATGGCTCCCTGCCGCAACCGGTTTCTTCGGCGCGTTTGCTTCATTGCCGGCGGCCGATTTCTGCTTTTCGCGCAACGCGTTCAGGATTTTATCCGGCGTGATGGGAATCGAATTGATGCGAACGCCGACGGCATCAAAAATTGCGTTCGCAATCGCTGGGATGGTCGCGGCAAGTGAGCCTTCTCCTGCTTCCTTCGCGCCGAACGGGCCTTCCGGGTCAATGCTTTCGACGATTATCGACTCTATCTCCGGATTCTCTTTCGTTGCGGGGATGCGATATTCGAGCAGCGACGGATTCATCAGCCGGCCATCTTTCCAAATCATATCTTCCTGCAACGCCTGGCCGAAACCCATGTAAACCGAGCCCTCAATTTGGCCTTCGACCGTCAGAGGGTTCAGCGCCTTGCCACAATCGTGCGCGGCGACAATTTTATCGACGCGGACCTGGCCCGTTTCCGGATCAACGGTGACTTCCGCAACTTGCGCGCTGTAACTGTACGCCGGCGACGGGCCTACTCCGGCGCCTTTGAATTTTCCGCCGCGTGCCGTTTCGGGCGGAGCATAAGTGCCGCGAGCGACCAGCGCGCCGTGAAACTCCAGCGCGACAGCGACCGCTTCATCGAATGAGAAACTCTTGCTCGAATCGTTTCTGTGCGAAATGCGCCCGTCTTTCACTTCGAAATCTTCCGCAGGGCAGCCGAATTTCTTTGCCACTGCAGCCACAATCTGGCCGCGCATATCTTTCGCCGCATTCAGGCAGGCATTGCCGGCCATGAACGTGACGCGGCTCGAATAGCTGCCGAGGTCAATCGGCGTAAGCTCCGTGTCGGCTGCAACCAGCTTGATGCGATCCGCTGTGACTCCAAGGACCTCCGCGGCGATTTGGACCTGCATCGTGTCCGAGCCCTGGCCGATTTCGGAAGCGCCGGTGTAAACGGTGACGGCCGCGTCGCGGTCAATCTTTATGTGGACGGTGGTGTGCGGCATGTTGGAACGGATGATGGGATTCGCGGCGCCGCTGACGTAATGACTGCACGCCATGCCAACGCCCTTGCCGTAGGGCAGCTTGCCTTTCTTTTCTGTCCAACCTGAGCGCTCGAAGACTTTCTCAATGCATTCCGGCAAGCCGTAGCTCGTGACGCGAAGCGAATTCGCCGTGATGCACGGGGCTTTCAGCAAGTTCCGGCGGCGAACTTCGAGAGGATCGAGTCCAGCCTGATGCGATAGCTGGTCGAGGATCGATTCAAAGGCGAAGCGCACGTTGACTGTTCCGTGGCCGCGCATCGCGCCGCATGCGGGCTTATTCGTCAGGACGCGAAAACCGTCGTATTGCACATTCGCGATGTCGTAAATCGCGCCGAGCAGCGCGCCCGAATAGAGCACCGTCACCGGGCCGTAGCCGCAGTATGCGCCGCCATCTTGAATCACGCGCGCCTGCACGGCGGTTATTTTTCCCGCGCGCGTCATGCCAACTTTCAAATAAACGATGGTGATGGGCCGGCCGCGATGCGCCAGGAAAACTTCTTCGCGCGTGTAAGTGATCTTCACGGGCCTGCGCGATTTCTTCGCGAGGACGCACGCGGCAACTTCCAAAGGGATGATTTCGCTTTTACCGCCGAAGCCGCCGCCGATCAGCGGCTTGATCACGCGTATCTGGCTCATTGGCATTTCGCAGACCGCGGCGATGGTGCGATGAAGGTAAAACGGCACCTGCGTGGAAGAATGAACTGTGAGGCGATTGTCCGGCTCCCAGACCGCGAGAGTCGCGTGCGGCTCCATGGCGGCTTGATTGACTTCGCCGGCGTAATAACGCTCTGCCGCAACGAAGTCCGCCTGCTCAAAGCCCTTTTGCGGATCACCGAAAATATGGTGATAGTCCTTCTCGATATTTTGCGGCCGCTCGTCGTTGATCCAGTTCGAGGCGGCTTCCATGGACTCCTCGGGATCGAACCATGCCGGCAACTGTTCGTAATCGACGCGAATCAAGTCGAGCGCTTCCTCGGCGATTTCAGGAGTTGTCGCGGCGACGGCGGCAATGTTGTCTCCGATGTAAAGCGCCTTGCCGAGGGCAAACGCCCGCTCGTCGTGGCCAATCGGCAAAATGCCGTAGGGATTGCGCGCGTCTTCACCCGTGGCGGTGACCTTGACGCCCGCGAGCTTTTCCGCTTGCGACGTATCAATCGCGCGAATGCGCGCGTGCGCGTACGGCGAATGCAGGATTTTCCCGATCAGCATCCCGGGGACGGAAAGATCATCCGCGTATTTGCCGACGCCGGTGACTTTGGCGCGAGCGTCCGTCATCGCCATGGGCTTGCCGATGATGTTGAAGCCGTTGGTATTTTTCGCCATAGTCAGCGGGCCGCCGGAACTTGTGTCGCGGACTTCGCGCGCAGCTTTTCAATCGCGTATTTCACGGACTCGTAAATTTGCATGTAGCCTGTACAGCGGCAGAGATTGCCGGAGAGCGCCTCGCGAATCTCGTCCATGGACGGCTCTGGATTGCGGTCGAGCAGGGCTTTTGTGGCGATCATGAATCCCGGCGTGCAGTAACCGCACTGCGCGCCGCCCATTTCCGCATAGCCTTCCTGGACGGGGTCGAGTTCGCCCGGGCCGCCGAGTCCTTCGACCGTGGTGATTTCGCGTCCCTCATAGCTGGCGGCGAGCGCGACGCAGGAAAGCATCGGCGTTCCGTCGACGAGCACCGCGCAGCAGCCGCAACTCGAATCGTCGCAACCGCGCTTCGAGCCGGTCAGGCCGAGATCCTCACGCAGCGCGTCAAGCAGCAGCCGATTCGGCGCAATCGCGATTTCGCGATCTTCGCCATTTACGCGCAAATGCATGAGTACTTTATTCACCGCGGCTCCCTAAGCGAGTTTCTGCAGCGCTTCTTCGTCGTATCCCAGCACGATCTGCTTTCCCGAAATTACCACGGGCCTGCGAATCAGATTCGGCTGCGCGGCCATCATTTTCAAAGCGTCGGCGCGCGATGGCGGATTGTCTTTCATGTTTCGCTCGCGATACAGCTCGTTTCGCGTGTTCAAGAACAGCCGGTAATCCCGGTCTCCGATCAGCTTGTCGAGTTCCCCGACGCTCAGGCGATCTTTTGCCAGATCGCGCAGTTCCAGTTCAGCCCCGTGTTCCAGCAAGAGACCTCTTGCTTTGCGGCAGGAGGTTCATGTCGGCTTGTGCCAGAATTTAATTTTTGACTTCGCCATTTTTACCCGCTTTTCAGTAACGCGGCACGCGTGGATCAATTTCCTGCGACCATCGATCAATCCCGCCCGCCATGGAGCGGGCGCCGGCTACACCTTGCGAGCGCAACCACGCCGCGGCGTCGAGGCTGCGCCGTCCGCTGTGGCAGAAAAGTATCACGGTCTCCGCCGCTTCAATTTCCTGAACGCTTGCGGCGACCTGCCCGAGTGGAATCAACTTTGAGCCTTCGATATGGCAGAGCTGGTATTCCCACGGCTCGCGCACATCGACGAAAAGGAATTTTTGGCCGCTGTCGAACTGTTGCTTCACTTCGGCCGGCGCAATCTCCAGATTTGCGAGCAAGTCTTCAGACATCTTTCCACGCTCCAAGTTCCAACCGCACTTTAGTTTGTGACAGCGCGATTCGACTCATTTTCCCTGCCAGGCAGGCGCGCGCTTTTCAAGAAATGCGCGAATGCCTTCCCGCGCATCGTTCGTTTCCATCAAATCCCGCAAGTAATATTCTTCGACGGTTTCAAGGCTGCTCTCCAAATCGAATCCTGCCGCGCTCCACAATGTACGCCGGGCCATTCCCAGTACCGCCGGGCTGAGCGCGCCGAGGTCTTCGAGCAATACCGCTATGGCATTCTCCAAATCGTTATCCGCAACCACTCGCGAAACAAGGCCAAGGTGTTGCGCCTCGCCTGCGGAAATCGTGCGACCGCTCAGTATCAGGTCCACCGCCGCGCGCATCCCGATCAGCCTGGGAAAAGTGACCATCGCCATCGGCGGAAAGCAACCGAGCTTGATTTCGGGCTGGCCGAATTTCGCCGATTCGGCCGCGATGACGAAATCGCAGAACGTTGCCAGTTCGCAGCCACCACCGAGGCAATAACCATGCACGGCGGCGATGGTGATGAACCGGCTGCTCCATATTTCGCGGAAAATTCCATGAAATGCGTGGAGCATATCCGCGACGCGGACGGGCGTATGATCCGCTACTTCTGCGCCCGCCGAGAAGCCCTTCTCCCCGGCGCCCTGGAAGACGAGAAAATCCATCTCCGGACCCAATTCCTCGATGACCGCGTTGATTTCGCGCATCATCGCAATATTCATCACATTGAGCGGCGGACGCTCGAGCACGATCCGCGCAATGCGGCCTTCGGTTTGGACGCGAACGTTTTCCAGGGCTAGCATGTCAGTCGTCGTTCGAGGCAGCGCGAAACTACTCCATTGAGCCCTTCGGCGCGATCCACTTCGGCTCCGTGCTCTGAATGTCACTGATCAGTTTCAGGTCTTCTTCCTGTGGAAGCATTTCCTTTGTGTGCTCCGCATATTTCTCCGGCGAAAGCAATTCGCCGGAGACGCTGTACGGTTGATTTGCGAACTCACCAATGTGGCGATTGAACCTCGGGTTCGGAACATAAAGCGGCGTCTGGCCCGCCGGGACGTGCTTATTGATTTGCTCGATCAACTTCAAGCATTCGGCGTAATAGAGATTGCGATTGTGTTCGTTCATGTGGCCGAGGTCGGCGGCCTGTTGATTTTGCGCTTCATCGTAACGTCCCTTGAGGCCCCAAACGTAAAACCAGTGGGCCGAGCTCGACTGGTCAACGCCGAAAAGGTCGTTGCTGACGGGAATCCATTTATTGATGTATTTCTGCACGACTGGCAGCGGCACGACGCCAGCCTTCACGATGCGCTTGATGCCATCGTGGCCGGTGCCCAAGTGAAAAGATTCTTCGCGCAGCATGGGGATCATCGACTGCGCCAGCGGCGCGAAACCGGAATAGCTCAACATGGTGAGCTGGAATTTACCGTCGCGGTCAACGAAATCGGTGTACGTGAAAAAGTCGAGCCAGTTGCGCACATCCTGGTTGAACGCGCCGAGGAGACGCTTCTGCTCGAACGCGCGCCGCTCCAGCATTTTTTGCGCTTCCACGCGCCCGCCGTAACCGAAGTGCGAGATGAGTAGCGTGCACATTTGCCAGCCGTGGCGCATCTCTTCGGTCACCACGCGGCAAAGCGATTTGCGGTCGTGCTCGCTCGGACATGCTTCAAAGAGGTGGCGCTGCTGCTCGACGGATGCGAATTCCGTGTCGCCTTGATAAATAATCAGATTCATCAGACCATCGCGTATCCGCTGGTCGGGAATCTCGAGAACTTTCTCCCACTTTGAGCGGCCTTTGAACGCTCCAAATTCGATTTCACTGGAGCGGATCGGGCCGAATTTCGCCTCGAACTTATAGTTCTCGATTTCCGAGTAGTTGACGCCAATTTCCTTGCGCCAAGAACCGAATAAATCCACCCAGTCGTCAAAAGTTGCAATTCGTGTGGCAGGCATTGCACTGTCTCCTTCCCCG
>JBOGNJ010000245.1:0-1462 GCA_050746905.1 Candidatus Acidiferrales bacterium
AGTCGAGGAAATTTCCGTCGACTAGAGTGAAATCGAGCGTGAACGGATCGCGCGTGGCTGTGGGATCGCTCGGCTTCGCGGCGGTCACCTCGCCCCGGAAGCCATCGAGCGTGGCCATCGTTTGCGCTACCTGTTTCCACTGCGCTTCCGGCGTGCGGTGAAACGCCATGCGCAAGGCCACTTCGTTGTCGCCCCGCAGAACGTAGCTGACGCGCGCGAGCAATTTGCCGAGCGAGGTCACTCGCCCGGTGATTGCGACGGTCTGCGCGGATTGGAAGGGAATGGCGCGCGGCGTTTCGGCAAAATGCGGCGCCACGGCCGAAGAAGCAATCAGAGCCTGCTTGCCGCGCAGATTGGGGACCAACATGCGAAACGGAAGCACGTCGGAGGAAGGGTCCATCCATAGGATGTCTTTTCCCGCCGCGACGACGAGGAGGGCGTGATTCAGAGCGCCGGGCCAGGGCGGCAAATCCGGGACGATCTCCGCGGAGGAAGAAAGCAGGGCCACGTCGCCGTGAAATCCAGCCGCGTTCACCATCGCCGCGAGCAGCGCGCACTTGTCGAGATCGTCGCCATAGCCGTTGGTCAGGGTTGCCGCGGCGTCACGCGGCGCAAAATCGAATTGCTCGAACGGGAGGGCGACAGTGCGAATTTGTTTCGCGACAAAATCGTAGAGAGCTTCGATTTTCTCCGCGTCGGTCGTCTTGCCTGCGGTGATCTCCTCCGTCTTGGCGGCGATTGCGGGACCTGGTTTTGAAGCGCGAGATTCGAGCGCGGCGAACCATTTGCCGGCCGCCTCCCAGTTCGCAAAACTTGTCAAAACGACGTCGGGAAACTTGTTGTTTGCTTGTGCGCCTTCGTCCGCGGAAGATTTTGCGGGAACGGCCGGAGCATCTGTGCGTTTCCATGTATAGATTTTGCGCGCGCCGCTGGAAGTCACCACGGGAGAAAATTGTGAGCCTGTTTTCAAGTGGATCGCGCGATCGGCGGGCAAATCAATCTGCAGCTCTTCATCGCTTGCCCGCGTGCGTGAAAGAAAGTCGTGCGAAAACCAGAAATCACCCGCCGCAGCGGGCTTAACGATTTTCGTGTCCACTTCGTAGCTCAACGTATCGCCAACCGCAAGGGGAGGCATGGTGACGTGCACTTCGCGGATTTCCTTGAAATTCGGAGCGTCCTTTACAGCGGGAGCGGGCTGATCGTCGAGCATCTTGGCGATGGCGGCGGCGTTTGAGTCGGTGACGCTGTTGTCGGGCTTCGTGATGCGCAAATAGGCGAGCGCGAATGTTTCGTGCGCGGAGTTGTAGTTGAAAGTGAGGGTGTGTAGTTGTTTGACGCCCGCGTCGTCCGTTATTTTGACGCGCATTTCCTGCAGGCGCTCGCCTGTGCCGTCGGTTTCGAAGAGCACGTTCGTGGAATAGCGCTCGATGACAAACGGCTCCGCGGCTTTTGCACTGGGATT
>JBOGNJ010000246.1:0-5848 GCA_050746905.1 Candidatus Acidiferrales bacterium
TTCCTTTCCGGTGCCGCTTTCGCCCGTGATGAGGACGCGGCTCGATTGCGGAGCAATTGTCTGGATCAAATCGAAAATCGCGCGCATGTTCGGGCTTGTTCCAATAATGTGATCCAGGCCCGTCAGGCGGCGAATCTCACGGCGGAGAATTCCCGCTTCCTTCTTCAGCTTCAAATTCTCGGCCACCTGCTTTACGGCGGGTTTCAATTCATCGAGGAGCTTGTCACCCTTGATCGCGTAGCGGTCCGCGCCGAAATTGACGGCATCAATCGCTGTGCCCAGAGTCGGCACGCCCGTGATCAAAATAAACACAGCGGCGGGAGAGACTTCCTTGGCGTACTGCAGCAGTTCGACGCCGGTCATATCCGGCATACGAATGTCAGAAATAACAATGTCGTAGATTTGCGATTCCAGGCGTTTCTTGGCAGCCTCGCCGCTGGCGGCGATATCTACCCGATGGCCTTCCTTGCGAAACGTGATTTCGAGCAGTTCGCAAATGGAGCGTTCGTCGTCCACGATGAGTAGTTGCGCCATGTTGCTTATTCCCGCCCCGCTGAAGCCATGCGCGTTTCGCCGTTCTCGTGCTGCTTATCTCCCGCAAGGCGAGTTGCTCCGCGCCGCGGCAGCTCGACCACAAACGCCGATCCGTGCGCAGGCTCCGATTCCACGCGGATATGCCCTTCGTGCGCCTGCACGATCTGGTAGACGATTGCCAGCCCCAGTCCCGTCCCCTGAGGAAATCCCGACTGAAACGGCTCGAACAGCTTGCCCGCCTGACGGGCGTCCATTCCTATCCCCGTATCGCGAATTCCGATGCGCACCCAATCCGCATCCGCATCCAATCGGACCGTTAATGTGCCTCCTTCGGCCATCGCTCTCAGAGCGTTGTTGCACAGATTCCAAAGCACCTGCTTGACGCGGTCGCGATCCACGCGCGCTCGCGCGTTTTGCACCGTGAATTGCCTGTCGATTCGGTATTTCCCCGCTGTACCCTGTTCGCGCTCGATCAGCATCAACGTCTCATCAATCAGCACAATGATATCGGTCTCGGAAAAGGAATACTGCTTATCCCGCGAGTAATCCAGAAAGTCGGTAATAATCTGGTTCAGCCGCTCGGATTCGCGGCTCACAATCTGCACCAGCCTTTTATCGTCTTCATCAAGAGGCGCCAGCCGGGCCAACTCTTTCAGCGCTCCGGTCATTGCCGTCAGTGGTTGACGAATTTCGTGGGCGATTCCCGCGGAAAGCCGCCCTACCGCCGCCATCCTTTCCTTGGTCGCCACTTCATGTTCCAGCCGCTTTAATTCGGTCAAGTCCTGAAAGCTGAAGACATATCCGCTGATTTGGTTCTGGCCGGAGCGCAGCGGCGATACCGATACTCCCAGGAATTTGCGCTCGCCGTCCGGCGTCTGGAATTCCGTTTCTTTCCTGGATGCAAGGAAACCCGTCCCTGTATCCGCGTCCGTCAGCCAGAAGCCGGGAAGAACCTCGCGAATCTGTTTTCCCTCGAATGCCGCAGGAGAAATTCCGGTTATATCGCCTCCAGTGCGATTCACCAGCAAAATACGTCCTTCGAGATCCGTGGTGATCAGTCCGCCGCGCATCGACTGAATAATGTCTTCATTGAATGCCTGTAAATCTCTCAGCTCCTCGCGCTTCTCTTCGAGCTCAACGCCCTTGCTCCGCAGCATGTGCGCCAGCAGGCTTCCCAGGTACGCAATCGCAAAAAACGCGACGAGGTTGCTCAAAACCCAGAATTCAAGGGCCCGCGGCGTCGGCGTAGTCAACGATGTGCGTGGAATTGCACCGTATTGCACCAGCTCGACCAGCGTTCCGAGCAGCGCAAACGCAGCGCCAGCCACCAGAAATACGCCCCGCCGGGGTAACATCACGCTCGCCATCAACACAACCAGCAGATAAAGCGAGATGAAATAGCTCTCGTGCCCTCCGGTCGAATACACCAGCCCTGTTACTAAAATCACGTCGCCAATAATTTGCAGCGGTGCGTGCCAGCGCGCTTCCGGAATCCAGCGGAGCAGAATAACGTAGCAAATGGCGAGCAGGTACCACAGCAGGATGACAGGCACAAAATATTTTGCAGTTAAAGGGAGTGGCGTGAGATGACTGACAGCCAGCACTACTGCCAAAAGGAAGGTGATGACGAGAAACCGGACTCGTCCCAGCCAACTAAGCCAGTCACTGGTATTTTGTGTGAGATCCATCCGCGATCCGTTCCTGACACCCTCACCCACAAGGAACCGGATCCCCCCGTTTGCGCTCAGCAGAACAAACCGATATGCGGCTTCCTGTTAGAATACCCAACAGGAAGCCGCATATGCCCCAGACAGCCGGGGACCGTCTTGTTGGCGAGCAAAATCTCTAGCCGGCTCCGCCCGCCAGCTTCCCGATTAGCGAGAACAGAGGCAAATACATCGATATGACGACTCCGCCGACCACGACGCCCAAGAATACGATCATCACCGGTTCGAGCAGCGTCAACAAATCTTTCACGGCAGAGTCGACTTCATCTTCGTAGAAGTCAGCTATCTTCTGCAACATGGTATCCATCGCGCCGGTTTGTTCGCCCACCGCAATCATCTGCGTCACCATGCCCGGAAAGACGTCTGTTTCCTTTAGCGGATCCACCAACGAGCGGCCCGCCTCGACAGCCTTACGTGTTTTTTGGATGGCCCGCTCGACGATCGCGTTGCCGGATGTCCTCGCGGTTATGTCCAATCCTTCCAGAATGGGAACGCCGCTCGAAATCAACGTGCCAAGCGTTCGCGTGAACCGCGCGACCGCAATTTTCCGCAGAATCATCCCCAGAATCGGAAGCTTCAGCAAGGTGGCATCAATTGCATACCTTCCCTGCGGCGTTCCGTACCAAACCTTCAATGCAATCACAGTCCCGACGAAAGCCGCCAGAATCAGAAATCCGAACCAGCTTCCAATGAAGCGGCTCAGGCCGATCACGATGCGCGTCGGAAGAGGCAGATCCGCCCCGAGTCCGGCGAACAGCGTCACAAAGATCGGAACCACTTTCCACAACAGCAAAATGATCACCGCTCCTGCGATGCCAAGCACTGAGATCGGATAGATTAACGCCGACTTCACCGCGCGCGTGAGTTTGACGTTTTGTTCGATGTATGTCGAAAGCCGCTGCAAAATGGTGTCCAGAATACCGCCGGTTTCGCCCGCCTCCACCATGTTGTGGTAAAGAGGGTCGAAGACCTTCTCGTACTGCTTCATCGAGGACGACAGCGTGGCGCCGCCTTCCACCGAGGCGCGAACGCCAGTCAGTATCTTCTGGAATGTCTTGTTCTCTTGCTGATTGGCGAGAATTTCCAGACACTGCACTAGCGGTAATCCGGCGTCGATCATCACAGAGAACTGCCGCGTGAATATGGCCAGTTCCTTGGATTTCACGCCGCCGCCAAAGGTCGGGAACGCAAATTCCTTGCCTTTCTCCGAAACTTTGTTGACGTTGATTTGCTCCCGCCGTAGTAGTGACTGCAGCTCCGCCTTGGTCGTCGCGGTGCGTTCCCCCGTGACCTTCGTCCCGCCCCGATTCACTCCTGTATATGTAAAGACCGGCATGTTCCTTCCCTCCTATTTCCCTTTTCCGTTTGCCGCTATTTAACGGCGTGCGGGGGATTTACCCGTTGCCACTGGCGATGTCACATTCCGATTGATCAGATCCTGCAATTCGTCTGCATTCGATGAGCGCAAAAGCGCTGTTTCCATGCTGATATGTTTCTGGAAATACGCGTTTGCGAGTGATTGGTTGAATGTCTGCATTCCCGTTTGTCCCGTGCCCGTTTGCATGGCCGAATAAATCTGGTGAATTTTGTCCTCGCGGATCAGGTTCCGGATCGCGGAGGTCGGAATCAGGATTTCCATGATCATGGCGCGCCCGCGCCCGTCAATGCGCGGCAGCAACGATTGGCAGAGTATGCCTTCGAGCACCATCGATAATTGCGCTCGCACCTGCGGCTGCTGGTGCGCGGGGAACACGTCCACGATACGGTTGATGGTAGAAATCGCCGAGTTCGTGTGCAAGGTTGCGAAAGTCAAATGGCCCGTCTCAGCGATTCGGAGCGCGGATTCGATCGTTTCCAGGTCGCGCATTTCGCCGATCAGCACCACGTCCGGGTCTTCGCGCAACGCGGCTCGCAGCGAATTCGCAAAAGAATGTGTGTCCGAGTGCACTTCGCGCTGGTTGACCAGGCATTTCTTGTGGTTGTGAAGAAATTCGATCGGGTCCTCGATCGTAATCATATGCTCTTCGCGTTCGTTGTTGATCTTGTCGAGCATGGCCGCGAGCGTGGTGGACTTGCCCGAACCCGTCGGCCCGGTAACCAGCACGAGCCCGCGCGGCTTGTCGCATAGCGTCTTTACGACGAGCGGCAATCCTAGGCTCTCGAATGACTTGATCTCCCACGGAATTGTCCGGAAGACCGCCGCGACGGCCCCGCGCTGATGAAAAATATTGCCGCGGAACCGCGCCAGGCTTTTCAAACCGAACGAGAAGTCGAGTTCAAGATTTTCCTCGAGGCGGTGCTTCTGTGCATCCGTCAACACGCTGTAGGCCAGAGCCTTCGTATCGGCAGCCGTCAACGGCGTCATGTCCAGCGGCCGCAGATTCCCGTTCACGCGGACGCGGGGCGCGCTGTTCGTTGACAGGTGCAGGTCGCTCCCGCCCATCTCGATCATCTTCTTCAGCAGTTCACTTAGCGAAATACTCGACATCTTTCACCCCTTCGTCTAGAGCACAGTCTCGCGTATAACCTCTTCCAGCGTTGTCTGTGCCGATGCAATCTTGATCAAGCCGCTGCGGCGCAATGTGATCATTCCGCCGTCCAGAGCCTTTTTTCGCAATTCCAATGCAGAAGCTCCCACCAGAATTAACTCCTTCAATTCGTCGTTGATTTCCATCACCTCGTATAGGCCGACGCGTCCTTTGTAGCCCGTGTTGTTGCACGTTCCGCAGCCGCGCCCGTGGTATACGGTGGTCGTCTTCGCCTCCTCGGCGGTGTAGCCCGCATCGGTAAGGGCCAGAGGCGTAATGGTCATTGCTTCTTTACATTGCGAGCAGATTCGCCGCACCAAACGCTGCGCGCAAATCAAATTCACCGAAGTCGCCACCAGAAATGGCTCGATGCCCATGTTCATCAAGCGGCTGATCGTCGAAGGTGCATCATTCGTGTGCAAAGTCGACAGCACCAGGTGGCCCGTTAGAGCGGCTTTCACGCCGATTTCCGCCGTCTCGAAGTCGCGGATTTCGCCAACCAGAATAATGTTGGGGTCCTGCCGCAAGAAAGCGCGCAGGGCGGATGCGAAGTTCAATCCGATCTGTTCCTTCATCTGAACCTGGTTGATCCCCGCCAACTGGAACTCGACCGGATCCTCGGCCGTCATGATGTTCGTTTCCGGCGTGTTCAACCGGGCCACGGACGAATACAGTGTATTCGTTTTGCCCGATCCCGTCGGTCCCGTGACCAACACCATGCCGTACGGTCTTAAAATGGCTCTTGCGAATTTATCGAGCGATTCCTGCTCGAAACCCAGCTTCGTCATGTCCAGTCGCAGATTTTCTTTATCCAACAACCTCATGACGATCTTTTCGCCGAAAAGCGTCGGTACCGTCGAAACGCGGAAGTCCAATTCCTTCTTTTTGCCGTCCTTGAAGTACTTGATCATGATGCGGCCGTCTTGCGGCAACCGCTTCTCGCTGATGTCCAGCTTGGACATGATCTTGATGCGGCTGGTGATCGCATCTTTCAGTTTCATTGGCGGCGACATCACGTTCTGCAAAATGCCGTCAATACGGAAGCGCACGCGATATTCC